>CAMWTJ010000006.1 GCA_947177185.1 uncultured Porphyromonadaceae bacterium | reverse complement strand
TTGGACGCTACATCCATCGGGCGACGGATAACATTGGTAAACTCATATTTCTCTTTCTTGCCGCCGGATATACGTTCGTCACGCGAAAAAATCAGCGCACGTCTGCCTTTCGGATAATAATACAGGCTTTCGGTTATTATTGCATCACGGGTGCAACTGAATGAATACTCATGTTCAATCCCGTCAATAATGAAACGTATATAGAACTCACTGGGAGCGTCTTTTTCTCCGAACTTGAACGGCTTGAAGCCGAAACTGTCACCCTCATTGTAGTTGTGGGAGTCGAGTATCATATCGACTGCCGTTTTTACAGCCTTGATTATGTTACTCTTGCCGGAAGCGTTTGCTCCATAGATGGCAACCGTTTTCAGCAGTCTTTCATTCCCGACCGCAAATGTATTGTCGGCGAGGGCACGCGCCTCCTTTGTCTGGATGTTGGCAGCCTGCAAATCCAGAGTTATCTTTTCATTTATCGAGAAAAAGTTGGTGAGAGTTATTTCTAATATCATTTTAAGTGTCGTATTTGGAATTATTTTGCAAATATAACACTTTGATTTGGGCTATAGGCTATTTGGGACGAGTTTTTTACTATAGCGGGCGGTGCAGCTGCCATGCGTCTACGTCGAAGAGCTCGCTGTCGCCACCGCGAAACAGCAGATACACATCGTGTATGCCGCTCACGCCGGCCTTGGCATCGCCTGTGCCGACGAGTCCGGCCTCTGCGCCGACGGGAGCCTCCACGCGGGCCAGCAGGGTGCCTCCGGGACGGTCGAGGTAAAACTCCACGCAGCCGCCTTCTTTAACGGCCGAGAATATCACCGACATCGCGGCTCCAGCAGGCAGCTCCTCGCCAAAGTCGACATCGCGCAGCCTCAGCCAGTCGCCGTTGTGCACCGAGGTTATGTAATGGTCGCTGCCCGCGCGCCGGTCGGTCTTGAGGCCGTAGCATCCGGCCATGGTTTCGGCTTCCACGCGGCTGTAGGGGTCGAGAGTGCCGGTGCCTTTTGCCAAGGCGCCGCGTGTGTGCGGAATAAACGGCAGGCTGTCGCCCTGCCAGCTGAATTCTTCTACGGTGGTGGCGCGGCGGAATCCTCCGCCGTTGGGAGCCAGTCCGTTGTGGTAGAACATGAAGTGGCGTCCTTTGAACTCGATGCTGCCGCCGTGTATGGTGAAACTTGCGGGAGATTCGTCAATGATGCGTCCTCCGTAGGTCCACGGGCCGTGTATGTCCGACGCATACGAGTAGGCCATATGCTCAGGCACGCCGCCGGCCGCATAGACTATATAGTAGGTGTCGCCGCGGCGAAACACCCACGGGCCTTCCTCGTAGTTGGTTTTCATCATCATGGTGTTGGTGGCGTAGTCGCGTTTCTCGCGCATCGGGCCGAACGCGGCGGGGTCGTTAAGGCCGGCCACCTCGCGCACCTCGCCGGCCAGGCTTATCATGTCGTCGGCCAGCGGCGCGTACCACATGCCGTTGTTGCCCCAGAAGAGCCATGCCTGTCCGTCGTTGTCAATAAACACCGAAGGGTCTATGAAGCCAAGGGTGGTGCCGGGCACGAGCGGCTCGCCGAGCGGGTCGGTGTAGGGACCTTCCGGCGCGGGTGCCACGGCCACGCCTATGCTGTGCAGTCCGCGGCGGGCGGTGTCGCCGGCGCAGATGTACCAGTACCATTTTCCATTGCGCTCCACGGCCTGGGCGGCCCATGCGTTGTCGCCCTGTTCGGCCCAGCCGAATGTGGCGGTGCTGATGGGAGTGCCGCGGTAGGTCCAGTTCAGCATGTCGGTGGTGGAGAACAGTTGCCAGTCTTTCATCTTGAAATACTGTGCGTCGTCCTCGTCGTGGCCGGTGAAGAGATACACGGTGTCGCCGTGCACGTAGGGTGCCGGGTCGGGGGTGAACGATGTGGTGACCACGGGGTCGGAAGCGTATGCTGCAGTCAGCACTCCTATGGCTGCTGCGAGAAGCGGAAGGCGGTGTTTCATGGTGTCAGTCGGTGGTGGTGAATTTGAATACGGAGCCGTCGAGGCGGTCGGGACGGCAGCCGGGGCTATCGGCGCTGTACGGCGCGCCGGTGCCGGGGGCTATGGCTATGTAGCGCTGTGTCACGGCCGACATCAGCATGCAGTCGGCGCGCAGCAGGTCCTGCCATACAAACTGCGATGCCTCGCCACGCTCGTCGGGCGTAAGGCGCACGTCGGCCGATAGGCCGGCTCCGAGCACCGACAGGAAGCTGCCGTCGGCCACGCACTGCAGGGCCACGCGGCCGCGGCCGCGGTCGAGCACGCGGAAGCGCGTGCGGTCGCTGTCGTAGGCAGGAGAGCCCGGCGCCGCGCTGTGGAGCATGCCGTGCGGGTTGGCCCATGCGCGCGAGCCGTCGGCTTTGTTTTCGAGAATGATTGTACGGCCGAGGGGCAGATTGGCGCTGCGGTCGGCCAGCGGTTCGCGCAGTGTGAAATTGTCGAATTCGGCGTAGCCTCCCTTGCCGTCGCGGTCGCGGAACGAATAGAGCGCGTAGCGCGTGCCTTGGAATGTGAGCAACTGGTACGGAAGCAGTATGTCGGCGCCGGTGGGCGTGAATGTGTGTCCGTCGGTGCTATAGTAGAAATTGGCCACATCTCTGTCGAAGGTGCCTGCGGCGCGCAGATAAATCTTTTTTGTGCCGGCCGGCAGCGTGTCGAGGTCGGTGGTGGTGTTGTCGGCCTGCGTGTAGCGCCGCACTATGTGTCGCTTGCCGTCGCACACCACTCCGAGGGTGGCGAAAGGCACGTTGAGCAGCGCTATGCCGGCTTCGTCGCCGTCGCGCATGCCGCCGAGGTATAATTCCACGGTGGCTTCAGACTCGGGGCCTATGACGCGTTGCGTGAGGGTGTTGCGCGCATGCAGGAAATTCTCGGCGCGGCCGGCGTCGATGCGCAGCCGCCCGCGGTGCAGCCCGGCGTGGCGTGTGTCGGGGTTGTGGTTCCACTGCCATATGGGGTTGAGTGCGGGGCCGTCGAACGAGTCGCTGCGTACGTAGGGCGCGCACGGCGTGTGTCCCTGCACGGGCTTGTCCCACGTGCGCGGCGTGCGGCCGAGGTTGCGCGGCAGCCCGAAGTAGGGCCATCCGTCGTGCCATGTGACCGGCGATATGCAGAACGTGCGTCCCACCGAGTGGAAATCAATCATGCTGAATCCCCACCACGTGCCGTCGGGCAGGCTTACGAGGCCGCCCTGGTGCAGTGGTGTGGCGCCGTGATAGTTGCCTTTGGCCGGGTGCAGAGTGAAGGGCGCGCCTTTGCCGGGCAGCGACTCGCGCTGACCTATTCCGTCGACTCCGGCATGGTTCAGCTCGCCGAAGGTTTCCATGGCGCTGATGGTGACGGTTTCGTAAGGGCCGTAGGGCGAGTCGGCGCGCGCGCACGTCATGCGGCCCACGGGCGAATAGTTGGCACTGACGATGTAGTATTTTCCGTCGATTTTGTAGAAATGGTGGCCTTCGCCCATGGTGTTGCCTGCGGGCACGACCACGCGGTCTGAACCTTCCACGGCGCGACTCAGGTCGGGCTCGAGCTCGAGCATGTGCACTTCGTTGTAGCCGTAGACGGCATAGACCCTGCCGTCGTCGTCGAACAGCAGCGACGAGTCGTGTATGCCGATTTCCGTGGGCACGCGGCGCCACGGCCCGGCCGGGTCAGTGGCTGCGAAAACCTGTGTGCCCACGCCGTTGATGTTGCTGAGCACGTAGAAAGTGCCGTCGTGGTAGCGCAGGCACGGAGCCCAGAAGCCCTGGCCGTAGATGTTGCCGTTCTGAAGGCTGAATTTCGGCCCGAAATCGAGCCTGTCGGTGCAGTAGCTCAGAAAGCGCCAGTTGACGAGGTCGTCGCTTTCGAGCAGCACCGGCCCGGGCACGGTGTGCATGGTGGTGCCCGCGAGGTAGAATTTGTCGCCTACGCGGATTATGTCCGGGTCTGAAAACTCGTCGTACAGTATGGGGTTTGTGAAGGTGCCGTTGCCGTTGTCGGCTGTCCAGCTCCGGGCCTGTGCGGTGTCAGTTCCTGTGCAGGCTGCGGCTGCTACGGCAAGTGCGGTGACGTATCGGGCTATATGGTGCATGATGGTGATGTTTTTTTTCATGGTCGGGATGCAAAATTAGCAATAAGCGCATAAAAAAGGCCGCCGCTGCGTAACAAAACACAGCGGCGGCGGTAACATGTACGGCTATTTTATAACGGCGAGGCCGCCGAGGGCCGTTTCCTTGTAGAGCGAGGGTATGTCGTGGCCGGTCTGTTTCATCACCTCGACTATGCGGTCGAAGCTGACCGAATGGCGTCCGTCGCTGTAGGCGGCATACAGATTGGCGTCCAGAGCGCGTGCGGCGGCATAGGCGTTGCGCTCGATGCAGGGAATCTGTACGAGTCCGCACACGGGGTCGCACGTGAGGCCGAGGTGATGCTCGAGTCCCATCTCGGCGGAATATTCGATTTGCGCCGGCGTGCCTCCGAACAGCTGCGAGGCGGCGGCTGCCGCCATGGCGCAGGCCACTCCCACTTCTCCCTGACAGCCCACCTCGGCGCCGCTTACGCTGGCGTTGTGTTTCACCACGTTGCCGAACAGGCCGGCGGTGGCGAGCGCTCTCAGTATGCGCTGCTCGCTGAAATGCTTGGAGTGGTGGAGATGGTAGAGCACGGCCGGCACGATGCCGCAGGAGCCGCAGGTGGGCGCCGTGACTATCTCGCCGCCGGCGGCGTTTTCCTCGCTCACGGCGAGTGCGTAGGCATATACCAGGCCGCGGCTTTTAAGGCTGTCGGCATATCCGGCGGCGTGCACGTAGTAACTTACGGCCTTGCGCCGCACGCCGAGGCCGCCCGGCAGCACTCCTTCGGCCTCGATGCCGCGTTCCACCGCCGCTTTCATCACCCGCCACACTTCGCGCAGGTAGTCCCAGATGTCGGGCGATTCGTGGGCGTCGACATACTCCCAGTAGCTGCGGCCGGTTTCCTCGCACCACTGCAGTATGTCCTGTATTTTTGTCATCGGATATATGCTGCGTCCCGGAGTGCGCGTTTCGCCTTCTTCCACTATATCGCCGCCGCCTATGCTGTAGTATGTGCGCGAGGCGTACTGGCTGCCATCGGCGTCGTAGGCCCGGAATGTCATGCCGTTGGTGTGGAACGGAAGCACGGTGTCGGGCGCCCAGAGTATTTCTGCGGGGGCTATCGGCGAAAGCACGTCGAGCACGGCCACATCCGTAAGGTGGCCGCGGCCAGTCGCGGCCAGGCTGCCGTAGAGCGTCACCTCAAAGCGTGCCGGAGCGTGGTCGAGGCTCTCGGCAAAGCGGGCCGCGGCCTTGCGCGGCCCCATGGTGTGGGAGCTGCTCGGGCCACGGCCTATCTTGTAAAGCTGCTTGATGGATTCCATTGTGCGGGCGCAGGCTCAGAAACGGAATCCTGTGCTGAGCACAATGCTGTTGTCGCGGTTGGAGAGCGAACCCTGAGGCGCGCGGTTGCCGTCCCAGTCGGTGTAGCAGTGGTAGACGCTCTTACGGTCGCGGTGCACGTAGGCGGCGTCGATATACCATCCCTTGTAGCGGTAGCCGAGGCCGAGGCTCACATAGTTGGTGCTCTTGTTGAACACGTAGGAGCGGTCGGTGCCGTAGGTGTAGACCTGCGTGTAGCCGTCGCCTTCGCAGACGTCGCTCTTCACGCCGCCGCCCTGCCATGCGTAGCCGGCGCGTACGCTGAACGAGGGAGTCACGCGGTATTCGGCTCCCACGCGCAGGGAGTGTCCGGCTTCGTAGTAGTTCTTGATGTCTTCGGTGACGTATTTGTCTTCTACGAAATTGGATGTGTAGTAGTAGCCGTTGTAGTCCTGATATTTGACCTGCATGGAGGGGTAGGCCGTGTACTCATAGTCGAGGCTGACGATGGCCTTGCTGCCTATCACGCCGGCTATGCCGAGGTTGAGTTTCCAGGGCGAGCGCAGGCGCGAGTCAAACTGGGCGTCGTCGGTGTACTCGTTAAGCATCAGCGGGTTCGGTCGGTCCTTGTCGGTGCTTTCGGGGAGCGAGGGGTCGAAATAGCGGCTGTTTACCTCGCCGTAGTAGGCATGGCTGAGATTCCACCATGTGGGTGTCTTGATGGACATGCCTATGCGCAGTTCGTTGACGGGCTTGATTATGAGGCCGAAATTGAGGTTCCAGCCGTTGCCGCTTATGTGCTCGGGCGTGTAGAGGTCGAAGCCGGCGTTGCCGGTGGTCAGTTGCCCTTTATAGTTGGCGATGTAGGCGCCTTCCATGCTTTCGGAGTAGAGGCTCTCGCGGGAGTAGCTGAGGTCGGTGATGCCGACGTTCAGACCCCACATCACCACGTCGGAGATGTTGCCGCCGAAGCTGAGGTCGTACTCGTCGATGTAGCCGCGTTCGCGTGTCTTGAGGTAGGCGTCGCCCCTGGTGCCGTTTTGAAACAGTCCCGAGTAGGTGCTGCTGTTGCCGGCCGGATTGATCATGTAGGCGCTGTAGGAGAGTATTCCGAGCCAGTCTATGTCGGAGTCGGCATAGGGATTGTATTCTTTGGTGAAATCCATGTCGGCGGGGTTTACGCCGTTCATGTAGGCCGCCACATAGTTGGTGAGCGAAGTGGATGTGACGGGGTTATAGCCGTAGACCATGCGGTCGAAGCTGTTGATGCGGTTGTAGGCGGCTCCCCAGGCGAAGGTGCGCAAGGTGTTGTAGTCGCCGAGGCGCGCCACGCCCACATAGCCGAAATTGTTGCAGTAGGCGCGTGTCTGGCTGGGGTTTTCGCTGTCGGTCTTGTAGTTGCGGAAACTGATGTCGAGTGTGGCTCCGATTTCGCTGCTGCGATACACGCCGAGTGAGGCGGGATTGAGCGACACGGCCGAGAGGTCGCCGCCGAGGGCAGTGAAAGCGCCGCCCATGGCCATGAAGCGCGCCGTGCCGCGGATTTCGCTCTGCGAGAGCGTGTAGGCTTCGGTTGCGCTTTGGGCCAGCGCTGTGGCGGGCAGTGCGAGCGCTATTGCGTGGAGGAGTATCTTCTTCATAAACAAAAGGTGTTGAAAACGTCGTTTGGGATGAAAATATAACACCGTGCGCGCACGGTTTGTTTAACGCGCGTGGCGCGTGGCCTATTGCAGTCAGGGACGCGACACGTGTCGTCGCGCCCCTGCTTGCAGGCTGTGTCGCGTTTTATCGGCGTCCGCGTCCGCCGCCGGAGCTGTGACTGCCTCCGCCGAAACCGCCGCCACCGCCTCGGCTTCCTCCGCCGAAGCTGCCGCTGCCGAAGCTGCTGCCGCTGCTGCGGTGGGAGTTGTTCCAGTTGCTGTTGTTGGAATTGTTGCGCGAGGAATTGCTGTTTGAGCTGCTGTTGCGCGCGCGGTTGGTGCTGCCGGCGGAGCTGCGCTGCGACCCTACCGAAGAGCCGCGTACACCTGTGGCGCGGCGGCCGGAGCCTGACTGCGTGCGGTTAATGCCGGTGCTGCCGGTGCGCGAGTTTCCGAAGCGGCCTCGGCCGACGGTGGTGCCGCCTGCCGACGGGCGCGTGGCCGAACCGGGGCGTGCCGATGTGCCGGGGCGTGCGGGCGCGCCGTAGCCGTTGTTGCCGGGACGGTGGCTGTTGGCCATACCCGAGCCGGTGGCGGTGCGGTGCGGACGGCTGGCTCCGGGGCTGCTCGGGCGCCATGCGTGGCTGCCCCAGGCGGGTCCGTGGCCGGGAGGCGGCAGAGCCGGTCCCCAGCTCCAGCTCGGTCCCCAGCCGAACCATGGGTCGTACCATCCGCCCCAGCCCCAGCTCCATGTCGGACCCCAGGCCCAGTTGTAGCCGTAGCCGTAGTAGGGATTCCAGTACGAAGGGTAGAAAGGCGAGCGCCAGCTCCATGCCCAGTTCCATCCGGGTCCCCACCAGTCCCACGGGTCAAGTTCGATTACGTTGACGTTGACCACAGTCTGCGGCTCGGTGGCATAGTAGTATTCGGCGAGTTCTTCGTCGCCGCTCTGCGCTATGACATCGGGATTGTGGAAGCGCTCGAGGCGTCGCGTGTAGGCGAACGCATCAGTGCCGGCGAGGCTGTCGAGCGCAAGCTCTGCCGCGTCGGGAGCGGAGGTGTAGTGGCGGTTGTATTCGTCGACACTCATCTGCAGGCCATCTCCGAGAGAGGGCATGTAGGTGTCGGCCGCCGGATAGTCTGACACTGCTGCCGGCGTGCGGGCCGGAGCGGTGGCTTTGGGTGCTGTCTTTTTCTTGGGGTTGTAGTAGATGTCGTCGTAATCTTGCGCCGCTGCCGGCAGAGCGAGCACCGCAAGAGAGAGAATCATGGTGATGTAGCGTCGCATATGGTTGGTCGATAGAGAGATTTTTAAATGGATTGCGATAGGGAAGCCGCGTGCGCGCGTGCAGCAGCCTCCGTGTTAGTATTTAGACGTATGCCGGCGTAAAAAGTTTAACGGCAGGAGCCTATTCGCCGCAAATCTACGGAAAAAACTTGATATCTGCAAATATAGTGCACCGGCGCTGATGCAAACGGCCGGCGGCGGACGCCGCTATTTGACGGCTATATGACGCCCGGACAGGTCGTAGACGCGTGTGGTGCGGGTGCGCGGGTCGTAGGCGCGCACGCGGCTTCCGGCGCGGTAGAGTGAGGCCACCTCGGTGCTGTCGGGCCGGTCGAGCCCCACGGATGTGCAGCGGCGGCCTATCACATAGTCCACGTCCTTGAACTTGTTGTCGTCGTCGACGCGATATAGCGTGAATTCCTGGAAATTGGGCGAGCCGGTCCAGATTATGAGCATTAGGCCGGCTGCGTCGGGTATCTCCCAGCAGTCTATGATTGTGGCGTTGTAGCTGGATGCCAGCGGCGACAAGCCTATCTCGTTGGTGATATTGACGTCGCGGTCGGTAGCGGGGTAGTAGCAGCGCAGCTGCACGTCGCCGAACGGCGGCTCGGTGCTTTCGTCGGCTATCACGTTGCGGTAGTAGATGCGGTCGGGCAGCTGCAGCACTGTGTAGTGGCCGGGTATTTCCTTGTAGTTGGGCTTGTCGCTTACGTGGCCGAACGCTATGTCGGTGGGCTTTATGCTGTAGGGCAGGCACACCGGCGTGGTGTCGCCGTCGGCCCCGGGTTTGAGCATGTGGCCGTTGGCGAAAGTCATAGTGTGCGAGGCGGGGTCGTAGAGCAGTTTTCCGCTCCAGAGCTGTCCTGAGCTCTGCTGCACGTATTTGATGTCGGCCTCGGTGTTGCTTATGATGTTGACCTCTTTAATCACATCGGCCGTAACGGGTTTGTATATGGCGCGGTCTTCGTCGATGCTCAGCACGCCGAGCGAGTGCTCGAATCCGTCGACACACACGGTGGTGTCGTAGAAATCAAGCCTGACGTGGTATTTGTAGCCTGTGTCGCTGCTGTCGGCTTCGGCAAGGGCGCTCCAATAGCCCTTGAAGGGGCCGTGGGCGGCGCCGGTGTCGCCGCCGCCGCTACAGCCTGCTATGGCCGCTGTGGCGATGAATATGAGGGGAAGTATTCTGGAGGCCATGACTGTGTTTCTGAAGCTACTTGTTGTAGCTGCAAAGTTACAACAAATCTGTTACAAAACAAACAATTACCCGTTGCATTTTTTACAGGCAAAAAAAAGCGGCGCCACACGCGTGACGCCGCTTTTAGGGAGTTTAAAGAATGATTCAGAGATTAGAACCTTCGCTGAGGCCGTCGCACCAGCCTGCGTAGGCGGGTTTGCGTGCGTAGTTGAGGTCCCAGATGCCGATAGGCTCGCCGGCGCGCCAGCCGCTGCCTTCGGGGCTGTCGGTAGCGGCCCACTGCACGAGTCCGTACTGCTGCTCCTTCGGTATGATTTCGAAGAATTTCTTGACAATGAACTTGTAGTAGTCGCTCATGAGCATTTTGTGCTCGTAGGTGAGGTCTTCGGTCTTGATGGTATTGCCGTTCTCGTCCTTGATGCCCATGTCGAGCTCCGACACGTGCACGAGCTTGCCGGATGCGGCGAGTTTGGTGAACATGTCCACTACGCACTGCTCCTGTTTGGCCTGTGCGGTGGGGTTCATTTCGTAGCTCACGTGCATCTGAGTGCCGATGCCGTCGATGCGTGTCACGCCGTCGGCTTCCCACTGGCGTATGGTGCGGATGAGGCCGTCGGTCTTGGCGGTGTTGTTGTAGGCAGCTTCGAGGTTGTAGTCGTTGGCGAAGAGCAGGAGCTCGTCGGGGTTGCCGCCGTACTCGGCGAAGGCTTCGCGGGCGTATTTCACGGCGTAGCGCACGTAGTTTTCGCCGAGGTAGTTCTGCCAGTAGAAATGGGTGTCGTCGTCGTCGCCGTATTTCACACCGTAGTTGCCTCCGTCGGCGATAGCTTCGTTGACCACGTCCCATGCTGTCACGTAGCCGTCGCAGGCTTCCATCATGCCGTAGATCCAGCGCTTCATGTCGTCGGCTATGATCTGTTCCTTCTCTTCGGGAGTGAGAGGAATGGAGCTGCCCTTGAACATGTAGGAGAATTCCACGTCGTCGAAGTAGTAGGTGTTGGCCGAGGTGTCCTTGTTGAGGTTGAAGGCTATCACGCTCATGCCGGCCTGGCTGGCGTCGATGGTGCCGGTGATGGTCACTTCTTTCCACTCGGTGGTGAAGTTGACGTCGCCGAGCATCTTCCAGTGCAGGTAGTCGCCGGGGTTGGCCTTGTGAGCCTGGGTTTCTACAGCTGCGTCGTGGTCGGCGCGCACCCATGCGTGGAACTGATACTGCTCACCTTCCTGGAACACGCGCGTGGTCTTGATGAAGAACTGCGAGTCGTAGCTATTGGTGGGGTTGTCCTTGCTCTTTACGGCAAAGCCGCGTCCTTCGTGGCCTGCAGGAGTGATGGCGGCCTCCACGATGCCTTGTCCGTCGCCCTGGTTCATGTAGAAGCTGGAGAGGTCGTCGGATTCAGCGTCGGGGTTGTTGGTGAGGTTGACCCACATTTCCACTCCGCCCACTTTCTCGTAGATGGAGAGTTCGATGTCGTCGAAATAGAAGGTGTTTGCCTCGTCGGTGACCGAGAGGTTGAAGGCTACGGTCTGCATGCCGTCGTGGGCAGCTTCGAGAGTTTTGCTGATTTCAAATTCCTTCCAGTCGGTGGTGATGGCCTGATTGCCGAACATGTTCCAGTGCAGATAGCCGCCCGGCGCCTTGTGTGCCTGTGTTTCAGGGCTTGCGGCGATGTCGGCTTTGGCGCGGAATTTAAACACTATCTGGTCGCCTTCGTGGAACACGTGGTCGGACGTGACGAAGAACTGGGCGTCGTAGCTATTGGCCGGCGAGGCATTGGTGTGTACCACGAGTATGCGGTTGCCGTTTTCTACCTCGACGTTGGGCTCGATGATGCCCTGTCCGTCGCCCTGGTTCATGCGATAGTTGGAGAGGTCGTCGCCTTCGCAGTCGGAGTTGGACAGCACGTTGTTCCATTTTTCTTCGGCTGCGGGTGCCTCGCGGTCGGCGATGAGGGTCTTGAGGTAGGAGCCGCGCTGCTGTTCGTGCCAGCAGAGTGTGTGGCCGAAGATTTTGATGCCGGCGCCTTTGGCCACCTCGATGGCTGTGCGTATTTTGCCGAAATCCATGGAGCCGTCCTCGGCCATGACGAAGTTGTGCTTCATGTGGTTGCCGAAGGTGATTTCGTCGTAGTTCGAAACGGCAAGGGCATACACAAGGCCGCGCTCGCTGAAGTTGGCGGCGTCGACTGCACCTCCCAGGCGGAACAGCGGGCCTACGTTGGCGTAGTTGACGTACGATTTCAGCGTGCCATAGTCGTTGAGCCATTCATACTGCGCGGATTCCTCGGAGGGTTCCACCTTGTAGTCGTTGGTGTCGAAATCGTCGGCACATGCGGCAAGGAGCAGTGCGGATGCGCCGATGGTTGCTATGTTGAGTAGTTTCATGTTGTCTAATTTGGTTTCGTGCAGCCCGGCGCCGGAGTGGCCCGTTGCCGGGCTGCATCGAAAGTATGGTATTAGTTTTTATACTCAGGGTTGAAGAACTCTGCTGCCACGTTGCGGCTCTTGACCACGAGGGTGTCGAAGGTTTCGAGGCGACGCGTGCCGAAGTCGACGGTGTAGTCGAGATAGATGGCGTTGCGGTCCTTGTTGCCCCAGCTGTTCTTCTCGCCGTCCTTCACGAACTTGCCGGTGCCTGTAGCGGTGCATCCGGGTGTGTCGGTGGAGATGGTGCATTTGTCGTCGGAATCGAAGTCGAGCAGAAGCTCGCAGGTGAGGGTCTGGCGTGTGCCGTCGGGGAGCGTGACGATGGTGCTCACGGGATACACCGCGCGCGAGAGGCTTGCGGTGTGCACGGAGCGCAGCTCGTCGTTTTCTACGTAGGTTTCGTGGCGCTTGTTGATGACGGTGGTGGTGCCTTCAGTCACCTTGTCGAGCCCGCGGGTGGCGTATTCGGCGTCGTACTTGTTCTTGTATTTCACGCAGTAGAGCACGTAGTCTTTGGGCAGTACGCTCCACTCGTCGGCCTTGGTGCGCGGAGGCGTGCTGCCTTCGGCGTTGGGAGTGCCGGCGAGTATGCCGTCGGCGCCTTTCTGACCCGTGATTACGAGGGGAATCACGTAGGTGTTGGTCGTCGAAGCGGGATCGGCGAAGAAGGCGTCGGTGAATTTCACGTCGACTCCGCCCATGTGGTTGCCATCGTAGCTGATGGTGCCGGATGCGAGCTCGTAGTAGTTCGCGGGCATGGCTTTCACGGGTGTGGTGCCGTCGAAGGTGAGGTTGTCGGTCAGGGTGGGGTCGGCTGCTATCTGCAGGGTGATGTCGCGTCCTTTGTAGGCTCCGCCCATCGTAGCGTAGATGGTGCAGCGGTGGTCGTTGTCGGCCGAGGTGTCGTAGGTGTCGTCGCCCATCACGAGTGTACGCACGGGATACTGATGTGCGAAATAGACGTTGACACCACCTTCGTAGTCGGGGAAATCGACGTTGGCGTTCTTGCATGCGGAGAAAGTGCCGACGGCGGCCACAGCTGCAAGAATAGCGGAATATTTGTTGATTTTCATGTCGTTGTAGATAATGATGGTTGGAAATTATAACGGAGAGAGGCGGCGAATATTACTTCCAGCCGTCGTTCTGCACAAGGTTGCTGAATTTGAGGGTTTCGTTGTAGGGTATGGGGCCGTAGGTCATGTAGTCCTGATAGCTGCGGTTTTCGACTTCGATTACCTCGTAGTGCAGCCGGCCGCCGGTGTTAGTGATGCGCATGCCTCGTGCGGGTTCGTTGAGATTGGCTTTCCAGCGGCGGAGGTCCCAGAAGCGCACGTTCTCGAAGCAGAGTTCGATGCGGCGTTCGTTGCGTATGAGCTGGCGCATGGCTTCGCGGTCGCCCTTGATGCTTTCGAGGTATGCGTCGGTGCCGTTGTTGCCCAGGCCTGCGCGCGAGCGGATGGCCTTCACCACATCGTAGGCGCTGTAGCCGTGCGAGCCGGGGTTGGTGGGGCCCCACGCTTCGTTGGCAGCCTCGGCGTAGTCGAGGAAGAGCTGCGTGTAACGCATGCGTGCCGTCACGTGGTCGCTGGTGGTGTTGACGGTGTTGGCGAGGTTGTTGGCACCGTTCAGGAGCTTGCGCAGGTAGTAGCCGGTGCGGGTGCTGTGGCCCTGCTCGGCGTTGAGCGCGTCGTTGTTGGTGCCGTATGTGCCGGTGATTATCTCACGGTTGTCGTGTCCCCATTTCGAGCCGTTGTAGACTATGAAATCCGACAGGCGCGGGTCGCGGCCGGCGTAGGGGTTGTTGGCGTCGTAGCCCGAGCGGCTGTCGGCAATGGGATAGCCGTTGGCCATGGGGAAGGCGTCGACGAGGTTTTGCGTGGGATTCACACGGCCGGTGCCGTAGAGCGAAGGCGGGAAATTGGTACCCTCGATGGTGTTGTTGGTTTCGATGTTGCTGCGCCAGATGAGCTCGCTGCCGGTGCCGCCGGTGCCGAGTTTGCCCACTTCGGCGGCGGTGTACCAGAGGTGGCCGTTGGGCGCGATGCCTGCGATGCCTCCCTGGAGGTCGAGTATGGCTGCTGCGCGGTCGGCTGCTTCGCTCCACTCCACGCCGCTGCCGTCGGAGAAGGCGGGGCTGGCTGCCAGGAGTGCGGTCTGGGCGCCTATCACGCGGGCTATGCGTCCGCTCATACGGCCGGAGAAATCGGAACCGTTGGCGCGGTTGTACATGTCGGTGCTGACGCCTATCGACGCGTATTTGGCGGGAATCTCAGATTCGCCGGCCACGTTTTTGTAGTCGAGGGGGAGCAGGTCGGCAGCGGCCTGTACGTCGGCCATGATCTGGTCCACACAAGCCTTGAACGACGCGCGCGGCTGGTTGAAGTCGCTGGTGGCGTCTTCGGGCTCGAGGATGTTGGGCACGCCGAGGAGTTCGCCACCTACCCATCCGCCGTGCTGACGGAGCAGATAGTACATGAAGAGTGCGCGGAGGCCATAGGCTTCGCCTTTGAGGCGGTCGCAGAACATCTGCTGCATGGCGGGGTCGTCGCTGAAGTCGACCTGGTCGACCACGCTGAGCATGAGGTTGGCGTACTGTATGCCGCCACGGCCGTTTTTCCAGTATGAGAGCGTGCCGTTGTTGGCTGTCCAGCTGCCGGTGGCCACCTTGAGGTAGTCGTTGCTGAAATCGTTGCTTACGGCGTCGTCGGTGGCTACGTCGCTGTTGACTCCGCTGGAGTAGGGCAGGAGTATGTAGGCGTTGTAGAGTATGGCGTCGGCGTAGTTGGGAAATTTAATCACCGTGTTGAGATCCTGCGAGGGCTCGAAAGCGGGCTCGAACAGATCGGAGCAGGCGGTGGACGCAACGGCCAGCGCAGCGACGGCTGCTATTTTAGATATACATTTCATAGTAGCTTGCTATATTAGATTTTGACGGTGAAACCGACGTTGAACAGGCGGTAGGCCGGCTCGCTGCCGATGTTGGTGTCGAGTATCTTGCGGTTTTTGCCGAAGGTGAAGAGGTTGGAGCCGCTGACATATACCTGCGCCTCCGAGAGGAAGCATTTGCGCATGAGCGACGCGGGCAGGTCGTAGCTGAGCTGGAGCTTGGCCAGACGGAAGGCGTCGGTGCTGTAGATCCAGTAGTCGGAAGCCACGGTGTTGTTGGCGCCTGCGGTTGTGGTCAGGCGGGGCAGCGTTGCGGTGGCGGCGGTTTCGGGAGTCCATGCGTTGCGCATTTCGGCGGAGTACTTGTCGGTGCCGGTGGCGTAGTAGTAGCTGTTGCCGGCGAGGCTGCCGTGGCCGCCCCAGTTGCCGGTGCCGAGTGCGAAGAAGGTGAATCCGCGCCAGTTGACGGTGAGGTTGACACCCATGCTGAAGGGTGCGCCGTACCAGCCGGCCTTTGCGAGGTACACCTGGTCCTTGCTGTCGATGATTTTGTCGCCGTTCTGGTCCACGTATTTGATGTCGCCGGGCTTGACTTCTCCGAGTGCGCTCTGGTCGTACCATGCGGCTATGTCGGCGTCGTCTTTGAAGAGGCCGGCGCTCTGGTAGCCCCAGAGTCCGTCGACGGGTTTGCCCTCGCGGTTCTGATAGGCGAACTCGTTCTTTTCGTCGCGGCGTGTGGCCTTGGTGTTGTACCATGCGCCCACTACTCCGAGGTCGAGGTTTACTTCGCCGAAGCTCTTGGTGAAGTTTACGGCGAAATCAACGCCCATGCGGCGGTTGTTGTTGTAGTTGAGATACGGGAGGAACGATGCATCGGGGTAGTATGTCCAGAGATGGTCGGGGTAGGTGGTGGGGTTTTCCACCAGCAGACCGTTCATTTCGTTGATGAAGAAGTCCACCTTGGCCTGAATCATGCGCTGCAGGAACGCACCCTGAAGGGTGGCGCTGAACTCTTTGCGCTTGATGAAGGTGAGGTCGAGGTTTTCACCACGCGAGGGGTAGTAGGCGTAGTTGGCGCGTCCGTCGGCCCAGCTGAACCAGCCGCCGGTGCCCCAGCTGCCGCGCCACATGTAGTAGTCGGATATGTCGAGGTCGCTGTGCACGATGCTTCCGCTTGCGGAGAGCGTAAGGTCGTTGACAGTCTTGGAGCCTTTGAAGAAATCTTCGCTGATGCGCCAGCCCAGTGTGAGCGAGGGCGAGAAGGCGTTGCGGTGGCCCGGAGCGAGCTTGGCGGAGTGTATGGCCGCTCCCTGGAAGTCGGCAAAGTAGCGTCCGGCGTAGTCGTAGGCCGCGCGGAAGCCGAGGGTGGCGTTGCTGGTGCGGTGGTACACGCCGGTGAGGGTCTGCTGCCATCCGCTCGCCAGCACTGTGGCGTCGAGGTTGTGCACCTTGTCAAAGGTGTTGCGGTAGTTGAAGGCGGCGTTGAACGAGATGGTCTGGTTGTCGGTGCTGGAGCTTACGTTCTGCACACCGCTCTTTTCGTCTATGCCTTCCTGCGTGATACCCACGATGGCGTCGTGGCCGGAGTAGTTGCTCCAGGTGGGTATGAACACGGCGTAGTTGTTGTCGAACGCGGTGTTGTAGCTGGTAGCGTAGTCGGCGGCAAACTGTGCTCTGAAGCTGAGGCCTTTGAGCACGCGGTCGAGCTCGATGTTGAGTCCGGCGTCGAACTGGAAGTTGCGGCTCACGTATTTGTTGTAGCCGGCGGCGTAGAAATTGGCGAAGATGTTGGTCTGGTCAATGCTGGTGCCGCTGAGGAAATACTTGCCGTCGATGATGTTGTTGCTGCCGTTCACGATTTCAAGCGCTCCGAGAGCGTTGGGGTCGATCATGCTCAGGGGGATGAGCGGGGCTATGCGGTTGGGACGGAAGGTCGATGCCACCTGCCAGTAGTTCTGGCTGTTGTCGCCGTTCTGGAAATTCTTCGCGGAACGCGAGTTGTAGAACGAAGCGGCGGTGTTGACCCATGCCGAAATCCAGTCGGTGATGCTGACGTCGACATTGCCGCGCACGCTCAGGCGGTTGACGTTGTTGTCCTTGGCCTGTCCGATTTTAAACACATCGTCCATGTAGTAATAGTTGATGTTGGTGTAGTATCGGGCGCGGTTGTTGCCGCCGCTGATCTGTGCCGTCACGTCGTAGCGGTTCTTCACCTTGCTGATGTAGTCCTTGCTGTAGAAGTCGACGTTGGGATAGCGGTAGGGGTTGAGGCCCGACGCGGTGTTGAAGATGTCGGCCGCGGAGTAGGTCGGGTCGAGGTGGCCGTCAAGTTCGCGGGCGCGGTTGTAGAGCGTCATGTATTCGGCCGAGCCGAGATATTCGGGATAGCTCTTGGCCACGTTCCATCCGGCATTGGCGTTGACGGAAATGGACAGGGGCTTGGCCTCGCCGCGCTTGGTGGTGATTACGATTGCGCCTTTTGCCGCGCGGCTGCCGTAGAGCACGGTGGCGGCAGCGCTTTTCAGGAACGTGATGTCCTTGATTTCGCTGGGAAGCACATTGTCGGCGCTGCGGGGCACACCGTCGACTATGGTGAGGTAGCCGCCGTCGTTGTCGCCGTCCATGGCCCAGAGCGACGCGCCGTTCCATCCGCCCACGTAGCCCTGCATGTTGTCGAGGGCGTAGTTGGTATGGTCTTTCTTCTGCATGGCTTCCACGTTGACCACCGTGACGCCGCCTACGATGCCTGCGGGATTGGGGGCGGGCACAACGGCGTCGACGATCGTAACCTCGTTGATGCTGTCGGCGAAAGCCACGCTGTCTTCGGCCATGGCCGGAAGGACGCATGCGGCTCCGATGAGCAGTGCCAAGGTTCGTTTCTGTGTCGGTATCATATATTGAAATGTGATATTCGGTTAGTGATTGATGGTGATATGTAGGTGTGTTTTACCAGCCGGGGTTCTGCTGGAAGCCTTCGTACATCTGAGTGTCCGACTGCTTGAGGGGGAACCAGTAGTGCTTGGCAGTGTATTCGCGCTGGAACAGGGGCACGCTCTTGAGCTCAGATACGCGCGCTTCGGCGGGGTCGTTGCTCTTGAAGAAGTCGTCGTTTTCCACACGCATGAATTCGTGGGCTGTCTTGAGCGTGTACTTGGGCTCGGTCAGGAGCAGCCAGCGCTGGAGGTCGTTGAAGCGCAGACCCTCGAAGGAGAGCTCTACGGCGCGTTCGCGGCGCACCTCGTCGATGAAGCGCTCGCGGCTTGCGGTGTACTTGGCGGCCACATGTCCGGCGCCGCAGCGGTCGCGGATCACGTTGACGGCTTCTGCTGCCGTGCGGTTGAAATTGTTGCTCTTGCCGGTGGCTCCGCCCACGGCTGCCGCGGCTTCGGCATACATCAGATAGATGTCGGCCAGGCGCATGTAGGGCACGTCGGCGTTGGGGTTCTGACCATAGGAGTCGGCCTGGTCGGTCACGTTGGCCGTGTGGGGCACGAGTTTCTGGTAGAGATAGCCGGTGGAGCTTGCGTTGGTGATGTTGCGGTGCTTGCCGCCGGTGTACAGCTGTATGTACTTGTCCTGGTCGGGCACGGAACCGTTGACGTATTTGAAACCGTCGAACACGATGTCGTGGTAGAAGCGCGGGTCGCGGTTCTTGAAGGGATGCGTGGGGTCGTAGCCGCTGTCGGGGTCGTCGATAGGCATGCCGTTGGCCATACCGTAGTTTTCTACGTAGTTGGCCGTGGGGTGGTGCACGATGTTGTCGGCGCCTTCAGCCATGTCGTTGGGGCAGAACGTGCGGGAGTAGTTGTAGCGCACGTAGCTGTTGTCGGCTCCGTTGCCCCATGCCACTGTGCCGCCGCGGAACATCGATTCGGTGCTGCCGGGCACTTTACCCTGGTTCTTGCTGCTCCAGAAGATGTCGCTGTAGCAGGTGGCTGCGTTGTCGGCCTTTTCGTGGTCGTAGACGTTCTTGTAGTTGAATTCCACGAGCGAGTAGAGCGTCTGGCCCTGCTCCACGAGAGTGAGCAGCTCGCCGAAAGCCTCGGCGGCGCGGCGGCAGTAGTCTTCGTTGTAGGAGTAGGTGAGGGCGCCGCCGGTGTGTGCGCCGTTTTCCATCAGGGGCGAACCGGCCCAGAGCAGGCACTTGCCGAGGTAGCCGAGCGCCATCGCCTTGTTGAGGCGGAATTCGTTGTGGCCGATGGTCTTGCGTCCGACGGTGGTGTTGTCCCAGTTCAGGGGCAGCAGGTCGGCTGCGCGGCGGAAGTCGGCGGCACATTTTTCAGCGGCCTCCTGGAAGCTCAGACGAGGTTCGGTGGGGCTTTCGCTGGCGGGAATTGTGCGGTCGAGGTAGGGAAGACCGCCCAGGAACTGCATCATTTCGAAATGCCACCATGCGCGGAAGAAATACATCTGTCCCATGAGGAAATTGCGTTCTTCGGAGGTGCCCACAAGGCGGTCGATGTTTTCGAGGCCGAGGTTGCACTTGCGGATGCAGTACCATGCGTGGCCGTACAGGGCGTGGCTGCCCTGCTCGATGGAACGCGGGTCAAGTCGGTCGGCGGCTTTGTCGAACCAGAATCCGGCCTGGCCGAGGTTGCCGCCCTGCCATGCCCAGAAGTTGCCGAGGTCCACCTGATGGAGCATGTGCCAGTTGGCGTTGGGCACGGTCCATTCGTCGTCGCCGAGGTTCCACGTGCAGCTCCAGTAGTGGATGTTTTTGTTGGGCACGCAGTTGTATATTTCCTCGATGAATCCCTGGAAATTGTTGAAATCCTTGAAGGCGTCCTGCGCGTCGACGGTGGAATCGGGGTCCTTGTCGAGATAGTCTTCGCAGGAGGTCAGCACGGTGCCTGCCGAGAGTGCGAGGAAGGCGCCGGTGAGGATTGCGGATATTTTCAGTTTCATTGTCTTCATGTTATATTAGAGTGAGAACTTCACGCCGAGGTTGAAGCGGCGGGTGGTGGGATAGGCCGATGCTGCGTACGAGCCGTTGCTTTCGCGGTCGTCGGGCATGCGTGTCCAGAGCCAGAGGTTGTTGCCGTTGAGGTACACCTTGAGGTTGGTGAGGCCGATTTTCTTGATCCAGCCTGCGGTCCAGGTGTAGGCGATTTCTACGTTCTTGAGTCGTACGTACGAGCCGTCGTAGAGCCACTGTGTGCCCCATGCGTTGGCATAGGGAGTGGAGAGCCAGCGCGGTGTGAGCATCTCGCCCGAGCCGTCGGGGTTCCACCAGGGCTTGAGTTCGTAGGCGTTGTTCATCTGGTTTTCGAAGCTGCGGAGGTCGACGCTGCGGGTCACGTTGGTCACGCCGTAGAACTGGGCGAACACGCTGAAACCTTTCCACTCGAAGCCGAGGGTGGCGTTGTAGGTGTTCTGCGGAGTGCCGGTGTAGCCGTAGGGTGCGGAGTCGTTGGCGTCGATCACGCCGTCGCCGTTGAAGTCGACTATGTAGTAGTCGCCGGGCAGGCGCTGGCCGTCGTTGGTTTCGAAGGCGGGCGCGCCGTAGATCATGTCGTAGTTGTTGAGGAAGCCTGCGTCGATGTGCGCGTGCTGCTGGCCGATGGCGTAGCCTGCCGCTTTCTGATAGGCGGGACGCAGCTGCGGATCGTCTTTGTCGAGAATCTTATTGGCTGCGTGGGTCATGTTGAAATTGGCCCATACGCGCATGTCGCGGTTGATGGGATAGTTGAATCGCAGTTCCAGCTCGTAGCCGGTGCTCTGCGCGCGGCCGAGGTTGGCAGTGGGGGCAGTGCCGCCGAAATAGCTGGGCACCGAGCGCTGGCTGCCTGCAATGAGGATGTCCTTACGCTTGTCCTTGAAGAATTCGAGCGAGCCTGCGAACATGTCGTTGAGGAAGCCGTAGTCGATACCGAGGTTCATCTTCGTCACCTTTTCCCAGTGTGCGTCGGGGTTGCCCATCACGCTCTGGTAGTAGAAGGTGTAGGGGCTGGTGTTGCCGGGGCGTGCCGAGCCGTCAACGATGGCGTTGCCGCCGTAGGCCCACTGGTCCATGTAGAGCCAGCGGTCGCCGGTGTCGTCGCCGATTTCGCCGTAGCTGGCGCGCACTTTCAGGTTGTTGACGTAGGGCAGCAGGGGCTTGAAAAATTTTTCGCCCGAGATGCGCCAGCCTATAGCGCCCGAGTTGAAGAAGCCGAAGCGATAGCCTTTGCCGAATTTTTCGGAACCGTTGTAGGCGCCGTTGTATTCAATGAGGTAGCGGCCGTCGTAGTCGTAGGTGGTACGGAACACCCAGTCCTCGCGGTAGCGGGGTATTTCGCTGCCGTAGGCGTCTTCCTGGCGTGTCCATACGCCGGTGGCGCCCACGCTGTGCAGGTTGTTGAAGGTGCGGTTCCAGTTGAGCTGCAGCTGATAGTTGGTGTGGCGCTGCGTGCGTCCGTTCTGGATTTCGCCCTGGCGGAGGGTGAGGTTGTCCTGCGTGCGGTAGTCGAATTTGGTGGTGTTGTCGTAGGTGTTGTTGTACTGAATCTGGCCGGTGGCGGGGTCAATCCATTTGAGCATGTAGTTCGAGGTGTCCTCGATGCCTCGTTTGCCTTCTACAAACAGGTTGTCCCACGAAATCATGCCGCGGAAATTGAGGCCCTTGGTGATGAAGCTCAGGTCCTGTTCAAGCACAAAGTCGGTGTTGATGCGGGTGTTGGTCATGGTCATGGTGCCGGCGGTCATGATCTGGCGCACGGAGTTCGACACCTGCGATGCGTTCAGCGGGTAGTAGCCGAGGGAGCCGTCGCTGTACACGGGCATGAAGATGTCCGGCGGGGTGGAGTACACACCGGCCCATGCCTGTGCGGCGCTCCACTCCACGGTGTACATGCCCGACGAGTTGTAGGGCGTCTTGCGAGTGCCGTTGCTGCCGGCTATGTTCACCTTGAAGGTGGTGGTGGGGGTGAGTGAGAAGTCGAGGTTCGAACGCACGTTGAGTCGGTTGTAGTCAAAGCCGGCGTTGTAGCCGCGGCCGGAGTCGAAGCTGCGGAAGAGGTCGCCTTCGCTCACGAAATCCACGGCTGCGTAGTAGCGCACGAATTTCGTGCCGCCGCTGATGTTGACGTATGCGTTGTAGCTCATGGCTGCGTCCTTGAAGAGCTCGTTGCGCCAGTCCACGTTGGGATAGCGTTCGATGTCCTCGAGGCTCGTGCGGTAGCGGTATTTGTTGACGCGGTCCATCGGCACGATGTAGTTCCACGAATCGGGGCTGAGGGCGAGCTCGTTCTCGATCACATGGTTGTGCAGGAGCATGGCGTCGTAGGAGTCGTATTTGGTCGGGAGTTTGGAAATGGTCTTCATGGTGGCCGTGAAACCTACGTCGATTTTGGCCTTGCCCTCAGAACCGCGCTTGGTGGTGATCAGAATCACACCGTTGGCGCCTTTCACACCGTAGACGGCGGTGGCGGATGCGTCCTTGAGTGCCGAGATGGTTTCGACGGAGCTCATGTCGACGGAGCTCATGGGGCGTTCGATACCGTCCACGAGCACCAGAGGCGCCGAACCGTTCCACGACGATGCGCCGCGGATGGTGATTTCGGGCTCTTCGTCGCCGGGCATACCGCTGCTCTGAGTGGTCACAACGCCGGGAAGGTTGCCGGTGAGGGCGGCGCCTATGTCGTGCACGCCGGCTGCGCGTGCGAGCACGTCGCCGGTGGTCTGCGTGATGGCGCCCACCACGGAGGCCTTTTTCTGCTGGCCGTAGCCCACTACTACCACTTCTTCAAGTGCGTTGCTGTTGGGCTTGAGTGTCACGTCCAGCTTGGTGCGGCCGTTGAGTCTGATTTCCTGTGTTTCCATGCCCACGTAGCTGAAGCTCAGGATGGCTGCTTTGGTGTTGGGCACCTGAATGGCATAGTTGCCGTCGATATCGGTGGTCACACCGGCATTGGCGCCCTTTATGAGGACGCTGACACCGATCAGGGGCTCGCCCGTATCGTCGACCACAGTGCCCGACACGGTGTCGGCCTTGGCAGCGAAAGCTCCGCAAAGCACGAATAGTGTCAGCACTGAAATGCATCGAAACAGATTCTTTACATTTTTCATGTGATGGTGATTGGTTTTGTTCAGGTTATTAATGTGTTTTCACTGTTTTTCTTTTGCAAGATAAAATTCTCGATGGTAGTTCTGTTGTGTTTCGATAATTGATTCTCCGTGGTTTTAAGGTTGCGATTTTATTTATTATTATTGTGTCTGGTGTTTATTGCGTACGGGCCTACGGTGGTGCCGGTGAAGCCTCCAGCGCCTGCCGTGGAGGTGTGGCGCGCGTCGGCGCCGGTCATCACCGGGGCGAAGGTCTTGCCGCCGTCGGCGGAGTATTCAAAGTCGAAGGTCAGGCCGTCGGGGCTGCCCACCTTGAGTGTGAGGACGGATGCGTTGGCGTCCACGGGCACGCTTGCTACGGTTGTGGTGCCTTCGGGAGTCACTTTGTCTACGAACACTTCGTGACGGCCGTCTTTGTCGATGCCGCGGCCCAGGAAATACTGGTGCTTCTCGTCCTTGAACACAAGGAGTCCTGCGGCCTGCGAAGCGCTGTCGGGGAGGAACACCATGTCGGTGGCGCAGCCGAACGCGCTGTGTTGCAGACGGCGTGCCACAAACGCCGGCGTGCCTTTGGCCGTGGCGTCGGTGTCGGCGCATTTCAGGGTGAGATAGCCGGGCGTGGAGCTGAGGCTGTACAGGCTGTCGGCGGCTGTGCGCAGTGTCATCCACGTGTCGGCGAGGGTTGTGCTGTCGAATCGCTCGCACACGCTGAAGTTGCCGAACGTGCGGCATGCTTCGTCCGTTGTCACGCCCTCGCGGCGTCCGCTCATGGCCACGGGCTGCATGTCGGGGTTGATTACGGGCCATCCGTCAGCGGTCCAGTCCACGGGCAGCATGAAGGTTTCGCGGCCGAGATTCTCGAATCCGTTTTTGTTCGGGCGGCATGCGAGGAACACTGCCCACCAGTCGCCTTCTGCCGTCTGCACGAGGTCGGCGTGGCCGGCGCAGGTCACGGGGTTGGGGCGCTCGCGGTCGAGGTTGCGCTGTGTCAGTATGGGGTTGTTTTCATACGGCGTGAACGGGCCGAAAGGCGACGGACCGCGATATATAACCTCGCTGTGCCAGTCGCCGGTGCCGCCTTCGGCGGTCATCAGGTAGTATTGTCCGTTGATTTTGTAGATGTGCGGACCTTCGCACCATATGGGCTTGTCCTGCGGGCGCCAGCCTTTGTTGACCACAATGCGGCGTTCGCCGACGCATTTGTCGGTGGCGGTGTCGAACTCCACTACACGCACCGTGCGGTGACCGTCGTATTCGGGTTTGCCGTCGGGGGCGTCGTCGTTGTTGACTATGTATGCCTTTCCGTCTTCGTCGAAGAAGAACGCAGGGTCGATGCCCTGCACTTCCGGCAGGTAGACGGGGTCGCTCCACTCTCCGCCGAGGGGGTCAGTGGTTTTTACGAAGAAATTGCCGGCGCCCACGTTTGTCGTGATCATGTAGTAGGTGCCGTTGGCCGGATTGTAGCTTATGTCGGGGGCGAATATGCCGCCGCTGATGTGTTGTCCGAGGAAATTGTCGAGCTGGCTTTCGCGGTTCAGCACGTGGCCTGCCTGGCGCCAGTTGACCATGTCGCGGCTATGAAAAATGGGCACGCCGGGGAAGTAGCAGAATGTCGAGGTGACGAGGAAATAGTCGCCCTTGCCGTTGGTGCACACGGACGGGTCGGAATACCATCCCGGCAGTATCGGGTTGTGGTAGCTCGCGCTGTCCGCAAGCGGACAGATAGCATATATGCTATCGTTTCCTTCATAGCTGAATGATCCGAACAGAGCGGCGCCGGGCTCCGGGGCAGGTGTCTTTTCAGTGGTGGTGCATGCACCGGCCAGCATGGCTGCTGCTGCGATTGCTATTGCGTTTTTCATGTTCAGTAGGGTAATTCGTTTAGATTTTTCGCAAAATTACAAAGTGAAAACAATTTTTAATAATTCGGATGTAACGCATCTGTGTGGCATTGTAACATGTTTGTGTAAATATGCCGAGAAGCGGTGTTAAATTGTTTCACGATTGTTTTGTTGCGTAACATTAAATCTGATTATCAGCCTTTTGTGCGGCGTCACTTTCGGCGTTGGCGTAGGTGGTGGGGGTTACGCCGAAGTAGCGCTTGAATGATGTGGCGAACGTGCCCGAGTTGCTGAAGCCCGTGAGGTCGGCCACTTCCGATACGCTCAGTTTCTTTTCGCGCAGCAGTCGGGCGGCCTGGCGGAGCCGTGTGTTGCGTATGAAATCGCGCGGACTTTGGTTGGTCAGCGCCTTCATGCGCCGGTGCAGGTGCACGCGGCTCACTCCCACTTCCGATGCGAGCTGTTCTACGGACAGTTCGGGGTTGGCCATCTCGCGGTCGAGCACGGTCATGATGCGGCGCATCAGCTTCTCGTCGCTCGACGAAGCTTCTATCTGCGCGAGCTGTTCGTCATGCTCCTGGCTGCCGCTGTAGCGGTTTTTGAGCCGTTGGTAGCGCTCTATGAGGCCTGCCACTTTCGAGCGCACAATCTCAATGTTGAACGGCTTCGTTACGTAGTCGTCGGCACCGGCTTCGAGCACGGCTATGTTGTCCTCGTCGCGTGTCATGGCTGTGACCACAATCACGGGTATGTGGTTCAGGTTGATGTTGCTTTTCACTGCTCTTGTGAGCTCTATGCCGTCCATCACGGGCATCATGATGTCGCTTATTATGAGGTCGGGCGTGCGCGCGAAAATCTTGTCGAGAGCCTCGCGGCCGTTGGCGCATACGTCCACGCGGTATTTTCGCGACAGCTCGTCGGCGAGGTACTGGCGTATTTCTTCGTCGTCTTCCACTATGAGTATGCGGTGGTGTCGCGCGGCTGCCACCTCGGGCCTCCCCGGTTCGGCCTCCGGCACCATGATGGTCTTGATGTCGTTCAGCGGCTGTCCGGCGCTTACGGCGCGTATGCCGGGGATGCGTTCTTCTATGTCGGTGCTTTCGGTGTTGCCGGCCGGTATGTCGACGGTGAAGCGGGTGCCGGTTTCCGAGTCGGGATTGTCGGTCACGGTGAGTGTGCCGCCATGCAGCTCCACGAGCTGCTGCGTGAGGTGCAGTCCCACGCCCGTGCCTCCGGCGCTGTTGCCGTGTGCCTGATAGAAGCGTTCGAAGATGCGTGATTTGTCGTCGTCGGGAATACCGATGCCTGTATCGGTGACCGACAGTTCGATATGCCGGTTTTCGGTCTTCCGAAGGTCAATGGTGATACTGCCCCCTTCAGGGGTGTATTTCACGGCATTTGAAAGCAGGTTCATCAGTATCTTGTCGAAATTGGCAGTGTCTATGCACGCTGCGGTGTCGGTGGAGTCGTAGTTGAAATCCAGGGCGAGGTTTTTTGCGGCCGTGGCCTGAGCGAAGGTTTCGCACAGGTCGCGCACGAACGGCACGAGCGGCGTGGGGCGCAGTTCGAGCCGCATCTGGCGTTTTTCGATTTTTCGCAGATCCATGAGTTCGTCTATGAGGCGCAGTATGCGCTTGGCGTTGCGCAATATCAGGCCGTATTCCCGTCGGCGCGCAGGGTCGCTGTCGCCGGCCAGCAGTTTCTGCAGCGGGCTTATAACGAGCGACATGGGGGTGCGTATCTCGTGGGAAATGTTGACAAACGACTGAAGGCGCGCCTCGTTGAGCTGCTCGGCGTGGGTGAGCTCGCGCAGTTCGGCGCGATGGCGCAGGCGCATGGCGTAGCTGCGTACTATCCACCATATGAGCATCATCGCTGCCAGGGCGTACAGCGCTTTTGCCCATGGCGACGCATACCACGGGCTGCCCACCGTGACAGTGACTGTCTTGATTTCCGATTCGGTTATGCTGTCGATGGTCTTTACGCGCAGAGTGTGGCGTCCGGGCTCAAGCTGATGGAAATTCACGATGTTGCTGCCTGCGGGCAAGGTTTCCCAGCTTTTGCCGTCGATGCTATAGGCAAACAGCACCGACTCGGGGCGGCCGAGCTGTCTGGTGCCGAATTCGAGCGAGAATGTGTTTTCGCCGGGCTCGAGATAGAAATCGCTGGCCTCGAACACGGGCACGTCGCTTGTGGCCGGCGCTCCGTGTGTGTACAGGCCTACGACTCTCGGCGTCCATTTGCGTCCGGGGCCGGTGATGTCGCGCGGGTTGAAATGTGTGATGCCTTCGGTGCCGCCGAAATACAGATGTCCTGAAATATCGCGAAAAACAGAGTTCTTGTAGAATTCATTGCCTTGCAGGCCGTCGTCCACAAGGTAGTTGGTGAATGTTTCCGTGGCCGGGTCGAAGCGCGACAATCCTGAGTTGAGGCTCATCCACAGGTTGTGTCCGTCGTGGCGTATTGCATACACGGTGTTGTTGTGCAGTCCGTCGGTGCTGTCGTAGCGGCGATATTCCGAGGTGGAAGGCTCGTAGCGCACGAGTCCGTTGCTTGTGGCGAGCCAGATGCTGCCGTCGGGAGCCTCGTCGATGCAGTACACCACGTCGTCTGCCAGCAGTCCTGTGATGGTCGGCTCCGACAGCGAAACGTTGTTCACCACCTGAAGCCCGGAGTAGGTGCCCACATACAGCGAATTGGTCTTCGGCGAGTAGTAAAGTGAAGCAACCCAAAGGTCTATTTTTTTTCGCCACGAGAATCCGTTGTCTACGCGTCCCGTGTTCAGATTGTAGCGCATAAGGCCGGAATTGAGCATGCCGAGCCACAGGTTGTGGTCGCGGTCTTCCGCCATGGCCATGCAGTTCAGGTTGCCGTAATCCGAGTTGCCGTTGAGGTCGAGGGCGTGCAGGCGGCCGCTGTTGCGGTCGAAAATGCCTACTCCGTGCATGTATGTGCCCACCCACAGGTTGTTGCGGCTGTCTTCAAATATGCACATGGGAGCGTTTATGTCGCTGCCGGTGAAATGCGACATGGTCACGTGGTCGTTGGACATGGCGTAGATTCCGTCGTTGTCAGCTCCCACCCACAACGTGCCCTTGCTGTCGCGGAATATTGCCGACACGCAGTTGTGTCCGATAATGTTGGTGTCCATTGACTTATGCCCGATGTAGCCGAACGCGTTGGCTTGTTTCGGAATCATCACCACGCCCTGCTGGTAGTGCGCTATCCACAGGTTGCCGTCGGCGTCGCGCATCATGCAGTGGGTTTTCTGCCGGTCGGAGTCTATGTTGCCGTTTCCGTAGCGCAGGCGTCTGGTGCCTTCGGTGGATGGTGTGTAGATAATTATACCGTCGCCGTCGGTGGCCAGCATCAGGTCGCCGTTTTTGTCGGCGAAGATGTTTTTTATTTCCTTGTCGGTGGTTGCGGCCAGCATTTCAAACGCCTTGGTGTCGGTGTTGAAACGCATGAGCCCGTGGGCTATTGTTCCGGCATACAGCTGTCCGTCGGCGCCTATTGTCATGGCCGATACCGACGGGCTTCCGGGATGTCCGAGATAGGTGCGTACGGTGTTGTCGGGGCTGATGCAATACAGTGTGGCGTCGTTTTTGGATATCCACAGATTGCCTTTGCGGTCGGTGATGGCGCAGCGCACATAGCACAGCTCGAAGGGCAGGTCGTCGACGGGTTTCAGCACGAACGCGTCGGGGCCCGATGTGCTGAAGCGGCGCACGCTGTTGCCGAGTACCCAGTATTCATTGTCCTTTCTCCATACTATCTGGTTGGCAATAGATGCAAACATTTTGCCGTCTTCTACCTTCAGGCGTGGCGAGAAAGAGTCGGTGGTAGGGTCGAAAATCTGTATTCCGCGGCGAGTGCACGCATACAGCCTGCCGTCGCGGTCTTCGGCCATGGCGGTCACATAGCTGCTGAACAGCGAGGTCGAATCGCCGGGGATGTGGCGGTAGATGGTGAATTTGTTGCCGTCGTAGCGGTTGAGGCCATCTTCGGTCGCTACCCAAAGCATACCGTTGCGGTCCTGATAAAGCTGGTTGATAAGGCTGCTCGACAGGTCGTGGTCGGTGTTGAACACACGAAGAGTCTGCGCGTGCGCAGTAAAGGCAATGGCGCATAGGAGCACTGTCAGTATATGCAATCGTTTCATGGTGAGGTTTGCGGGTCGGCACCGTCTTTGGTGTCGTGAGTTGATGTTTTGCTGCAAATGTAACACAAAGTTACGTATTTTAAAAGTAACTAACAAAAATATTGCTGAAATTCAACCTTTTTCCAGGTGTTATTTAACATATGTTACATGCCGTGCAATAAGGGTTACCTGGCGGAGTTGAAAAATGCCTGCCAGTTTTTAATTTTGCAGTACTGATAATAAGCCAAACTGACCAACCATGAAAATAAACCGATTTACAGCTTTACTCGTATTTGCCGCCGCTGCCATATCGGCGTCGGCCATTGACCATCCTGATGCAAATTCCGATGTGATATCTGCCGACCGATTTACTCTGATAGAAGCCGGCCGGCCCGCAGTGCGCATAGCCGTGGATTCAGCCGAAAATTCGGCTGTCCGCATCGCGGCCGCCAACCTTGCGGCCGATTTCGGCCGTGTGTGCGGCACTGATGCATCTATAGTGTGGCCCGCAGAAGGCTCAAAAATCATACTGGCCGGCACGGTCGACGGACCCACCCTCAGAAAACTTACAGACAAAAAGCGGCCCGAACTTGCTGAGCTGAAAGGCAAGACGGAGCAGTATATGATATTTAATGTGGACAACCCTATGCCCGGTGTCGCCGAAGCCCTGGTGGTGGCAGGAAGCGACCGCCGGGGGGTGGTCTACGGACTGTATGAACTCTCCGAGCAGCTCGGCGTATCGCCCTGGTATGATTGGGCCGACGTGCCCGTGCGCCATCGCGACAATGTGTCCATGGCCCGCGGCCGATACACGGCCGGCGAGCCTGCGGTGCGCTATCGCGGAATATTTCTTAACGACGAGGCGCCGTGCCTCACGGGCTGGGTGAAGAATACCTACGGCACAGGCTACGGCGACCACCGCTTCTATGCCCGCGTGCTCGAGCTGCTGCTGCGTCTGCGAGGCAATTTCATGTGGCCTGCCATGTGGGCGTGGTCGTTTTACGCCGACGATCCTGAAAACAGCGCCACGGCCGATGCCATGGGAGTGATAATGGGCACTTCCCATCACGAACCCATGGCGAGAAACCACCAGGAGTGGTCGCGCAAGCGCGGAGAGTATGGCGCATGGAATTACAATACCAATCAGGAAACCATCGACCGCTTTTTCCGTGAGGGCATCGAGCGAGCCAAAGGCACGGAGGATATCGTGACCATAGGCATGCGAGGCGATGGCGACGAGGCAATGAGCGAGGATGCTGACGTGGCGCTTCTGAAAAAGATTATCGACAACCAGCGCAAGATTATAGCCAAGACCACCGGCAAAAAAGCCAAGGAAACGCCGCAGGTGTGGGCTCTTTACAAGGAGGTGCTTGACTACTACGACAAGGGTCTTAGAGTGCCCGACGATGTGATAATGCTCGTGTGCGACGACAACTGGGGCAATGTGCGCCGCCTGCCCGGAGAGCAGGAACGCAAGCATCCCGGAGGCTGGGGCATGTATTATCATGTGGACTACGTGGGCGCGCCACGAAACAGCAAATGGATAAACGTGACGCCTATTCAGGGCATGTGGGAGCAGCTGCGCCTTACGTATGATTACGGTGTGGACAAGCTGTGGATACTTAACGTGGGCGACCTCAAGCCCATGGAGTACCCCATCACGCTCTTCCTGGATATGGCGTGGAATCCCACGCGCTACAATGCGTCGGATTTCATGGAGCATCCGCGCGCGTTCTGCCGCGGGATCTTCGGCGAGGAATTCGGCGACGAGGCCGCGCGTATTCTCAACCTTTACAGCAAGTACAACGGCCGTGTGACAGCCGAGATGCTCGACGCCTCGACTTACAACCTGGACAACGGCGAGTGGCGTCGCGTGGCCGACGAGTACGCCAGACTCGAGGCTGAAGCTCTGCGTCTTTATCTCAAACTGCCCGCAGAGGCCCGTGATGCTTATTTCCAGCTGATTCTGTTCCCCGTGCAGGCTATGTCCAATATTTATGAAATGTATTATGCGCAGGCCATGAATCATAAGCTGCACGCGGCGGGCGACCCCGTGGCCAACGAATGGGCCGACCGCGTGGAGCGCTGCTTCGCCCGCGACGCCGAGCTGGCCGATGTCTACAACAACAAGATAGCCGGCGGCAAGTGGCGCGGCATGATGACTCAGAAACATATAGGCTATACCTCCTGGAACGATAACTTCCCGGCCGACCGCCTGCCCGAAATACGCCGCGTAGCCGGTGTTGAACGCAACAGCGGCGGCTACACGTCCGAGGCACGCCGCGGCGTGGCAGTAATCGAGGCCGAGCATTTCCATGAATCCGCGGCCACGCCCTCCACATCGTGGGTGGTGGTGCCCGATATGGGACGCACCCTCAGCGGTGTCGCGCTCATGCCCTACACCGAGCCGGTGGGCGATGCCCGTCTGAGCTACCGTGTGGCTCTTCCCGGATTCGATGCCGATTCGGTGGATGTGCGGGTGGTTGTGAAATCTACGCTCGATTTTCTTAACATAGGCGGCCATTGCTATAGTGTGAGCATCGACGGCTGCGAGCCTGTGACCGTCAATTTCAATGCTGATCTCAACGAAGCCCCCGAGAATATATATACCGTGTTCTATCCCACCGTGGCTTCGCGCGTGGTGGAAAAAGTGGTGCGTCTGCCCTTGAGCGATGCCGCCGCCGACGGCACGCACACCGTGGTGTTGCAGCCCATGGCTCCGGGCATTGTATTTGAGAAACTTATAGTGGATGGCGGAGGATATGAGCCGAGCCATCTGTTCATGGATGAAACGCCGTACAAGAAATAGGCAACGCCGATGTTACGCAGTGCAAACTAAATGTTACATACGTGGCCGCGTTATAGGGACTTTATTCGTAAATTTGCGTTGAAAACTGAAACCTGACAAATCCATGAATAGAATTGCGCTTCTGATAGCTTTTTGCGCGGTGTTTTTTGTGGGGGGCGCCGAAGTTCGCCTCGACCGCACAGGTGCCGCTCCGCAAGTCAGTATAGACGGCAGGCCGTTTCTGATACTTGGCGGAGAGCTTGGCAACTCGTCGGCCTCCTGCGATGCCGATATCGAAGCCATCTTTCCCCGCCTTGCGAGGATGAATCTCAACACGGTGCTTGTGCCTGCTTACTGGGAACTGACAGAGCCGGTCGAGGGTCAATACGATTTTTCGCTTACCGACAAAGTAATCGACGAGGCACGCCGCAACGGGCTCAAGGTGGTGTTTCTGTGGTTCGGCGCATGGAAAAACTCGATGAGCTGCTATGCTCCCGAATGGTTCAAGGCCGACACGAAGCGCTTCCCGCGGGCACGCACAGCCGCCGGAAGGCCTCTTGAGATAGCGTCGGCGTTTTCTCCGGCGGTGCTTGAGGCCGATGGCCGCGCCTTTTCCGCGTGGCTGAAGCATGTGGATGAGGTAGACCGCGACAATACCGTGCTGATGATTCAGATTGAAAACGAAATCGGCATGCTTGAGGACGCGCGCGACCACTCCGCTCTTGCCGATGCCGAGTATGCCAAGGGTGTGCCTGCGGAACTGATGAAGCATCTGGCCAAGAATAAAAAGAGCCTGCACCCCTCGCTGCTCGCCAAATGGAAAGATGCCGGCATGAAGAAGGCTGGCGCATGGGCCGACGTGTTCGGCGACGACCGCTATACCGACGAATATTTCATGGCGTGGAACTACGCGCGCTATGTGGAGGCGCTGGCCCGGATGGCCCGTGCCATAACCACAAGGCCGCTCTATGTCAACGCCGCACTCAACAGCCGCGGCCGCCGTCCCGGCGAATATCCGTCGGCCGGTCCGCTGGCGCATCTCAAAGACATATGGCACGCCGCCGCGCCCACGGTGGATTTTCTCTCGCCCGATATTTACGACAGCGGCTTCCCGGCATGGGTGTCGCAGTACGCGCTGCCCGACAACGCTCTGTTTATCCCCGAAGTAAAGCGCGAGGACCGCAACGGCGCGCAGGCATACTACGTTTTCGGCCATCACGACGCGTTGGGCATCAGCCCGTTCTCGATAGAAAACGGCAGCGATGCCCCGTCGGCGCCCATGGTGGCAGCCTACGCAACTTTGCGCGAGGCCATGCCGCTGATAGCCGCGCATCAGGGCCGGAACACCATGGATGCCGTGATGCTCACCGCCGAAGAGCCTGAGCGCGTGCTGGTGTACGGCGATACGCGCATCACGCTTTCGCATTATTTCACACTGCCGTGGGACGCCCGTGCCACGAGCGGAGAGCCTTGGCCCGACAAGGCCGCCATCATTATCCGGCTTGCCCCGGACGAGTACGTGATTGTCGGTTCGGGCGTGGTGGCGAAATTCGAACATGTCAGCGAAGGTGGCGCGCCCGTTGGAAAACTCGGCGAAGACGGTTTCCTCAACGACGGGGCCGAACGCGCAGCCGCTGCCGGCTACAATGCCGCGCAGCGCGTGGGGCTGGCCCGAGTGGAAGAAGTGGCCGTAGGCGCCAATGGCGAGCTCACGCGCGTGCGTACTTTCAACGGCGATGAAACCCACCAGGGACGCCACGTGCGCATAAGTGTCGACGACAACAAAATAGTCCGAGTAAAAACCTATAACTACAGATAAATCCTGATACTATGAAAATATCGAAATACATATTCGCGGCTGCCGCGGTGTTCGGTGTCGCTTTCGGCGCCTCGGCCGCTGTCACCCTTCCTGCCATACTGACCGACGGCATGGTGGTGCAGCGCGGCGTGCCGGTGAAGCTGTGGGGCACCGCAGATCCGGGCGAAACCGTCACTGCCCGCAGCAACGCAAAAAAATCACGTGCCGTCAGTGTCGCCGCCGACAGTCTTGGCCGCTGGAGCCTCGAGCTCCCGGCTCTGAAAGCAGGCGGCCCGTACACCATCTCAGTCAACGACCTTAAAATTGACGATGTGCTGTCCGGCGATGTGTTCCTGTGTTCCGGCCAAAGCAATATGGAGCTGCCGGTGCGCCGTGTCACTGATATGTTTGCCGACGAGGTGGCCGCGTATGAGAACATTTCCATACGACAGTATGCAGTGCCGCAGACCACGGCTTTCCACGGGCCGCTTTCCGACACCAGCAGCGCGGCTTGGAAGCCGTGCACGCAGCAAAACGTAATGGCCTTCTCGGCGCTTGCCTATTTTTTCGCCAAAGAGCTTTATGCCGCCACAGGCGTGCCGGTGGGCATAGTCAATGCCAGCTGGGGAGGCACGCCGGTAGAAGCATGGACATCGGAAGAAACCATTGCGCGCTGGCCGGCCGACCTCGCCAAGAAAAAGCTTTATGAGGACGACGGCTACCGCGAGCGCATAAAAAAGCTCGAAGGCGAGAACTACGCGCGCTGGAACAAGCAGCTCTATCTGTCGGACCCAGGACGTACGGGCGACGTGCAGTGGAGCGATTTCAATCTCGACGATTCGGACTGGGACACGGTGGACCTGCTTGAGTCCGACTGGGCATACGACCCCCGCAGCGCCAGGCACTACCCCGGAAGCCACTGGCTGCGGCGTCATGTGAGCCTCGACGCCGGTCAGGCTGCAGGCGATGCCACTTTGCGCCTCGGATGCTTCGAGGGCGCCGATTCGGCTTTTGTCAACGGCACGTTCGTGGGCACGGTGGGCTACCAGTATCCGCCGCGCATCTATAAGGTGCCGGCCGGAGTGCTGCGTGAAGGCGACAACGTAATCACCGTGCGTGGCATAAGCGGCGGCGGCCGCGCGCGTTTCGTGCTCGACAAGCCGTACAAACTGATACTTGCCGATGGCAGCGAGGTTTCGCTCGAAGGGCAGTGGCGCCACCGCACAGGTGCGCGTATGCCGCAGGGCCCCGGCATGGAGTTTTATCATTACACGCCGGTGGTGCTGTACGATGCCATGATTGCGCCGCTGTTCAATGTGCCTTTTGCCGGCGTGGTGTGGTATCAGGGCGAGTCGAACGTGGGCAACCGTGCCGAATATGCCGACAAACTTACCGCAATGATTGCCGACTGGCGCAAGGGATTCGGCCGTTCGGACATGCCGTTCTATATCGTGGAACTGGCCGATTTCCTGCACAAGAGCGACGTCGGCGGCCGCAGAGCATGGGCAGAAATGCGCGCCCGTCAGGCCGAGGTGGCCGACGCCGACCCCGCTGCGACACTCATCCGCAACAGCGACCTCGGAGAGTGGAACGACATACATCCTCTCGACAAAAAGACTCTCGGCAAACGCGTAGCCGAAGCAGTGACAAAATCTCTACCCGTGAAAAAATAATTAGACTATACCATGACTGACACATACAAGACTACAGAAAGCAACGGCTTCTACAAGCTCTCCTGGCTGCAGCGCATAGGTTTTGGCTCCGGCGACCTTGCGCAGAATCTGATTTACCAGACCATCAGCATGTATTTGCTGTTCTATTATACTAATGTGTTCGGGCTCGACCCGGCAGTTGCCGCCGTGATGTTTCTCATAGTGCGCATAGTCGACGTAATTTGGGACCCGCTCGTAGGCGCGTTTGTCGACAAGCGCGACCCGAAGCTCGGAAAGTACAGGGCCTATCTCGTGCTTGGAGGCATACCCCTCACCGGTTTTGCCATACTCTGCTTCTGGAACGGCTTCAGCGGCTCGCTGGTGTATGCCTACGTGACCTATGTGGGCCTCTCGATGTGCTACACACTCGTCAACGTGCCGTACGGCGCGCTCAACGCGTCGCTCACGCGCGACACACACGAAATCACGGTGCTCACCTCCACCCGCATGTTCATGGCCAATCTCGGCGGCCTTGCCGTGGGCATGGGCATCCCGATGCTGGTGAAACTGTTTGACCCGGGCGAAACCGCCGACCTTTCGAGCAACGACTACGCGTGGTTCATGACCATGTCGATTTACGGCCTCGTGGGTCTTGCCCTGCTCATATTCTGCTTCTCGCAGTGCCGCGAGCGCGTGGTGATGGACAAAAGCGAAACCGAAAACGTCAAGGTCAGCGACCTGTGGCTCGAATTTGTGCGCAACCGCCCGCTGCGCATCCTCGCGTTCTTCTTTATCACCGCTTTCGCCCTTATGGCCATAAGCAACAGCGCAGGTGCCTACTACATCAACTACAACCTCGGCGGCAGCGCCGGCGAGCTGTCGGTGTTCATGGGCCTTGGCTCCTTCCCGGCGTTTATATTCATGCCCATGATTCCGTGGATAAAGAAGCAGGTGGGCAAGCGCGGCATGTTTTATATCTTCCTGTCTACGGCCGTCGTAGGCATGGCCATGCTTTACGCCATATCGATGGTACCCTCCCTTAAAGAGCATATGTGGCTCGTATATGTGGCGCAGTTTGTCAAATCCACCGGCATAATAGTGGCCACCGGCTATATGTGGGCTCTCGTGCCCGAGGTCATAAGCTACGGCGAGTACACCCACGGCAAGCGCATCAGCGGCATTGTCAACGCCCTTACCGGCATATTCTACAAGGCCGGCATGGCCATGGGAGGAGTGGTGCCCGGCCTGGTGCTCGCGTTCGTGGGCTTCGACAAGGACGCCGCCGTGCAGAGCGCGTTCGCGCAGCAGGGCATACTCTGGCTTGTGGCCGTGATACCCGCTGTGCTGCTTCTTGTGTCCATGTTTATCATATCAAAATATGAACTCGACGACGCACGCATTGACGAAATCAATGCCGAGATAGAGCGTCGACACAAACTGTAATTCCGAAATGAAAAAGACTGTCAGCTTACTTTTCGCAGCGGCCGCAGCCTTAGGCGCCGCCGCATCAGGCGAAGCCACCATGAAAGACGCCTTCGGCGACATGTTCCGTGTGGGAGTAGCCATCAACGACGCTCAGGCCAAGGAAACCGACGCGCGGGGCGCGGAAGTGGTGAAGCGCCATTTCAATACCGTGGTTCCCGAAAATGTGATGAAATCCGAAAAAATACATCCCGAGCGCGATGTCTATTTTTGGGACGATGCCGATGCGTTTGTGAAATTCGGTGAGGACAACGGCCTTACCGTGATAGGACACTGCCTGATATGGCACAGCCAGCTCGCTCCGTGGTTTCCGTACGACGACAACGGACAGTACGTGAGCGCCGACACGCTGAAAGCGCGCATGCGCGACCACATACACACAGTGGTCGGACGCTACAAAGGCCGCATCAAAGGCTGGGACGTGGTCAACGAAGCCATTGTCGAGAGCGGCGCCTACCGCAAAAGCCCCTTCTACGAGATACTCGGCGAAGAGTTTATACCGCTGGCTTTCCAGTATGCCCACGAAGCCGACCCCGACGCGGAACTGTACTACAACGACTACGGCATGAACGTGCCGGGCCGCCGCGATGCCGTGGTGCGCATGGTGCGCGAGCTCAAGAACCGCGGACTGCGCATCGACGCCATCGGCATGCAGGGCCACATGGGCATGGACTATCCCGATTTCCGACAGTTCGAGCAGGCCATAGAAGCGTTTGCCTCCACGGGCTGCAAGGTGATGATCACGGAGTGGGACATGAGTGCCCTGCCCACGCTCACCCGCTCGGCCAACGTGGCCGACGTGGTTGCGTTCCAGAAAGCGCTCAATCCGTATCCCGACAATCTGCCGGACGACGTGGCCGCCATATGGAACAGCCGCATGGACGCCTTCATGAGCATGTTCGTGCGCCATGCCGATGTGATAGACCGCGTGACGGTGTGGGGGGTGAGCGACGGCGATTCCTGGAAAAACGGATGGCCGATGCGCGGACGCAAGGAATACCCGCTGCTGTTTGACCGCAACTACGAGATGAAACCCTTTATGAAAAAACTTATCCAATACCATAGCGTAAAATGAAACGATATCTTTTTCCTGACGATTATATGGCCGACCCCAGTGTGCATGTGTTCAACGGCCGGATATACATTTATCCCTCGCACGACTGGGAGTGCGAGAACGTGGAGAACGACAACGGCGACCAGTATGTGATGAAGGACATGCACGTGCTCTCCATCGACGGCGACCCCATGACGGGAAAAGTCACAGACCACGGCAAGGCGCTCGACATAGCCGACATACCCTGGGCCGGACGACAGCTCTGGGACTGCGACTGCGCGGAGAAAGACGGCAAATACTATCTCTATTTCCCGCTCAAGGACCAGAACGATATTTTCCGTATCGGCGTGGCTGTGGCCGACCGTCCCGAAGGACCGTTCATTCCGCAGCCCGACCCCATACGCGGCAGCTATTCCATGGATATATGCGTGCTGCCTGAAAACGGCGAGTATTATCTGTATTTCGGCGGACTGTGGGGCGGACAGCTGCAACGCTACCGCGACAACAAGGCTCTTGAGTCGGCCGAACTGCCCGAAGGCGCCGAACCGTCGCTCCCCAGCCGTTGCGTGCGTCTGACCAAGGATATGCTCCAGTTCGCCGAAGAGCCGCGTCCCGTGCAGGTGGTGGATGCCGAGGGCAAACCTCTGCGCGCCGACGACCCGCATCGCTTCTTCGAAGCCTCGTGGGTGCACAAATACAACGGCAAGTATTATTTCTCCTATTCCACCGGCGACAGCCATCTGCTGTGCTATGCCATAGGCGACAATCCTTACGGTCCCTTTGTGTACCAGGGTGTGATACTCACACCTGTTGTGGGCTGGACCACACACCACTCCATCATAGAGTACGAAGGCAAGTGGTATCTGTTCCACCACGACAGCGTGCCCTCCGGCGGCAAGTCCTGGCTCCGCAGCCTTAAAGTGTGCGAACTCACTTACGACGAAAACGGCCGCATACACACCATAGACGGTGGCGGAACAGCCGAATGAAACGCATCGCAACCTACATATTCGCGGCCGTAATACTCGCGGCCTGTGGCGCGGCCGAACAGCCCGCGCCGCTTGCCGCGCGTTATTTGGCCGACCATTATCCTGACGCCGGCGTGGAGCTGCGCATCGACACTGCCGACGCCGCGCTGACCTCGGCCGACGCCTTTCGCATAACGAGTTCCCGCGCCGGACGCTATACGGTGGCATCGCCGTCCGAGGCAGGCCTGCTGTATGGCGCGTGCCACCTTGTGCGCATGCACGCCACCGGTGCCGACACGGCGGGTTGCGACGTGGTCGAGGTTCCCGCGTATGCTCTGCGACTGCTCAACCATTGGGACAATCTTGACGGCACCGTGGAGCGCGGCTATGCAGGCCGCAGCCTTTGGAAATGGGACGAACTGCCCGGCACCATCTCGCCACGCTATGCCGAATATGCGCAGCGCTGTGCCGAGGTAGGTATCAACGGCGCCGTGCTCAACAATGTGAACGCATCGCCGCTCATACTCTCGGCCGAGTATCTCGAAAAGGTGCGCGCCATAGCCGATGTGTTGCGCCCATATGGTATGCGCACATATCTCGCGGTGAATTTCGCTTCGCCGATGGCTCTTGACTCGCTGCCTACGGCCGACCCGCTTGACCCCGCCGTGCGCGACTGGTGGACCCGCAAAGCCGACGAGATTTATGCTCTGATACCCGACTTCGGAGGATTTCTGGTAAAAGCCAATTCCGAAGGCCAGCCCGGTCCGTGCGATTTCGGACGCAGCCATGCCGAGGGTGCCAACATGCTGGCCGAGGCACTGCAGCCGCACGACGGCGTGGTGATGTGGCGCGCGTTCGTATATTCTTCTGACGACGCAGACCGCGCCAAGCAGGCTTATTTGGAATTCGAGCCCCTGGACGGAGAGTTTGCGCCCAACGTGATTCTGCAGGTGAAAAACGGACCTGTGGATTTTCAGCCGCGCGAGCCTTACAGCCCGTTGTTCGGAGCCATGCCCCGCACGCCGCAGATGGTGGAATTCCAGATCACGCAGGAATATCTCGGCCACAGCAACCACGTGGCCTTCCTTGCTCCCATGTGGACGGAATTTTTCAGTTACGTGGCCCCCGAGAGCCTCACGGCCATAGCCGGTGTGGCCAATACCGGCGACGACGAAATAATGACCGGCCATCCGCTGGCCGATGCCAATTGGTATGCTTTCGGGCGCCTGGCCTGGAACCCGGGCCTTGCCCCGGCCGATATCGCCGACGAGTGGACCGCGATGCACCTCTATACGCAGCCCGCAGCCGTGCCCGACAGTGTGCGCGACGCCGTGCGCGCCATGCTTCTCGGCTCGCGTGAGGCCGTGGTGGACTATATGATGCCTCTCGGCCTCCATCACCTGTTTGCGTTCGGCCATCACTACGGACCCGAGCCCTGGTGCGATGTGCCCGGATCACGTCCCGACTGGCTGCCGCGCTACTACCACCGTGCCGACCGCTACGGTCTGGGCTTCGACCGTTCGAGCCGCGGCAGCGGTGCCACGGCCCAGTATCCCGACAGCTTCGCACGGGTGCTTGACAACCCCGACACGTGTCCCGAAGAGTTCCTGCTGTGGTTTCACCATGTGCCGTGGACGCGCACCATGCGCAGCGGCCGTACGCTTTGGGAGGAACTGTGCCGGGTCTACGACCGCGGCGTGAAAGCCGTCGACGGCTATGTGGCGGCATGGAATTCGGCCGAGCCGTATGTGAGTCCCGAAGTCTTCGCGCACACAGCAGCCTCGCTGCGCACGCAGGCACGCGACGCGCGCTGGTGGCGAGATGCCTGCCTGCTTTATTTCTCGCAGTTTTCCGGCATGCCTCTGCCGGCCGACATGGAGCGCCCCGCGCACACTCTCGACGAGTACATGAAGGTGCAGCTGCCCATCAGCAATTTCGAATCGCCTTCCGACTCGCTCCTTAACCTCTATAGATGATATCAACCCCAAACATAACATTGCAATGTATTTATTAGGCTATGACATCGGCACATCTTCCGTAAAGGCGTCGCTCATTGACGCTGCCACGGGCCGTGCCCTTGCTTCCGATTTCTATCCGAAGCAGGAAGCACCCATCAAGGCGCTGCGCGCCGGCTGGGCTGAACAGGACCCCGACAGCTGGTGGAAATACCTCAAGGAGGCCACCGCAGCAGTGGTGGGAAAAGCCAAAGTCAATCCGGCCGATATTGCCGCTATCGGTTTTTCCTATCAGATGCACGGACTGGTGTGCGTGGACCGCAACCTCAAGCCCCTGCGCGATTCCATAATCTGGTGCGACAGCCGCGCCGTATCCTACGGACGCAAGGCTTTTGAGGAGCTCGGCGCCGACCAGTGCCTCGGCCACCTGCTCAACTCGCCCGGCAACTTCACCGCCGCAAAACTCGCGTGGGTCAAGGAAAACGAACCCGAGGTGTTCGAGCGCATCTACAAGATAATGCTTCCGGCCGATTATATCGCCATGCTCATGACAGGCGAGATTGTGACCAATCCTGAGGGACTTTCCGAAATGATGCTCTGGGATTTCAAGGCCGATGCGCCGGCTGCTTTCCTGATGGACTATTTCGGATTCCCGGCCGACATCCTGCCCGAGGTGCGCGCCACGTTCTGCGAGCAGGGCCGCCTGACGGCAACCGCTGCCGCCGAGCTCGGCCTGGCGGAAGGCACGCCCGTGACCTACCGCGCCGGCGACCAGCCCAACAATGCCCTTTCGCTCAACGTGTTCGAGCCCGGAGAAATAGCCTCTACGGCAGGCACGTCGGGTGTGGTGTACGGCGTCAACGGCACCATTGACTACGACCCCCTGTCGCGTGTCAACAATTTCGCGCACGTAAACCACACAGCCGCTGCGCCGCGCATAGGCGTGCTCACGTGCATCAACGGCACCGGCATACTCAACTCCTGGGTGAAGCGCAACATCGCTCCCGCAGGCATCAGCTACGACGAGATGAACGAGCTGGCCGCACAGGTGCCCGCCGGTTCGCTCGGCATCAGCATCATGCCTTTCGGCAACGGTGCGGAGCGCCTGCTCGAGAACCGCGACCCGGGATGCTCGGTGCACGGCATCAATTTCAATACCCACGACCGCAGGCACATCATACGCGCCGCCCAGGAAGGCATCGTGTTCTCCTTCATGTACGGCATAGAGATAATGCAGAAACTCGGCCTGGCCGTAGACTGCATACACGCCGGCAAAGCCAATATGTTCCTGAGCCCCGTGTTCAGGCAGACACTCGCCGATGTGAGCGGTGCCACCATACGCCTCTACGATACCGACGGCAGTGTGGGCGCGGCCAAAGGCGCAGGCATCGGAGCGGGCATTTATAAAAACCGCGAGGAAGCGTTTGCTTCGCTCGAACTGCTCGGCACCATCACTCCCGATGCTGCCACGCGTCCTGCCGTGCTTGAGGCGTATGCCCTTTGGAAAAGCCGCATGACGGAATAACACGTCTATACATACAAAACTCGACTATAAAAACCCATAAATAAAACTTTATAAGAAATGGCAAAAGAATATTTTCCCGAGATTGGCAAAATCAAGTTCGAGGGCACCTCGAGCTACAATCCTCTGGCCTACCGCTACTACGACGCTGAGCGCGTGGTACTTGGCAAAAAGATGAAAGACTGGCTCCGCTTCGCCATGGCATGGTGGCACACACTGTGCGCCGAGGGCGGCGACCAGTTCGGCGGCGGCACGAAGAAATATCCCTGGAACGTGGCCACTGACCCCGTAGAGCGTGCCAAGGCCAAGGCCGACGCCGGTTTCGAGATAATGGAGAAACTCGGCATCGAGTATTTCTGCTTCCACGACGTAGACCTCGTGGACGAAGGCTCGAGCGTCGAGGAATATGAGTCGAACATGCGCGCCATCGTGGCCTATCTTAAGGAGAAGATGGCCGCCACGGGCATCAAGAACCTCTGGGGCACAGCCAACGTGTTCAGCCACGGCCGCTACATGAACGGCGCCGCCACGAACCCCGATTTCGACGTAGTGGCTCGTGCTGCCGTACAGGTCAAGAACGCCATCGACGCCACCATCGCCCTGGGCGGCGAGAACTACGTGTTCTGGGGCGGCCGCGAAGGCTACATGAGCCTTCTGAACACCGACCAGAAGCGTGAGAAGGAACACCTCGCCCGCTTCCTGACGATGGCCCGCGACTACGCCCGCTCGAAAGGCTTCACGGGCACATTCCTGATCGAGCCCAAGCCCATGGAGCCGAGCAAGCACCAGTACGACGTTGACACCGAAACCGTAGTAGGCTTCCTCAAGGCCCACGGTCTGGATAAGGATTTCAAGGTCAACATCGAGGTGAACCACGCCACTCTTGCCGGCCACACGTTCGAGCACGAACTTGCGGTGGCCGTCGACAACGGCATGCTCGGCAGCATCGACGCCAACCGCGGCGACTATCAGAACGGCTGGGACACCGACCAGTTCCCGATTGACAACTACGAGCTCACACAGGCCATGATGCAGATCATCCGCAACGGCGGTCTTGGCCACGGCGGCACAAACTTCGACGCCAAGACGCGTCGCAACAGCACCGACGCCGAGGACATCTTCATAGCTCACATCGCCGGCATGGACGCCATGGCCCGCGCGCTTCTGAGCGCAGCCGACGTGCTTGAGAAATCGCCCTACAAGCAGATGCTCACGGAGCGCTACTCGAGCTTCGACGGCGGCATGGGCAAGGACTTCGAAGAAGGCCGTCTGAGCCTCGAGCAGCTGGCCGAGCATGGCCGTCAGGTGGGCGAGCCCGCCGTGACCTCCGGCAAGCAGGAGCTCTACGAAGCCATTGTCAACATGTACGCATAACGCGTAACCCTCCGATAAAAACCGCTGCGGGGCGCGCTTGGGCGCGTCCCCGCAAGCCGGTTTGTCTGTTTTATCAGTAAAAAATATCCGATATGGAAAAAACATGGCGATGGTTTGGCCCCGGCGACAAAATCACACTTGACATGCTGCGTCAGATAGGCGTGGAAGGCATAGTGACGTCGCTGCACCATATCCCCAACGGTGAGGTGTGGAGCCTTGCCGAGGTGGAAAAAATGAAGGCTTTCATAGAGAACCACGACCTGAGATGGTCGGTGGTGGAGAGTCTGCCTGTGAGCGAATCCATAAAATACGGCGGCGCCGACCGCGACGCTCTTATAGAAAACTATAAGACAAGTCTTGAAAACCTGGGACGCGCGGGAGTGAAGACCGTGTGCTACAATTTTATGCCCGTGCTGGACTGGGCACGCACCGAGCTGGAGTATCCCAATGCCGACGGCACGTCGAACCTGTATTTCAACAAGGCCGAGTTCGCCTATTTCGACTGCCATATACTCGGCCGTAAAAACGCTGAAAAAGACTACGACGACGCTACCCTCGAGCGCATGCAGAAGCTCGCCGACTCTATGGACGAAGCGGGTCGCCGTCGTCTTGTCGACAATATAATTGTGAAGACACAGGGCTTTGTGAACGGAAATATTTCCGAAAACGACCTGAAGCCCGTTGAAAAATTCCGCGAGCTGCTCGCACTGTACGAAGGCATGACACGCGACGACCTGCGTGCCAATATGAAGTATTTCCTGGAGGCTATAATGCCTGTGTGCGGCCGCTGGGGCATAAACATGTGTGTGCATCCCGACGACCCACCCCGTCAGATACTCGGCCTGCCGCGCATCGTCACGTGCGACGAGGACATAGAGTGGTTTCTCAACGCCGTGCCCGACGAGCACAACGGCCTCACCTTCTGCGCCGGTTCGCTGAGCGCGGGCGCGCACAACGACGTGCCCGCCCTGGCGCGAAAGTATGCGCGGCGCACGCATTTCGTGCATGCACGCATATGCGAGGTGCTCCCCGACGGCGATTTCCGCGAGTCGTCGCATCTCGACCCGCGTCTGATCGATGTGGTGCGCACGTTTGAGCGCGAGCGCCCCGGCGTGCCTATGCGCGTGGACCATGCTCCGCTTATGCTCGGCGACGACAAGATGGGCTACAACGCCGGATATTCCTTTCATGGCCGCATGCTTGCGCTCGGTATGGTGAGCGGTATCATGGCGGCTGTAAATACCGAAAAACTATGAAGAATCTTTTTGACATCAAAGGCAATGTGACCGTAATCACCGGTGGCACCGGCGTGCTCGGCCGTGCCATAGCCAAGTATCTGGCCCACGAGGGAGCCAAAGTGATAATCCTCGGCCGCAAGGCCGATGTGGGTCGTGAAATCGTAAACTCCGTGATGGCCGAAAAGCCCTCCGGCTCCATCGAGTTCATGGCCACGGATGTGATGGACCGCGAGATGCTGGTGCGCAACCGCGACGAGATTATGGCCCGCTACGGCCGCATCGACACGCTGCTCAATGCCGCCGGCGGAAATATGAAAGGAGCCACCATCACACCCGAGCAGACCTTCTTCGACCTCGACCCCGAACAGTTTCAGAAGGTGCTGACACTGAACCTTACCGGCACCGTGATACCGACGCAGGTGTTTCTCGAGCCGATGGTGGCGCAGGGCCGCGGTTCTATAATCAACTTCTCGTCTATGGCGGCTTTCCGTCCCATGACGCGCGTGTGCGGCTATGCGGCCGCCAAAGCCGGTATCAGCAATTTCACGGCCTATATGGCCACCGAGTGCGCCAAGAAATTCGGCGAGGGAATACGCGTCAACGCCATCGCTCCCGGTTTCTTCATCACAGAGCAGAACCGCTCGCTCCTGACCAACCCCGACGGCAGCTACACGCAGCGCGGCTGCGATGTGATACGTCAGACGCCCTTCGGCCGCATGGGCGAGCCCGAGGAGCTGTGCGGCACCATACACTATCTCATGAGCGATGCTGCGGCCTTTGTCACCGGCACGGTGGCGGTGGTCGACGGCGGGTTCAACGCTTTCGCAATGTGACGCCCGGCGTATGAAACAGTTCATGGACTCAGATTTCCTGCTCGGAACGCCCACCGCGAGCGAGCTCTACCACGGGCATGCCGAGCACCTGCCCGTGATCGACTATCACTGCCACCTCGATCCGGCGCTTATGGCCGCCGACACGCGCTTCCGCTCCATCACGGAGCTGTGGCTCGGAGGCGACCACTACAAATGGCGCGCGCTGCGTGCCAACGGCGTGCACGAGCGCTACATCACCGGCACCGATACCTCCGACTGGGAGAAATTCGAGCAGTGGGCGGCCACGGTGCCATACACGTTCCGCAACCCGCTTTACCACTGGACGCATCTTGAGCTGCGCACGGCTTTCGGTATCGACGAGGCTCTCAATCCCGAAAGCGCGCGCCGCATATTCGACGAATGTAACAGGCAGCTGCTTCACGGCGAGGGCATGACGCCGCGCGGACTGATGCGCCGCTACAATGTGGAAACGGTATGCACCACCGACGACCCCGCCGACAGTCTTGAGCACCATATAGCCATACGCCGCAGCGGCTTTGAGATAAAAGTGCTGCCCACGTGGCGTCCCGACAAGGCTATGGCCGTTGAGGACCCTGCCGCGTATGCCGAATACCTCAAGCGCCTCGGTGCCGCGGCAGGTGTGGAGATAGACTGCTTTGAAAAGCTGGAGGAGGCTCTGCGCCGCCGCCACGATTTCTTTGCCGAGGCCGGATGCCGGCTGAGCGACCACGGACTGGAGAAATTCTATGCCGACGACTATACGGAGAGCGATATCCGCCGGATTTTCGGCGAGGTGCTCGCCGGGCGCAAGCCTTCCGAAGCCGACGCCGGGCGCTTCAAGAGCAAGATGCTCGTGCTGTTCGGCGCCATGGACCACGAAACCGACTGGGCGCAGCAGTTCCACTACGGCACTATCCGCAATTCCAACACACGCATGATGCGCGCGGTGGGCCCTGACACGGGCTTTGACTCCATAGGCGAGTTTGCCACGGCCACGGAGTGTGCGCGCTTCCTCGACAGGCTCGACAGCGAGGGGAAGCTCGCGCGCACGATACTCTACAACCTGAATCCGGCTGCCAACGAGGTGGTGGCCACCATGACGGGCAACTTCCAGGACGGCTCCGTGCCGGGCAAAATCCAGTTCGGCTCGGGATGGTGGTTCAACGACCAGACCGACGGCATGCGCCGACAGATGAACGCGCTTTCGCTGCTCGGGCTTCTGAGCCGTTTCGTGGGCATGCTCACTGACTCGCGCTCGTTTCTGTCCTATCCCCGCCACGAGTATTTCCGCCGCACGCTCTGCGACCTTGTAGGCGCCGATGTGGAGGCCGGGCTTGTGCCGTACACAGGCTATGAGAAGCGCCGCGTGCAGCAGATGATAGAGGATATCTGCTATTACAACGCCAAGAATTATTTCAAGTTCTGACACAGCTGTCTTCCCCTCGGAAGGCGTAACCTTAACCGACTCCATGACCACACAAACCACACGACCCTCAAACTGGCGATGGGTGATATGCTCACTGCTGTTTTTCGCCACCACAATCAATTACCTTGACCGCCAGGTGCTGTCGCTCACATGGAAAGATTTCATAGCTCCTGAATTTCACTGGACCGACTCCGACTATGGCGACATCACGGGCTTCTTCTCGCTGTTTTATGCGGGCGTGAGCCTTTTTGCGGGCAAAGTGATAGACCGGCTCGGCTCGCGCAAGGGCTATCTGTGGGCCATATTCGTGTGGTCGCTCGCGGCGTGCATGCACGCAGGCTGCGGTTGGCTCACGATGCACATCGAGGGCGTGGAGTCCACAGCTGCGCTGCGTGCCATAGAGAGCGGCAGCGCTCTGGCGCTCGCCGTGGCAAGTGTGAGCGTGTGGCTGTTTCTTGCCTGCCGCGCGCTGCTCGCCTTGGGCGAGGCAGGCAACTTCCCCGCGGCCATTAAGGTGACGGCGCTGTATTTCCCGAAAAAGGACCGCGCTTTCTCGACGGCGCTGTTCAACAGCGGCGCTTCCATAGGCGCTCTTGCCGCTCCGCTGTGCATCCCCGTGCTCGCCCACATGTGGGGCTGGGAGATGGCGTTCATTATCATTGGCGCGCTGGGTTTTGTATGGATGGGTTTCTGGGCCAGGCTGTATTCCGCCCCCGAACACTCCTGCCATGTCAACGCCGCCGAGTTGGCCTACATCCGTCAGGACGAGGCAGGCGAATCCGAGGCTCAGATACAGGCCGAGGAACACGACACTATTCCTTTCTGGCGCTGTTTCACCTTCCGGCAGACCTGGGCTTTCATAACCGGCAAGGCCCTGACCGACGGCGTATGGTGGTTTTTCCTTTTCTGGACGCCGGCGTATTTTTCAGACCAGTATGGCTATGCGTCCTACACTCCCATGGGGCAGGCACTCATATTCACGCTCTATCTCATAGTCACGGTGGTGTCGATTGGCGGCGGCTACCTGCCCAGGATATTCGTTGACCGCATGGGCATGAATCCTTATGCCGGCCGCATGCGCGCCATGCTGCTGTTCTCGTTCCTGCCCATGCTCGCGCTGCTTGCGCAGCCGCTCGGCGCCTACTCAGCCTGGTGGCCTGCCATAATAATAGGCCTCGCGGGCGCCGGCCATCAGGCCTGGAGCGCCAACCTGTATTCCACCATAGGCGATATGTTCCCCACCAGCACCGTAGCGTCTATAGTGGGCATAGGCACCATGGCCGGCGGCATAGGCGCCTACGTAATAAACAAAGGCAGCGGCATGTTTTTCGACTACGCAGCCGCCCGTGGCGATGCCTTTGAGTTTTTCGGCTTCACGGGCAAGCCTGCCGGCTACATGATAGTGTTCTGCATATGCGCTGTGAGCTACATCACCGCGTGGTGCATCATGAAGCTCCTCGTGCCGCGCTACAGGAAAATCGAGATAGACTGACGCGCAGGAGCGCCGCGCTGCAAAACACGACACCCGGACAGCAAACAGCCGCCCGGGTGTCGTGTGTATATGGTCGGATTGTGAGTGCGCTCAGTTCACGATTTCAACATCGTCGAAATCGACTTTGCATTTGCCGAACGCGAAGAAACCGAAGCCGTTGGAGGTGATGGGCACGTACTTGCTCATGAGAGCCTGCACGTCGTTGACGCGGAATTCCAGCTCGCCGCCGAGGTAAATCACCTCGATGTCGAGCGATGTGGTTTTTTTGCCTTTCTGAAGCTTGAACTGGTTTCTCTGCTGGCCCACAATCTTGCCTTCCTTCATTTTGTAGAGCCATGCGCAGTCGCCTTTTATCATGAACACGATGCAGTTCATGTCGTCGAGGTAGTCGAGTATGATTCCGAATTGCTTTTTACCCTCGAAGCGCTCCACTGTGGCCGTGCATTTGATGTTGAAACCTTTCGCGGGGTCCATGGGCAGGAAAGAGTGCGTGGCCACGTTCGCCACCATATCGGCCAGCGTGGTATTGTTGTTGTCGGATTTGCTTTCCAGGCGCATCACGCCTTCTATGATGTATGCCTTGCCGAGGTCGGCCGAATACTCGGTCCATTGCCAGGAGTTGGAGTCGAAGGTTTCTTTCAGCTGGCCGTGAGCGTTGACGGCTGCGGCCACTGCCAGTGTGAGCAGAATGATCAGTTTGCGAGTCATAGTTGTATGTATGGTTGTTTGTGTTTACTTTTCACCCAGCCGGGTTTGGAACTCACTTATCAGCGAATCGAATTCTTTCATGATTCGGTTGGTTTCCAAGAAGGATTCCTCCTTGTTGCGGCCTTGCGTCGGAGCCATTTCCGATGTGAGTTTTATCTGAAACGTGAGGTCGCCTCCGATGTTTGATTCCTTGATAGTGACGCGATGCCGCAGGGTTTTGCCGGCATCAATATAGTTTTTGTACAGCCACGGAGTCTGGATAAATCCCGAAGCCATGTCAGAGGTCTGGATTTCGTCGAAATATTTCAGGAGCACGTTGTGGGCGAGCTTCCATGCATTATCGGCATTTCTTTTGCCGGTGGCCTTGTCGTCGGAGTAGAGTGACTTGCTGATTCTCACGGAGAAGAAATTGTTGGCCACGGACGATTCGGAAGTCTGCCTCAGCAGCATGTCCTCCTTCAGCTTTATCTCGATGGTCTTTCGTCCGTCGTTGCCATACACACGGGTGGTCAGGGTTTCGTAGCCCGGAGCGGAACATTCGAGCGAAATGAAATCTTTCTTCTTGATTTTCACCATCGCCGAGCCCTCGCCGTAGTATGAACCATTGACTTTGATGGTCGCGTCGGACGGAATCACCACAATCTGAATCTCCTTTTCGCGCCCTAAGAATTTGTTGATTTTTCCTGTCACCTCATCCAGCTGTGCGGATGCGTCGGCGAAACCGAGAAACAAGACACTTACAAGTGCTATTACCAAGCGTATCATGACGGTTTACTTTTCGCCGAGGCGCGACTGGAATTCGCTGATAAGAGTTTCAAACTCCTTCATGATGCGGTTGGTTTCAAGAAAGGACTCCTCGCGGCTGCGGCCCTGTATAGGAGCCATTTCAGAGGCCATCTTGATCTGGAATGTGAGGTCGCCGCCTATGTTGGATTCCTTGATGGTCACGCGGCAGCGCAGTGTTTTGCCGGCTTCCACATAGTTTTTATACAGCCAGGGTGTCTGTATGAAGCCGGAAGCGGCGTCGGAGGTCATTATCTCGTCGAAATATTTCAGCAGCACGCTGTGGGCCAGCTTCCATGCGTTTTCAGAGTTGCGCTTGCCGGTGGCGGGGTCGTCGGAGTAAAGGGATTTGTTTACCTTCACGGAGAAGAAATTGTTGGCCACGGACGATTCGGTGGTCTGCTTCAGCAGCATGTCTTCTTTGAGCTTGACCTCGATGGTTTTTCGGTCGTCGTTGCCGTAGATGCGGGTGTTGAGGGTTTCGTAGCCCGGGCAGCTGCACTCCAGCGATACGAAATCGTTCTTTTTGATTTTCAGCACTGCGCTCCCGTCGCCATAATAGGAGCCGTTTACTTTGATGGTGGCTTCGGAGGGGATTACGACTATTTTTATGTCCTTGCCCCACGCACAAATCGCAGCCGCGGCCACGAAACACATCAATAAGATTCTTTTCATGATTGGTTTTCCGGCGGTTCCCAGTTCCATGAACCATTAGATATTCAGAAGCGTGGAACTGTATGCCACGTCTTGAAAATGACAGGGTGCCGTAAAAAAACCGATTGAGGACAGATGCAAAAAACTACAGCCCCACGCTACGATGCGCGGGAACCGTCAGCCATCTCTTGTTCTCGTGATTAAGTTTCCTAGGCTTTTCACTTACAAGAAGAAGACATAACGCTTCTATGTATATAATAGTATGTCCTGACAAGGAAGTCCCTTGTCGCTTGCAAAATTACAAAATATTGTATTACCTGTCAATAGTTTGTTCAAAATAAGCGATAAGTTGGCTTGTACGACGAATTTTATCGAATTCTTTTGGAAAATTATTAAAAATGTTTATTTTTGCAAAAAAAGTTGCGTATGAAAAAGTATTTTATTTTAGTGGTCCTTCTCTCGTTGGGTTTCCTGGCATCTGCACAGCAGTTTGAGCCCGAGTGGACGGGAGAAGTCGTAGTGTTGAAAACCGATGGCGACACAATCCCTGTTGCTACTGAAAAATCCATCCCTCAGGTCAAGACCTCGGCTTCGGCAGGCTTGTTGCTTGTCGGCGTAGGCAATGTCCGCAAAAAGGCTGTTATCAAAAAGCCTAGAGCTGCAACTCAATTCCTTCCATCGGAAAACCTTGTCCTGATAGTGAAATGCAAGGACAACGAAACCGATCCCACCACCTTCATACAGCTGGTAAAGTTTGAAGAAAAGAAGAAAGAGCGCCGCGCGGAATTGGCCAATGTGAACTGGCTCGGGACTGTGTCGGAAGGCAACATGGAGTACATCGAATTCAAAGGTAAAAAATATGGGAAATCCTCCTATATCCTTACATTCCCGGTTCAGGAAGGCGAATTCGGGGTTCATGTTCTTAACCCCAATGAGCAGGATGAAAAGACTACCGTGTTCTATTGCTTCGGTATTCATGCCGACAACGAGGTCGTAGTCGTCGAATAACGCCTGCCTCCCCCTGCACTATATAAGAAGGGTGCGCCTGATTTTTTGGCGCACCCTTCTCTATATAGTGTGGTGTGTCAGCGACCTCCGGCTGTGGAGCGGTCGGCATCGGCGCTCACGTCCACGAGCTTGTGCGCTCCCTGCTTCTGCCGGCCCCACTGCAGGTTGTAGTTCACGGTGATGTAAGGCATGCGCATGTCGATTCGCATGTGTTGCTCGTTGCGGTTCCATTTGCTGAGCGACATGCTGCCTTGGTCGTATTTGCCGAAAGGCATGATTACGCCGGCGCCGAACTGCCATGCACGCCAGTTGTAGCATAGTTCTATGATGTTGAGGTCTTCGCCCCACGATATTTTTTCGCCCCACAGGTCGCGTTGCGCGCGCATGTATTGGCCCGACAGCACAAAGCCCCAGTGAGTGAGCTGTATGCTGGCATTGCCGCTCCATGCGTTGTTGTGGTGCGTGTAGCCTGTGCCGCGCATACGCTCCATGCGGTATTGCAGATAGCCGCCGGCGTTGAGCCAGCCCGGTACTATCTCGATTTGGGGGGCGAGGAAGAACGACACGTTCTGCAGACCGCGGCTGTTTTCATAGCTTGTGATCAGGCGCTCGCCTTCCCAGTAGAGCATAGGCGTTATGGCGTTGGGCGAAGTGAACGCACGCACTCCGAACGAGCCGCTGACCCTCGGCAGGTTGAAGCCGTAGCGGAAAGTGAGCATGTACGAGTTGGCGGTCTTCAGATTCTGATTGCCCACACGCCACTGGAAGCCGTCGAGCTGCTGCGGCACTATGTTGGTTTCCGCCAGCGAGGGCGTGGACTGCCACGATGTGAAGTTGAGCCTGAAATTGTGGTTCTGATTAAGGGCATAAGTTACAGTGGCCTGCGGGCGCGGACTCCAGGAGCTGTTGCCAAGGCCGGTTTCGGTGAATACGAATCGGGTGTATTGCGCTCCCATGCCCGCCGTGGCCGTCCACTTGCCGAAGCGGTGGAAATACTCTGCGAAGAAATAGACCTTGTCTTGCCGCTGGTGGAAGATGTCGCCGCCGAGGTTTCGGTATTCCGAGCGGTTGCGGTTGGCGGTGTACGATGCTCCGGCTGTGAGGCGTCCGTTCTGCCAGTTCTTGATGTAGTCTGCTTCCACGGCGTAGGCCTGGTTGCTGTCGTGGATATCGGTGTGTATGTCGTTGAGCGGCGACGGCTGTGCGGGCAGCTGCTCGATGTAGTCAGAGTACGAGCGTCCGAAATAAAACGAGCTGTTGAAATTGACTATGAGCATCTGCCTGTGCCTGAAATTCTGCTGCCAGTACAGCGAGAGCGACGGTGTGGAGCCTTTGTCGCCGTGCGAGTCGGTGAGCAGCAGGTCGTCCGAGCCGTCGGACAAGGAAAGAAGGCCGTTGTATAGAAAGCGGTCCGATAACTTTTGAAACAGGCCGAATTCAGCCACAAACACGGTGGTGTCGGGTTTTATATAGTTGTAGGATGCCCACACGTTGCTGAACGAGTTGTCGAGCTCGCCGCCGCGTGAGGTTTCGTTGCGGGTGAGCGATGTGCCGTCGGCGTACGTGAACGTTTCGTGATAGTCGCGATGGGTCTTTGTGCCTTCAGTCAGCTTGAAATTGGCTCCCACTTCCCACTGCGAGCGGCCGGTGTTGACTTTGGCGTCGGCCATGTAGAAGCCCCATGCCATGTTGAGGGCCGGCTTTGCCATGGCCATCAGCGAACCTCCGGCAGTGGGATTGGTCACTATTATGTTGAGCACATATGTGGCACCTCCGTAGCGCAGGCCGGGATTGTCTATCCACTCCACGCGTTTGATGGTTTCGGGCAGCAGGGCGCGCACCTGGTCTATGGTCGACGGGCGTCCGTTGATGCGCAGTTGCACGTCCTGCCCGGCCGCACGTATGGAGCCGAGCGCATCGTCCACCGTGAGCGAAGGAATCATGAGGTTGCCCAGCAGTTGCATGCCGTTTCGGGAATTTCCGACGGCGCTTTCCGAGGGGTGGTATATGTCCATGTCGGCCTTGCGTATGACTTTGGGCGCCTTGACCACAATCTCTTGCAGCTGCTGCGTGGCGGCGCTGTCGGCCTGTTCCGGCTGCGCCATAGCTCCGGCTGCGCACGTTAAAGCCAATATTGCAGAGAAAATATGTTTCATGAGTATGATATTGATTCTATTCGCGGTGCAAAGTTATCTTTTTTCATCGACACGCACATCAACAAATGTTGATAACAGCCTGCCTTTCCTTTAAAAAAATAACACTAATTTTGCATCTGAAAAAGTAATACCATGTTATGATCAGAAAACTTATACTGTGTGCGGTGTCGGCGCTGGCCGGCATGGCCTGCTTTGCGGCCGACAATGTGGCCTACGCCGACTCGGCTGTGCGTTTTACGGTGATTACGCCCGGAGTGGTGCGCATGGAATGGAGCCCCGACGGGCGTTTTGTGGACAACAGTTCGCAGCTCGCCGTGAACAGGGACTATGAACCCGTGGATTTCAAGGTCAGGAAAACCGCCGGAAAACTCACGCTGTCCACATCGCGCCTTGTGCTCACATACAAGCTGGGCACGGGTGCGTTCACGCGCGACAATCTGTCGGTGGTTTCGGCTAAAGGGTTTTTCCCGTTCAGCTGGCGGCCCGGAGTGACGCAGAAAGGCAACCTCAAGGGCACAATGCGCACGCTCGACGGCCTGGACGGCGATGTGCAGACTCAGACGTGGGTGGCCGACATGAAGCAGGGCGACACGCGCGAGCTTGAGGACGGCCTGCTGGCTACCGACGGCTGGACCTTGCTCGACGATTCGGACTCGTATCTGTTCGACGGCGACAGCGACTGGCCCTGGGTGCAGGAACGTCGCGCCGCCTCCGGGGCGCAGGACTGGTATTTCATGGCCTACGGGCACGATTATAAGTCGGCGCTCAAGGATTTCACCGTTTTTGCCGGAAAGATTCCGCTGCCGCCCAAATTCACGTTCGGCTACTGGTGGTCGCGCTATTGGGCGTATTCCGACAGCGAACTGCGCGGGCTGGTGGAGAAATTCCGCAGCTATGACATCCCGCTCGACGTGATTGTGGTCGACATGGACTGGCATTATACCGATCCGGGTCGCGGCGGCTGGACCGGCTGGACCTGGAACAAGAGTCTGTTTCCCGACCCCAAGGGATTTATGGACCATATGCACGACAAGGGCGTGCGCGTGACGCTGAACCTGCATCCTGCCGACGGTTTCGAACCCTACGAGGAGGCGTATCCGCGCCTGGCATCGCGCCTCGGGGTGACCGACAGCTCGAAAATAGCCTGGGTGAACAGCGACAAGAAGATGATATCGGCTGCTTTCAACGAGGTGTTCCGTCCGATGGAGCAGACCGGCGTGGATTTCTGGTGGCTCGACTGGCAGCAGGCCATTAACGATTCGGTGCTGCCGGGACTGAACAACACGTGGTGGGTGAACTATGTGTTTTTCAGCGATATGGAGCGCAACCGCACCACGCGTCCGCTGCTTTATCACCGCTGGGGAGGGCTGGGCAATCACCGCTACCAGATAGGATTCTCCGGCGACGCCACCATATCGTGGAAATCGCTGGACTATCAGCCGTACTTTACATCGACCGCCTCAAACGTGCTGTACGGCTACTGGAGCCACGACATAGGCGGCCATCTGCCGCTCGGCGCGGGCATTGACCCTGAGATGTATGTGCGTTGGCTGCAGTTCGGCGCGTTCAGCCCCGTGATGCGCACCCACAGCAGCAAAAGCAGCGAGCTGAACAAGGAGCCGTGGGTGTTCGCCGACGAATACCGCGACGTGATACGCCGTACGATACTGCAGCGATACGCCATGGTGCCCTACATATACACTATGGCGCGCCGTGCCCACGACGAGGGCGTTTCTCTGTGCCGTCCGCTGTATTACGACTATCCCGAAGCCCCCGAAGCGTATGCGCGCAGCCGCCAGTATATGTTCGGCGACGATGTGCTGGTGGCTCCTGTCACCACTCCTGCAAGCGACGGATATGCGTCGGTGGATGTATGGCTCCCCGAAGGGCAGTGGTACGAGCTACATTCCGGCACGCTGCTCGACGGAGGCGCTACGCACACGCGTGATTTCGCCATCGACGAGTATGGAGTATATGTGAAAGCGGCTTCGGTGCTGCCGATGTATCCGTCGGACGTGCGTCGTGCCGACAATGCCGACGGCCGTCTGGTGCTTGCAGTCGCTCCCGGCGACGGCCTGCACACCATGACACTTTATGAGGACGCCGGCAACGACAAGGACTACGAGCATGCCTGCGCCACAACCCGTGTGTGTCACGAAGCCGCCGGCACATCCGTGGCCCTGACCATGATGCCGCGTGAGGGAGCCTATCCGGGCATGCCTTCGGTGCGGGACTGCACGGTGCGTTTTCTGTCTTCAGCCGTGCCCCAAAATGTGAGCGTGAACGGACAGCCGGCTGACTGGAGCTACGATGGCGACGATTTCGCCGTAGTCGTGGAATTGCCTTCCGTGGCGTGCGATGCGCGCACAGAGGTGCGCCTGGATTTCGGTTCGGCCGAGAAATATATGGCCGACGGCATCAAGGGGCGTGCCCGGCGCGTGGCGCAGGCTGTAGAGTATATAAAGTTCCACGGGCACGACACGCACAAGGACGAGCTCGCGTCGATGGGTGTGGTCCGCGAGGCCGTGGCCTACAATCCCGCGCGTGCAGCCCAAATAGTGGAGAGCTTCAGCAGGCATTACTCCGACCTTCCGGCCTTGCTGCGCCGCGACGGTATGCCGGAGCCGGTGGCCGAGCGTTTTCTTGCGCGCATCGGCTATAAAGCCGTGCGGCCATAGGTAGACCGGCGCCGCAGGCCGTATTCTAAGGTATATATTTACTTTATATGAAGAAACGAGTATTGCTTATGGTTCTGGCGGCAGTGGCCGCCATTGCCGCGCACGCGGCAAAAGTCAGGAAAATAGTCACCACAGACGCTGCCCCGTGGGTGGAGTCGTCGCTCCGTACCTCGGCCCGTGCCGAGGGCGGCGCGGTGCCGCTGAAGTTCGACGCGTCGGCGCCGGGAGTGGAGCTCCGCGCCTGGGGCACGACCTTCAACGAGTTGGACTGGGACGCTCTCATGATGCTCAGGCGGGAGGAGCAGGACGAGATAATGCGCCGGCTGTTCGCCCCCGACGGCGACCTGCGCTTCACACGCGGCCGTATATCCATGAACTGCAACGACTACGGCCGCTCGTGGTACAGCTGCGACGAGGTGCCGGGCGATTTCGAATTGCGCCATTTCAATATAGAGCGCGACAAACGCTCCATCATACCGCTTGTGCGTGCCGCACAGCGTTACAACCCAGCGCTGACGTTCTGGATTTCGCCATGGAGCCCGCCGAGCTGGATGAAGATAAACCAGGACTACCCGGTGGTGAGCAGCAGACACAACAATGCGCGTCCCGAAACGGACTATCTGCTGTTCGGCGAGGTGGAAGGCATCGACGAGGACGAAATGAAGTTTCTCGGCGAACGCGACGGGCAGTTCCCGCGGCGACTGGCCACTCAGGACTATTTTATACAGGACCCTCGCTATCTGCAGGCTTATGCTGACTATTTCTGCAAGTTCATAGACATGTATGCCGAGCAGGGAGTGCCGGTGGACATGGTGATATATCAGAACGAGGCCTACAGCTACACGCCATATCCCGGCTGCCCCTGGACAGCGGAGGGCACCATACGTTTCAATCGCGACTATCTGGCCCCGACTCTGCGTCGTAAGCATCCCGACGTGAAGCTGTACATAGGCACGTTCAACACCAACAGGCAGGACCATGTGGAGAAGGTGATGGGCGACGACGGACTGCGCGCCTGCATCGACGGTGCGGCCTTCCAGTGGGAGGGCAGGGAGATACTGCCGGCCATGCGCAGCCTTTATCCAGACCTGCACTACATATGTTCGGAGAGCGAGTGCGGCAACGGCTCTATGGACTGGAAGGCAGGCGAGCACACGCTGTTTCTCATAGCCGACAACATGGGCAATGGATGCGACGAGTGGTACAACTGGAACTTTCTGCTCCCCGACGATGGCGAGAGCCCCTGGGGATGGAAGCAGAACGCTCTGATACAGGTCGACTCACAAACGAGGAAAGTGCGCTACACACCCGAATTCTATGCTGTCAAGCATTTTAGCAATCTGATACCGCCAGGCAGCCGCATGATAGCCTACCGCGCGCCCGCCGAGGGCTGCAACACCCCCGTGATAGCCTACGCCACGCCCGACGGCCGCGGCGTGGTGGTGGCCGGCAATTTTGAAGACACCGATGTGCCGCTGGCCATACAGACTCCCGGAGGCTACATCAACGACACGCTCGCGGCACATTCGTTCGTTTCCTACGTGTTCGCGCTGTAGCCACAGTTCTCCCCTGCCGCAAAATATAGTCCCGGTTAATTAAGCCGAATATTTCCTCTTGTTACATCCGCAAATGATTTTGCGGATGTAACTATCTATATATTAATAAAATAACTATAGTAGCCTATGTTACAATAAATTAAACATGTTATCAATATTAATTGCAATATTTTTTGGTTAAATAAACTCGAATATTCAAAAAATATTTCTAATTTTGCAGCCGAAAAATTCAGCCGGCCATAAAAATGGCGCGACTAAGGTAGAAAAGACGCTGATTCACAACGTACACGCACCCGTAAGGGTATAACATAGGTTTCACTGGTTTTGCTTCATCTGCAAAACTGCACTTGCTTTACAACAATTGTTCTTGTCTTGTACTGAAATGAGAGAGAAGATAATAGCATTTATGTGTGTGTTCATCTGTAGCCTGCTTCCCGGCACGGCCGGCGCCCAGCATGTGGCTATTAAGACAAATCTGCTGTATGATGCTACCGCTACACTCAACGGTGGTGCGGAAGTGCGCGTTGCGCCGCAATGGACAGTAGATGTGAGCGGCAATCTCAATGCATGGACACTTGGCGGCCGGCGCTGGAAACACTGGGCCGTGCAGCCCGAGGCGCGTTATTGGTTCTGCCAGGCTTTTTCCGGCCATTTCATAGGCGCGCATCTGATAGGCGGTCAATACAATTTCGGCAATCTCGACATGGATTTCAAATTCCTGGGCACCGATTTCAGCCTGCTGCGTGACTATCGTTTTCAGGGCTGGATGGCCGGCGCCGGACTTGTCTATGGCTACTCATGGATACTCAACCGCCACTGGAATATAGAGGCCGCCATAGGCTTCGGATGGGTGTACACGCGCTACGACCGTTTTGAGTGCGCCGACTGTGGCAAACGTGTCGAGAGCGATCACCCGCACAACTACGTAGGGCCGACAAAAGCGGCAGTCAATCTGATTTACACTTTCTGATATGAATACCATATGATTTGTTGCCGCGCTTATGGCCGTGGCACTTGCCTCTATAGGCCTGCGCGCCGCAGATGTGTCTGCGCTGACCGATGTCGACGTGCGGCGAGAGTCTGATTTACTGCACGTTGCGATAGATGTCGACGCCGCAAGAATACAGCCCGGCCGCGACCGCGAGGTGCTTTATACCCCGGTGGTGCGCGCGGCCGCCGGTACCGACAGTGTCGTGCTGCCGTCGTTTGCCGTGGCCGGCCGCAACCGTTATTACTCGCATATCCGCAACAACGATTTGCCTGCGGGTCGTGCGATGTACCCGGCAGGCAGCGGCCGGGTCATTGCATACCGCGAATCTACGCCTTTTATGCCATGGATGGCTCAGGCGGTGGTGGTGCTGCGCGCAGAGGTGTCGCACTGCTGCGACGCGCCCGTGCAGGCTCCCGAAACGCCTTTGGCGAGGCTTGATTACGAGCGGCCCGTCTACGAGCCGGTGTTTCGGTTTGTGGAGCTCACAGGCGACAGCGTGGTAGAGCGCACGGCAGAGGGAAAAGCGTTCGTGGATTTCGTGGTGAACCGTACCGAAATACGGCCTGACTATCGCGGAAACCGCAAAGAGATAGCAAAGATTATCGCTTCGATAGACAAGGTGAAAAACGACCCTGACGCCGTAATCACGCGTATCACCATCAAGGGCTTTGCCTCGCCCGAAGGTTCGTATCAGAACAATATACGCCTGGCCATGGGCCGCACGGCGTCGCTCAAGGAATATGTGCGCGAGCACTACAATTTCAGCCCCGAAATCATGAGCACCGACTATGAGCCCGAGGATTGGGAAGGCCTTTACGCCTTTCTTGACACGTGCGGCCTGACGCACCGCGACGAGCTCGTTCAGATAGCGCGTTCGGCTCTCGAGCCCGATGCTCGCGACGCCGAGATGCGCCGCCGCTACCCTGCCGAATACAAGTACATACTTGAACATGTGTATCCGGGCCTGCGCCACTCCGACTACACGGTGCGCTACCGTTTCAGGGACTTCACCTCCGTCGAGGAGCTGAAGCGCGTGTACGCTGCAGCGCCCGACCGTCTTCGCCCAGTGGACTTCCAGCGTATAGCTGCCACATATGCCTCCGACAGCCCCGAATATGCCGATGTCTACACCACCGCTGCGGCCGTGCATCCGTTTGATTCCGAGTGCAATCTCAACGCCGCCACGGTGGCGCTGCGGGCCGGTCGTACGGCCGAGGCCGAGCGCCATCTGACACGCGCCGGCGACACCGCTGAGGCTGTCTATACCCGCGGCGTGCTGGCCGGTATGTGCGGCGATTTAGAGCGGGCCGAACAACTGTTTGCCACCGCCGCCGACATGGGGCTCGCCGAAGCCCGCACGGAGGCTGAGCGCGTTGCTGCCCTGCGCAACCGCGCTACTGTGGAGTATCTGGTGAAGACCGCCGGCAAGCAGTGAAAGAATAGAAACAACAGTTCAATCATAACTCAAAATCTACAAAAAGTACAATGAAATTCTCAGGTAAACTTTCAATGGCATTTGCCGCAATGACACTTCTTGCGGCATGCTCAGCCGACGAGCCCTCAAACAACGGCGTCGACGACAAAAAGCCCGTGGGCGACGTGGCCTACATGACCATCAACATCAGCGATGTGAACAATCTGCGTCCCGCTCCGCAGCGTGCACCCTCTACCGCCGACGATTTCGAGCTTGGCTCCGACTATGAGCACAAAGTGACCAGCGCGCGTTTCTTCTTCTACGACAACGCCGGCAATTACGTGATGACCGCCTCCATGGGCAACCCCTCTTTCGGAACCCCCGGCGACAATGAAAACAACAACATCGAGTACATAGGCACCGAGAATATCCTCGTGCTCGAAGGACTCACCTCCACCGGCTATCCCCGCTTCATGGTCACGGTGCTCAACGCTCCCGATTTCGTATGCCCCGAAACCAACATCACCGACGCCGCCACAGCTCTGCAGCAGTATGCAACTGCTTTCCCCGACAAGCAGAGCAACGGCACATTCGTGATGAGCACCTCTAGCTATCTCAGCGCCGACGACCTCAACCACGACGACACTTTCTATTATGCCACCAGACTGCGCGACGAGGATTTCTACCTCTCAGCCGAAGAAGCTCTGACCAACGGCAATGCAGTTAAAGTGTACGTGGAGCGTCTGGCTGCAAAAGTTACCCTCAACATTTCTGAAAACGCCCCGCAGACCACATACACCGATGCCGAAGGCGTGGAACACGTAATCTACAAACTCGACCAGAGCCTCGCAGGTGCAGGCAACGGCGACGAGAACGACGAAGACAAAGCCGTCACCGACCTCTATGTGGAGGTGGAGGGCTGGGCGCTCAACGCCACAAATCCCCAGAGCTACCTCTGCAAGCAGTTCGACGGATGGAGCGAATCCGACCTCTGGGCCGACTGGAACGAGAGCAAGCGCCACCGCAGCTACTGGGCCAAGAGCTCTGTGTACGGCGACGCCGCACTCAACGCCGACCCCGTGAACAACAGCAGCTACCCGCTGAACTACTCGCTTGTGAGCAACCTCAGCCGCGCCCTCGGCGAGGTGGAATACTGCTACGAGAACACCAACTCCACCGACATGATTCTCGAAGCAAGCAAGACCGAAACCGGCAAGATGCTTGTGAAGCCCGCACGTGTGACTCACGTGGCGCTTAAAGCCCGCGTGTGCGACGCCAACGGCGCGTCCATCGACATGGTGCGCTACAATGGTCTGCTCTTCAAGACCGAGGCTTATAAAAACTATCTGCTCAATCAGCTCAAGAGCAAGGGCGAACTGAACTTCTATACTTACGATGCCGCCGCCAATGAATACACTCAGGTGGGCACCGCAGCGCTTGCCCTGGAGTCTGACGGCACAGGCAAGATGGGACAGGTGGTTGTTGTTCCGGCCGAAGGTCTGAAACTCTACTACCGCACCGGCGACAAGGACGAGAACGGCAACAATGTGTATGGCGAGGTAGACGCGCCCGAATATACCGGCAAGACTTTCGCGGCTACTATAGCGTCTGTTCAGAACGCCGAACACCCGGCCGTGAACTTCAACGACGGCGCTTCCGTGTACTACATACCCGTTGAGCACCAGACCTACGAGGTCGACAACACCGCGGAAGGTTACTACGGCGTGGTGCGCAACCATGCCTACCGCCTCACCGTCAGCAAATTCTCCAAGGTTGGCCATGGCGTGTTCGACCCCGACAACGAAACCGTTACCCCCGACGAACCCGAAGATCCCCTCTACTACGTAGGTGTGAACATCAGCGTTCTCTCCTGGCGTATTGTAAATCAGGACAACATAGTGCTCTGATAAAGTTTTTGACACATCTACCCGGCGCGGCGCACGCCGCGCCGGGTTATTCTCCTTGCTCCTCGAATCCATCCCTGAAGACCCGTCCGTGAGGTCTTCCTCCTATTACGACTGTAACGAGCGGACTTGTGCCGCCACAACATATACCACACATATATACATCAATCCTGTGAATCATAAACTGCACATATTTCGGACACTGCTGTCGGCGCTCGCGCTCCTGGCCCTTAATTCGTGCGGCGGCCTCATCTATGACGGCGAGGGCGACTGCGACCCATACTACAAGGTGCGCTTTGTCTATGACAGAAACCTCGAGTACGCCGATGCATTTGTTCCGCAAGTGCGCGAGGTGACCCTCTACGTGGTGGACGATGCCACCGGGCATATCGTATGGCAGAAGCACGATAGCGGCGCCGCGCTGCGTGAGCCGGGCTATATGATGGATGTAGATGTGCCGCCCGGCACATATTCTCTGATAGCCTGGTGCGGCGAAGGCCACCGCAGCCATTTCAGCGTAGCGGAGTCCGATGTGCACACAGGCCTGACGTGCCGGCTGGACGAGCGCGCCGCCCATCCCGAAAACCTCGGGCTGGAAGGCTCGGCTGTCACAGCATGCCTGAAGCCGCTTTTTCATGGCCGGCTCATGGCGAGTGTTTTTCCCGACGAGCAGGGTGTGCACGTCTATACGGTGGTACTCACCAAAGACACCAACGACATAAACGTGCAGCTGGTGCAGCGCTATGCGCCCACGGTTTCGGCCGACGACTATATAGTGACCGTCACCGACCGAAACGGCATGATGGACTGGGACAATTCGTTGCTCGACGACGAGCAGCTGACATATTATCCCTGGCAGCAGACGGCCGGAACAGCCGAGATGCTGCCCTCCGCATCCGCCGACGCTCCGTCGGCGGGCGAATGGGTGCCGAGCCTGTCGGCCGACATCACCACGGCCCGTATCACCACCGGCAGCGACATGCGTCTGAAGATATACCACCGCGAGCGCGGACTCATATGCTCTCTGCCGCTTGTGAAATACTTTCTCATGAGCAAGGGCCAGCATGCGCACCTTGCCCACCAGGACTACCTCGACTACTGCAGCAGCTACCGCATCGTGGTGTACCTCGAGGGATCAACCATGACGCAGCTTTTCATAAACAGCTGGCGTGTGGTCCTTCAGGACAGCGATTTATAATATCAGGAAATGCGGATATCTGCCCACATAGCGTTGATTATAATGCTGAGCGTCGCGGCGCTTGTCGGCCTGCCGGCCTGTTCCGGCGTGGCAGGCGCGGAGCCTGACGCGTCGGCTGCGGAGTGCCGCGCGGTGTTCACGCTGACTGTCAGCGACACAGGCGCCGGCACGTCCGGCAGCCGCATGCGTGCGCCCGGTTATCTCGGCGACGGCTACGACACGGGCTCGGGCTTCGAGAACTATATCGACGTGGCCGGGGGCAATTTCAGATTCTATTTCTTTGACGCCGAGGGTGTGTTCATAAGCCCGGTGGCTGTGGAAAGCGTGCTGCCCACGGAGTCCACCTCCACCTCCCGAAGCTATGCCGTGGATGCGGTCTGCGACCCTGCCATAGCCGGACGCGACTTGCGCGTGGTCGTGCTTGCCAACTGGCCGGCTTATCCGTCCGAGTCGGCGCTTATAGCCGGAAGCACCACCATAGGGCATTTCTGGGAGTATATATACGAATTCTCGGCTGAAAACATGAGGCTGAGCGAAACGGCCACCATACCGCTGTTCGGCGTAAGCTCGCTGCACACGCTCCGTTTCGACGCGCTCAACCGTGCGGAAATAGGCACCGTGCATATGCTGCGCGCCTATGCCAAGGTGCAGGTGATACCCTCGGCCGACAGTGTTTTTCCCATAGAGTGGGTGAAACTGCACCGCTACAATACGCGCGGCTACTGCGCGCCCGGCGGAGTGTCGGACGAAAGCGACTACGTGCATTATTCCTACGACAAGGACTATGTGTCGGCCCCGTCGGTGCCTGACGCGTCAGAGTCGGACGCCGATCTTGAATTCATGCCGGCGGCCGACGGCTCGTGGATAGCGTATGTGCCCGAATACCTCAACAAAGGACGCGCCGAAAGCGAAAAATGCAGTCTGCGCATACGCTTCAGCGATCCCGGGGAGGATTCGGACTATGAGTACGACACGGTGCATTTCAAGAACTACGACAGTTCGGGCGCGGCGGGCGAATCGTTCGATGTGCTGCGAAACACCTGGTATAAGTTCACTGTCAAGAAAAAGGCTTCTCCGACTGTGCAGATTGTGCCCTACAACGAGGTCGACCTCTTTCCGCTGTTCGGGCTGCTCATACACAAGGACCTTGTGCCTGTATTCGAGCCCGACGGCTCTGTGCGCTACTACTATAATCCCGAAACGGGGCAGTATTACGGTCCTGACGGACAGACGGAGATAGAAGACCCGTACCTTACGGTAGATCCCGCCACCGGCTATACCATAATCCGCGATATGAACGATGCCGTGATAGCCTATTACGACCCCGCTACAGGAAAATACTACGACCCGCAAGACAAAACCACAGAAATCCCCGCTCCAAGATGACGGTAAAAGATATTTTCAAACTCATGTGTGCTCTGTGTGCGGCAGCTGTGCTGCATGCGTGTGAGGACGATTTGCTGTACGAGCCCGACGGTGTAGAGCCGGGCCGGCCCACAGTCGCTGCCATTACGGTGCGTTTTGATGCCGACGACAGCGTGGAGCTGCGCAGCCGCGCGCTCGGAGCCGAAGCAGGCGACGCCCTGCAGGATATAAACTCGTTCTACATGCTCATGTACGACACGGACGGCTGCCTGAAAAAGCGCTACCACATCATGGAAGGCGGCAGGGTGGTGGACGACCCGTCCGGCGAGGTACTCAACGCAAAATACCGCCGTGCCGATAACCGTCTGCCGTCGGAAGGCGACTTGCAGGACAATTCGTCGGGCATGCTCACCTTCGACCTGCATACCACATCCGATAGGTATTTTATATACGGTGTGGCCAATGTGCCCGAGGTGGCTTCGCTGCCCGTTGGCAGCCATCGCGACGAACTCAAGCGCATGCGTCGTCTGTGGGATGAAACATCGCTCATGGCCAACAGCGAGATGTTCGGGGTGTTTTCCATTGGTGCCAACCGCGGCGCCGACGACGCCACGGCCATCGGTCTGCGCGCCGACGGAGCGCAGCTGCACTGCTGGCTGCGCCGGCTCGCCTCGAAGGTGACTGTGGCGTTCGACGGCAGGGAACTCTACGACAATGTGCAGGTGTATATCGACACCATAATGCTCTGCGACGTGCCGCGGCAGTGCTATCTTGGCGAAAACAACTATCCGGGGCGAGAGCTCGACGATCTCGAAACATGGGCCGCGCCGGCCGACCGCTACAAGGTGGACAACGGTGTGCTGCCGGTGGGAGCGCTGCACAGCGTGCAGGCGTTGTCGGAAACTGACCTGCGGCTGATAGCTCCCGAAAACTACTATCATGTGTGCAATACGTCGCACCCCTATATGGGCTCTGACCAGCCCGCCAACGACCCCGAGATACTGTCGCATAAACATTCGGCTACAGCTTCGGCACTCTATTTCTATGAAAACCTGCAGGGCACCGGCAAGCGGAAGGCGCAGTCGTCCGACGGCGCCACCATCGACTGGCCAAGGCCTGTGCCCGAGGACACCACTTCCGGCTGGAAGGACAACAAGGCGTATGGCACATATGTGGAGGTGCGCGGTTTCTACAGGTGCACGAGCGTCGACGGCTCCATGAGCTCGGGCTGGATAAAATACCGTTTCATGCTCGGGCAAGACACCGAGTGCGACTACGACGCGTTCCGCAACACGCACTACAAGCTCACTCTCAAACTGCGCGGCTACGGCAACGACTACGACTGGCACATCGACTACAAGGAACGTACGGGCATATTCGTGACCACACCGCAGTATATCTCATATCTGTACAACAAGTCGATGTACGCCACCGTGAAGATAGTGGGCAGAATCAAGCCGGGTACGAAAGTGCGCGCAGAGATAGTCGACGACAGATCTGAAAAAGATCGATGGGAGCGCACGCACTGGCGCCCGTGGGGAAACAACAGCGAGGCGTTTCCCGATCCTGACAAAGCCACGCTGCCGGGCACAAATCAGAAGATATATTATACGGGGGCCGACCTTAACTCGCTCTCCGACGGACCGGCCACATCGTTTCTGTCGCTGCGCTACGGCAATGTGTTGCGCATTGAAAAACCCGGATGGGAGGGGGCGTCGTCCTATCAGATAAGCGTGCCCGAGGCTCTGCAATATGCGAAGCAGTATTATGAAGACAACAAGGAGGGCGAACGCGACTACGCGATAGAAGAAAACGACCCGGACATGAACGACACTCATGCCGGCGTGTACACTATGCAGGTGACCCGCCGCGACCCGACGGACAATACCATACTCGAACGCCTGTATCGCATACCGCTTTTCACCAGGGCCAAGGAACTGGTGACGCGCACGGGCTTCACCGGCAATAATCCATATACGGCCTATCCGCGCAAGGAAAAAGTGCGTTTCACGGCCACCATATGGAACGACGAAACGCAGGCGTGGGAAGACAACAGCGTGATTCTGGATGTGGTACAGGTGCGCCGTGTGGTCAACCCCAAGGGCATATGGCGCCGTGGTTCCAATGTCAAGGATTTCCATGTGCGTCTGCTGCGTCTGCCGTCCGACGGAGCATCGGAATTTGTCAGCTTCAGCTCCACGGGCAAATGGAGCGCCGAGGTGATGCGCGCCAGCGATCCCATAATCAGCCTGTCGTCCACGCCGGTCGGCACCGGCCCCGATGCCGTGCAGCAGAGCCACATGTCGCGCATTGAGGGCGAGAGCGAGTGCCCGGTGGATTTTAACGTGAATTTCAACGGTGGCAAAGGATTTGCCGTAATACGTGTGCGTTACCACAACTACACCTGCGAGCACGACATTTTCGTGCGCGTGGGCTACGACGATGTGGAGCTTGTGCCCGGAAGCGGAGTCAAATGGAGCACTTGCAATGTGCATCATTTCGAAGGCAACGAGGCTGTGCTCGCCACTTCGCCGCTGCAGGAGGGTTCGCTGTTTCGCAGAGGCAGCGGCACTGCCATACTGGCCAAGAACAGCAAGGTAAATGCGGTGGATGCCAACAGCGGCAACCGTGGCTTTGCTGTGATAAAACCCGGCTCGCGGTCGGAAACCACGGCCACCTGGGCCGATTGCCAGGCCACAGCGGCCGAAATGGCCGACCCCGTGAAGCCGTTCAATCTGCCGTCGGATGAAAGCGCCAATCACGACTGGGGCATATCCAATCCGGGCATGCGCATAGCGTCAATCGACGATTTCTACACTATAACGTCGGTGACCAACGACCCCGAATTCAAATACAAAAAGGCCTACGGTGTGCTTTACGGCGATGGCGCCGAAACTGTGGCCTATAGTCTTAACGATGCGTACGGCTACGACAGCGAAACCGGCGATGATTCGCCAAAGGGTATGCGCGGTGTGTTTGTATACAATTCCGACAACTACCGCATGATATTCCTGCCCATAGGCATGTCGGGCTACGGACGACGCAAGGGCAACGGCGGCTGGACACCATCGCCCGCCGACCCTGTGGGCACGCAGCGCTATGCCAGCCGCTCGCAGTACAGCGCGGCCATAGCAAAAGACCAGCCGCTGTTCTACGACCTCTACCGTCGTCCCGGGGCCATATACTGGTGTAAATACTATCAGTATCCTATACAGAAACGCACGGTGAGCATACCCAACGCCGACGGTGGTGTCGACGAGCGCAGTGTCAACGACGTTACAAAGTCGTCGGCGTTCGACATCAACTATTTTACCATGGGCTTCGAGGGATTTGAAAACGGCTCCGTGGTATCGGACGGATATCACTATCAGCGCGACGGCAGCCGCAGCGATGCCTGCTTTATTCGCACAGTATCGTTTAAATGACGGCAGACATGAGAGCAGTATTGTTGATGCTTCTGACGGTGATTGCCTCTGCGCCCGCGGTGGCGCGGCGGCTGCCGCTGCCCGCCGTGCCTGATAGTCTGCGCACGCCTGCTGCGCGTGCCGACTATATATTGCTGCATTTTTACGATGCCATGGCGTGGGACGACACGGCGGCCGTGCGCGACCGCGCGCTGGCCGAGCAGAGTTTTGCCGATTTCGCGTCAGTGATTCCGCACGCGGGCACGGATGCCCTGCGCGTGGCAGCTTCGGCTCTGTCGGAGGCGTATATGCGTGACTCTGTGGCTTGCGCGATGTTTGCTGCGCTGTGCATGCAGTATCTTTTCGAACGTGAGTCGCCGGTGCGAAACCTCGACGCCTGCGAGGTGTTTCTCGGCGAGCAGCTGCGCCTGGGCTACCCCGACACTACGCGGGCGCGTGTGATGCTCGACCTTATGGCCCTCAACCGCCCCGGGACTGCTGCGCCTGATTTTGAATACACGGGCCGCGACGGCGCTGTGCACCGCTTGTCGGAGCATTTCGGCCGCGAGTTCGTGCTGATGTTTTACGACCCCGACTGTGCAGGCTGTGCTGCCGCCATGGCGCGCCTGCGCGACATTGATATGCCCGTAGTGGCCATATACAGCGGCGCAAAATGCGACGTGTGGGAGCGCCGGGCCGTTGTGCCCGGCGGCTGGACCGACGGTATCGCCTCCGAAGCTGTGCTCGGCGACGACGAATTGTATTTTGCTCCTGCGCTGCCGACTCTGTATCTGATAGCTCCCGACGGGAGTGTAGAGTTGCGCGACGCTTCTCCCGACGAGCTTTTGCGCGTCCGCTGATGTGTGTGTTGAAGAACGCCCCGGCTTACGGTGTGATACCGCTGCCGGGGCGTTCTGTAGTGTTGTGAGCCGGGTGCGTCAGAGCGCGGCTATGGCGGCGAGCGCCGAGCGGCACTGTTCGCTGATATAGGCCCAGTCGGCCGCGGCCACGCGGTCTTTGGGGAAGAGCTTGGAGCCCATGCCCACGCAGTAGGCGCCGGCGCCGAACCATCCCTTAAGGTTGTCGGCTGTGGGCTCTACGCCACCTGTGACCATGATTTTGCTCCAGGGCATGGGAGCGAGCAGGCCTTTTACGAATTTGGGGCCGAGGACGTCGCCGGGGAACACTTTGCACAGGTCGCAGCCGGCTTCCTGGGCGAAGCCTACCTCGCTTACGCTGCCGCAGCCGGGTGTGTAGGGCACGCCGCGGCGGTTGCACACGCGGGCCACCTCGGGGTTGAACAGCGGGCCTACCACGAAGCATGCGCCGAGCTGCATGTAGAGGGCGGCGGTGGCGGGCTCTACTATGGAACCGACACCGACAGCCATCTCAGGGCACTCGCGTGCGGCGAATTTTACTACTTGGGCGAACACCTCGTGGGCGAAGTCGCCGCGGTTGGTGAATTCAAACGCGCGCACGCCACCGTCGTAGCATGCTTTGACCACGCTGCAGGCCACATCGGCGTCGGCGTGGTAGAACACCGGGACCATGGGTGCCTCCGCCATTTTGCGGAGAACGGCTATTTTATCGAATCTTGCCATGTTGCAGAATGAATAGGGGTTAGACTCAGCGCTGCACGCGGCCGTTGGCGCTACCGCCCACCAATGCTTCCACCTCGGCCACGGACACAAGGTTGAAATCGCCGTTGACGGTATGTTTGAGAGCCGATGCGGCTACTGCGAACTCAAGGGCCTCGCCCTGCGAGGGCATGGTGAGGAGGCCGTGGATAAGACCGCCCGAGAACGAATCGCCGCCGCCCACGCGGTCGATTATGGGGTCGATGTCGTAGCGTTTCGACTCGTAGAAGTCCCGGCCGTTGTAGATCATGGCCTTCCAGCCGTTGTGCGTGGCCGAGAAGCTTTCGCGGAGGGTCGACACCACGTATTTGAAACTGAATTCGGCGGCCATGGCGCGGAATATGCCTTTGTAGCCTTCGGCATTGGTTTCGCCGCCTTCCACATCGGCTTCGGGCTTGAAGCCGAGGCAGAGTTCGGCATCTTCCTCATTGCCGATGCACACGTCGACATACTGCATGAGCGGACGCATGATGCTCTGTGCCTTTTCGCTGGTCCACAGTTTTTTGCGGAAATTGAGGTCGACGCTTACCGTGACGCCGTGGCGCTTTGCAGCCTCGCAGGCCAGGCGTGTTATCTCGGCTGCCTTGTCGCTGATGGCAGGAGTGATGCCGCTCCAGTGAAACCAGTCGGCACCTTCCATAATGGCGTCGAAATCGAAATCTTCGGGCTCGGCTTCGGCGATGGAGGAGCCGGCGCGGTCGTAAATCACTTTCGACGGACGCATTGAAGCGCCGGTTTCGCAATAGTAGATGCCGACGCGATTGCCGCCGCGGGCCACAAAGCGGGTGTCGACACCATAGCGGCGCAGTGCGTTGACGGCAGCCTGGCCTATCTCGTGCGCGGGCAGTTTGCTCACGAAGAAGGCTTCGTGGCCGTAGTTGGCGCAGCTGACGGCTACATTCGCTTCGCCGCCACCCCATATAACATCGAAATTGTCGACCTGCACGAAGCGTTTGCAGCCGGCAGGCGAGAGGCGAAGCATGATTTCGCCGAGAGTAACGATTTTGCTCATATCAGGTGTTGTAGTTGTAAGTTTCTGTAAAATTCGTTTCAGACGACAAATTTACGCAATTCTTCCAACATGTATGTAATAAAACCTTTCGTAGGATATTATTTGTGATATCAGAGCGGACGCAGCACGGCGGTGAAGCCGCCGCCGGGGGCAAGAGCGGCGTCGATGGCTTCGCCGGCGCGTATCTGCCTGTGGCCTATGGCGTAGTCGGACGGATGCTTGGCGGCGTTCACACCGTCGGACAGAATCGTGGCTTCGTAGGTCACGCCGGGCGCGAGCCAGGATGTGGGCAGCGAGAGCGTGCGCGCATCCGTGCCGGTCATGGCCGACACGTACCATACGTCGCCGGCGCGGCGCGCTATGGCCACGTATTCGCCCACACGGCCGTCCAGCACGTGCGTTTCGTCGAACACGGTGGGCAGCGCGGCCATGAAATCGGCGCATGCCGGCTCGCGGTCGTAGGCCGTGGGCGAGTCGGCGAGCATCTGCAGGGCGCCGTCGTACACGACGTACATGGCCACCTGGTGCGCGCGCGTGCCGATGCTCATGGGTGCGTCGTTGCTGGGGCGGTAGGAGGCGAGGGTGCTGTTGGTCATGGCGCCGGGGGTGTAGTCGAGCGGGCCGGCGGCCATGCGTATGAAGGGTATGGTCACGTCGTAGCGCATCTGGTCGGGCTGCCCGGGTTCGCCAAAGCGCCCCCATTTGTAGTTCTCGAGGCCTTTGACGCCTTCGTAGTTGACGATGTTGGGGTAGGTGCGGTGCAGACCCACAGGCCGGAAGCCGTGCAGGTCGAGCAGCAGATGGCGTTCGGCCGCGGCCTGTGCGATATCGGCCACGGACGATATCACCTGCTGGTCGTCGCGGTCGAAGAAATCGACCTTGAAGCCTTTCACGCCCATGTCGGCGAAGCGCTGCATCAGAGCCGGACAGTCGTCCTTGAGTTGCCGCCATGTGGCCCACAGGATTATGCCTACGCCGCGCTCGGAAGCGTAGCGTATGATTTCCGGCAGGTCTATGGCGGGGTTGATGTCGAGCAGGTCGCCGTTGTCGCGAGCCCAGCCTTCGTCGAGAATCACATATTCGAGGCCCTTTCGTGCGGCGAAATCAATGTAATGCTTGTAGGTGGCGGTGTTTATTCCCGATTCGAAATCCACGCCGGTGAGTCCCCAGTCGTTCCACCAGTCCCACGCCACCTTGCCGGGGCGTATCCACGAGGTGTCGGCCACACGCGACGGTTCGGCAAGGCGCATGGCCACGTCGAGGTCGGCCAGATCCTTGTCGTCGCGCACCAGAGCCACCGCACGCCATGGCAGCGCGGCGTCCGGCGCCGTGCGCGCGATGATGCCGGCGTCGGCCACCGGGATGAGATTCAAGCGGTTGAAACCGCCTATCTTGTCGGCCACGGGCAGCGGCGCGTGCACACTCTGCAAAGCCGCGCCGTCGGCGCTTCTGCGCAGCATCATGCCCGGATAGCGGTCGAGCATGCCTTCCATCACGAGAGCCTTGCGGCCGCCGTCGAGTTCTATGAGCAGCGGAGTGCAGGAGAGTGTGTCGGCGGGCATTTGGCCCAGGGGCAGCTCGTCGTAGTAGCTTTCAAAAGAAAAGCAGTAGGGATAGGAGGGATCGCGCAGGTCGTTGACCAGCGGCAGCCACGCTCGCCGGTCGGCGCCGAAGCGGAATTCGGCATGTTCGGCGGCTATGTCAGTGGAGTCGCGCTGTGCGAGCACTATTCGGTAGGCCGCGGCGGCGTCGTAGGCGCGCACCTCAAGCGAGTACCCGTCGCTCATGCGCAGGGTGAGTTCGTTGAAACGGTCGGCGACGGTGTTTTTGCGGTACAGCGGAGTGGCGAACTCGGTGTCGGCACTCCGGCGCGACGCTTTTTTCACTTTGGGGTTGTCGCCGAGTGTGCGTCCGTCGGCGGTAGTGAGGCCGATGGGTGCAGGCGCAGTCACTTGCAGGCCGTCGAATGTGACGGCCCACGTGAGCTGCTTGCCGGCGTCGATTGTGACTGCGAGGGCGCCGTCGGGCGCCGTTACGGTATAGCTGCGTGCGTTGGCGGCCGCTGCGCATAGCAGCAGCGCTGATGCGATGGTGCTCCTGATGGTCATTGTTCGGTGCGGTATAAAAAGTTTTTAAAGGTTGCTTTTGTGGATGTGGGTGCGGTGGCAAACAGGCCTATCGTCATGCCTGTGAATCCGCCCGCGGTTTCGGTGGCGAGGTAGCGTGCGTTGGCCTGTCCGGCAGGTATCCAGGTGCGCGCTCCGTCGGTGCTGACGCTGAAGCTGTACATGTCCTCCTCGCCGTCGACGCGCAGCACGGCCGTGGCGCCCTCGGGCAGCGGTATGGCGTCGAAACGGTGTGTGATGGCGTTGAGCCGCAGTGTGCACACGAGCTGCTGCCGTCCGTCGCCGAGGCTTTCCGCAGCGAGGTCGTAGTGGCTTCCGCCGTCCATGTATACCGTGATGCCGGCCGTCGCGCCGGCGGGGGCTGCGGCGTCCGGCGACATCTTGGTGATGGCCGTGAAGCGGTGCTGGGTCTGGCGCACGCCTGTCCAGGTCGGGCTGTCGGAGTCGTCAAGCGTCACGGGTGTGGCCGTGAGTGTGAGCCCGTCGCTGCCGAGCGCGTAGTTTTCGGGGTGGGGGTTGCGCAGATACACCCACTCGGGTCCGAGATGCGTGAGGGCTGTGAAATCGGTGAGTTCCGGCCGCTCGGCCACCGCGTGCAGCGGCAGGGTGGGGGCGTTCATGTCTATGTCGAGAGTGCCGTCGGCGTTGACCACCGGCCACGCTCCCTCGTCCCAGCGCACCGGCGCGAGCATGGTTTCGCGTCCGAGGGTGTGTACGCCATTGGCCACGGTGCGGTAGCCAAGGGCCACAATCCACCACGAACCGTCGGGCGCGTCGACCAGGTCGGCGTGTCCCACGCCCTGTATGCGGCTGCTCTGCGCGGCCATGCGGAAATTTGAGAGTATGGGGTTCGACGGCGCCGGCGTGTATGGGCCGTAGATGTCGCGGCTGCGCGCCATGGTCACGCCGTGGCCCAGTTCGGTGCCGCCCTCGGCTATCATCAGGTAGTACCAGCCGTCTTTCTTGTAGATGTGCGGAGCCTCCGGGTGGCGTCCGCCCGTGCCTTGCCATATGGCGCGCGAGGGTGTGAGCTGCGCGCCTGTCGAGAGGTCGATTTCGCAGAGATAGATGGCTCCGTCGGGGTTGCTGGTCATGTATGCCTTGCCGTCTTCGAAATATAGCGAGGGGTCTATGCCGCCCTGTTCGAGCCACACGGGTTCCGACCACGGTCCGGCAGGGTCGGTGGCGGTGACAAAGAAATTGCCGCCTGCATGCGGGCCCACGTTGGTGGTAATCATGTAGAACGTGCCTTCATGGTAGCGTATGGTCGGCGCGTATATGCCGAGCCACGCGCCGGACTCTCCGAGCGGCAGTTGCGACGGGCGGTCGAGTGCGTTGCCTATCTGTTCCCAGTGCACAAGGTCGCGGCTATGCCACACGGGCACGCCGGGAAAAAACTGGAATGAGCTGTTGACCAGATAAAAATCCGAGTCGACACGACACACGCTTGGGTCGGGATAAAAGCCCGGCAACACGGGATTAGTGTATGTCGCCGCAGTTGCGGCAATGGCGGCAGTGGCCAAAGCGACGGCTGCGAGTCTGGTTTTTTTCATGGGATGTGTAGATTGCGTTCGTCCACCCAAAAAGAGTAGAGCCGCACGGCATATGCGGCTCCACAAAGGTAACGATAAAATTCAAATATATAAATATGAATATCAGATAAAAAACCGTGTGGCGCGGCTGCGCTGTTTTTATCGTCTATTTTCTATTTGTCAGAAAGGATACACGCCTTCGGCTGCGCCTTCAAACACGCCGTCGAGCTGATAGGAGCGACGGACGGAACCGTCGATGCGGTTGATGTCGCCGCCCGTTTCCCAGAAGAAGGGCACGCAGCCGGCGTTTTTGGCTTCGCGTGTGGTGACGCGGTTCCAGAGCTTCAAGCTGGCCTGGTGCTTGGCCTTGTCGATGCCTGCGTAGCTGGAGCGGTCCTCGCACACGCAGTATTCGCCTATGATGGCAGGTATGCCCTTGTCCACGTATGCGGTCTTCATCTTCTGCATCTGGCGGCGCACGTCGTCGGGAGTGTGGGTGGCATTGCGGTCCGAACCGGCCACAAAGTTTTCTTCGCCCCAATACCAGTGGCATTTGCCCCAGCCTTCGTCCTGTGTCATCATGTTGAACTGGTAGCTGTCGTAGAAATGCGCTTCGACCATGAGGCGGTCCTCCACAACGTCGACGGGCATCTTGTAGTATCCCTGGGTTCCGAGGTCGATGTTGGTGTTGGGCACCTGCATCACGAGCACACGCGATGCGTTGTTGTCGCCGGTGGCGCGCACCACATCGAGCATGGCCTGCTGGTATTTCATTATGGCGTCGGTGCTGGTGTGGCTGGTGTGGTTGGGCTCGTTCATGGCTGCGAGCAGCAGATGCTCGTCGTAGTGGTTGAGCTTCTCGGCTATCTGCTTCCAGTAGTCGCGCTGTTTTTTGTCCACATCGGCGTTCCATCCGTCCTTGCAGGTGTTTTCAAGCCATCCGCCGTCCCAGTGTATGTTGACAATGGCATACATGCCGTTGCCGATAACGTAGCCCACCACTTCGTCCACGCGGTCGAGCCATGCGGGGTCGATGGTGTTGGTGGCGGCGTCGCTCACGTGGCTGTCCCATGCGCAGGGGATGCGCACGGCGTTGAAGCCCATGCGGGCGAGTGCTGCTACGTAGGCTTCGTTGACGGGCATGCTCCAGTCGCCTTCCTTGCCGGGACATTCCATGGTGTTGCCGATGTTGATGCCGGCATACATTTTGGCTGCGAGCTCCTTGGCGGTGCTGCCCATTTCCTGCGGGAGGCTGGTGTTGGCCTGCTGCAGAACTACAGAGGCGCTGATGCTCTTGGTGATAGACAGCACTACTTCGGCTTCGCGGGGTGCGTCCTTGTAGTTGCCGCTATAGGTCAGGGTGACCACGCCTTCGGTCAGGGCGCGTCCTTTTTCCACGGCCATCCAGTCGGGTGCCGTGACCGACGGCTCTGCGGTGGCGAGGTATTTGATGGTCACGGTGCCGCCCTGCGGGTCGAGTGTGGTGCCCGGAGTGATTTCGAGTATCTGCACGGCGTCGCCGGCAAGCTGGGTGAGCTTCACGGTGGCTTTGTGCTGGCCGGCCGTGATTTCAATCTCAGTGGAGCGGGGTTCGCCCAGGGGGTTGATGTCGGCCTGCAGCTGCACGGCGTATATGCCGGCCGATTTGGCTTCGGGCTGGCCTATGTGCAGCCACTCGGCTTCCGATTTCAGAGTCGGAGCTGCCGGAGCCTTGATGTTGAGAGTCTGCGGAGCGGCGGCGGCGAGGGCTACTTCTTTTTTCACGGTGATGCCTTCGCCCCACGCGGGTGCGGGTTCGTTGTCGTCGTCGCTGCAGGCTGCGAAGCCGGCTGCGAGCATTGTTGCAAAAAGAATGTGTCTGAATTTCATGCTTTGGATAGTTTGGCTTTCGGGAGAGGCTTGAAAAAGCCCGGTTCGCTGGTAGAAACCGGGCTTTTTCAGGTTCAGTCTAAAATTTCAGAATATTCAGTTCAGAGAGTCTGCACGGGTGTGGTCACGCGGTTCACGGTCACTTCAAGTTTGGAAGCGTCGATGAGGTCCTTCCAGAGGCCGTTGATGTCGATTACCCACACCACTGTGCCCTGTGCGTAGGACTCCAGGTAGACGGGGAAATTGTAGGTGCCGTCGCCGGTGATGGTCACGTCGGAAGCGGCTCCGCCCCACCACTGGGGATACCAGCCGCCGCAAGCGAGGCTCATGGCGCCTACGTAGCTGCCGGCGGCACCGCTCTTGAGGTTGCCGCTGATGCCGGAGAAGGTCACGTTGGCCACCGTGGTGCCCTGGCCGAACTTGGTGTCGGCGAAGGGATCGCCGTTAACGTTGGTGGGACCGTACTCGTTGTAGATTTCCACGCGCACGTCGGTGCCGTTGTCTTCCTTCTCGCCGGTGATGATGTTGGCCACAGAGAGGTCAACGTCGGTGTACATGGCTTCTTTGGGGTCAAGCGAGATGACGAGTTTTTCCACCTTCACCTTGCTCATGTCGACTACGTCGGCTCCGAGGCCGTTGATGTCGATGCAGAACACTTCGGCGCCCTCAGCGGCTTTGGTGGTGTTGAAGCATACGCGGTAGTCGCCGTCGCCGCATACGATGCAGTCCTGGGCGTTGCCGTCGAAGCTGCTCCAATAGTCGGGGCTCCAGCCGCCGGCTGCATATTCAAGGCCTGCGCGGTAGCTGCCCTTGGCGCCTTCCTTGAGGTTTTCTTTAAGGCCCGTGATGGTGAAATCTATCACCATCTGAGATTCAAACGAGATGGCGGCGGGGTTCACGGCGGGATCGGCGGCCGTGGAGCCGAACTGGTTGAAAATCTCGATGCGGATGCGGCCGTTTTCTTCGAGGTCGCCTACGGCGAGTTTCTCAACGTCGGCTTCCACATTGTTGATGTAAGGCTTGCGCACGGGACGCACGAGGGCGCCGGTGTAGCGCAGGGCGTTGGACGTGGCCAAGCCGTTGTCGGAGATGGTGGCGAGGGTGGCGTAGTCGGAGTTGGTGCCGGAAGCGTTGGCGGTCCAGTACATGGCCAGGTCGTTGTTGTCGACCGATGTGCCTTCGCGTTTGCCGGCGGCGGGCAGCAGGATGCTGTTGCCGGTGATGTTGGATGTCACTTTAAGGCAGCCTGCGTCGCCGTTCACGGCCGATTCCACGGTCGATACGGCCAGCAGTTCGGCCCAGTCGGCGGCGGTGGGAGTCATGCCCATGCCGGCAGCGGCTGCAGCGTCGAACGAAGTGCCGGCGATATCGCCGGTGGCATAGTCGGCGAGTGAGGTCGAGTAGTTGAAGCCTGTCACGTCGCCGTAGCCCAGCAGTGCGCCGGCTTCGGTTTCGGAAGCGGCGCCCACATTGTAGCGGCACCACTGGAGGCGTGTGCCCATGTCCACGTAGTCGTCGACGCTTTCAGCGTTGGCGTCCAAGCCCACGGGGGTGTTGAGCGTCTGCTCGTTGCCGAGCACATCGGCGCCGTTGACGGTCATGTAGGCAGCAAACTTGTAGGCGGTGTTGGGCACAAGGTTTTTGGCCGTCACGGTGAAGGCGTTGTCGGTGCCTTCGGCGGCTATCTTGTGGCCTTCGGCTATGGGTTTGGCCGCGGGTGCGATGATGATGCCGTAGTTGAGCGAGCCTGCGTCGAGTTTGTCCTGCATGCCGTTGATTGTGCCGCTCAGGTTGGCCGTAGTGGCTTCAACGGCTGCGGGAGCTGCAGTGGCGATTTCAGAATCGGTGGTGATGAAGCTTTTAACCTCGCCGTACTGGGTGATGGTGCCCTGCAGCGTCACGAACTGCGCGTAGTAGTAGGTCACGCCGTCGGTAAGGCCGTTGATGGTGGTCGTGACGGTGGTGCCGTCCTCGCCCAGTGTGCCGTTGGCGCGGCTGCCGCCGGCCGTGGGATTTTCGGAGGTGCTGTACACCACGCCTACGGTGTAGGCCAATACGTTCTGCCCGGAAAGGCCGGCTACGGTGCCGGTGACGGTGGCGCTCGTGGCTGTAACTTCGGCTCCGCCGGTCACTACTTCTTTGATGATAGGAGTGGTGTTGACTACGGGATCGTCGTCGTCGCACGATGTGAGTGCGAACGATGCGCCGAGAGTCAGCGACAGCAGGCCTACCAGTATTTTCTTATTCATATCTGTGTCGATGGATTTGATTCAGATTATAGATTGATTGGTTTACGCCGGGCGGCGGCATTGGGCGCCGCCCGGCTGTCTGTATCGCTGCTTTTATTCAGTGACCCACGGTGTGGCCGAGTCAAGCTGTGCGGTGAAATCGACTGTGATGCTGGTTCCGCCGGTGAGTTTCGGGGTGATTACGGGTGCGGAAACAGGATTCCAGGGGTTCAGGATGTAGCGTCGTGCGTCCTTGGCGTCGTCGCCTACGGTTTTTTCCACATCGTCGTCGGTGATGCCGGTAGAGTTGCCGTCGAGCTTGATGTCGTTGATGGTGAGGCTGAAGTTGGGATGGTCGCCGAGCACCTTGAAGATGTCGAAGTAGAGCAGATAGATGGCGGGGTCGGAGATGTTGACCGTGATGCTGTACTGGCCGTCGGAGTCAAAGTAGAGTTCTCCGTGGTCAAATACGAAATCGCCGTTGGCGTATGCGAGGTCGCAGCGGTATTTGGTCTTTTTCTCTACGCCGTAGTCTGCAACGAACTTGTAGCCGAGATATTCGTAGACAGTGCCGTTGACGTCGGTCTGAGGCAGGCCGAGTACGAAGCTTTCCACGCGTCCGGCGTCGTCCATCGTGACGGTGATTATGTTGAAATCGGTGCCTTCGAGGCGCACGAGGCTGCCGCCGAGGGCTATGCCGCCGAGGCCTTCGGAGAGGTTGACGGTGCCTTTGGGGCTGATGGTTACTGCGCCCGTGACGTCGCCGGCGGTGTACTGGCCGGCTGCGGGGTCGCAGAGGTTCATGTTGAAGCTGTCTATGACGTCGCGCACGGGTGCGAACTCGGCAGGGTAGGAGCTGAGGCTCTCAAAGCCGTTTTTGGCTTCGCCGCCGAGGTCGTACCAGTCGAAGGGAGCGTTTTCATCAAGAGCCCAGCTCGAGTATTTGATCTGGGTGGTGAAAGCGTCGTACCAGCCTTCGGGAAGAGTGATTACAGTGGGTGTGGGAGCCACATAGTTCTCGAAGTATTCTTTGGTCACATAGTTGAGCGATACGCCTTCCGAGGGAGCCATCAGCATCATGGCGTCGTCCGAGAGATAGAGCAGCTGCAGGAAGCGCTCGTGCGTGCGTGTGTCGGTCGATTCGAGCGGATATACGTCCGAGAGGGTCACCGTGTGGGCGTCGGTGTCGAGCATGTAAGTGCCTTTGCCCACCACGTTGCCGTCGGCGTCAGTCACAGTGACGTTGGCGCCGTTGATGAGGTCGAATGTGATGTAACCGTAGTTTTGTGCGGTGCACATCCAGCTGTTGCCGGCGTAGTCGGCTGCCCAGTACCATTCGTCGCTCGGAGTGATGGCCGATGCGGCTTCCCAGGGGTCGGAGTCCTTGAAGTTGGCGTATGTGCTTTCGGTTTCGTTGGCGGCATGGAGGTTGTCCCATGTGTAGGTGGGGGTGAAGAACCAGTGGGGACCGGTCCAGCACGTGGTCTTGACGGTGCCGTCGTCGAGCACACCGAGGTCAAACTGCCATGTCTTGCTCTGGCCTACGCCGCCGCTGATGCGCGTCCAAAGGAAATGTTCCACGAAATCGGCGCAGAACTCGTCGATAGTGAAGCTGTAGGGTTCGCTCCACACGTAGCCGCCGCGGGTGTCGACACCCATCTGCACCTCATAAGTGCCGTCGAAGGGAATCGACAGGGATGCAGTGCTGCCCGTCTTGCGGCCCTGGGGGGTGATCCACGCCACCTGATAGCTCTCGGGCATCAGGCTGGTGAGGTGGATGATGTTGGGGTTTTGAGCGTCGTGCTCTACGGAGAATGCCACGCCTTCCACCAGCTCTTCCGAAGATATGTTGGGCTCGGGCATGTTGTAGTCTTCGTCTGTGCAGGACCATGCCGTGGCAGCGACTGCAGCGCCCACGAGCATGTAGCTCAGATATTTGAAAGATTTTGTCATTGTAAGAAATTAATTAAGGAGGAGTAATGAATCGTTTGTTTTCGCAAGGTCTGCGCGCCAGGGACCAATAGCAGCCGTATTATAGAGAAGAGCCGGCGGAGAGGGTATGATACGGAAGCGCTTGCTCCCTGGCGTGTAAGATTTAACGTGCGAAATATTAATTTATTATTCCCAGCCGGCGTTCTGTTTGAGCACGCCGTTGGAGAGATTGATTTCGTTGTTGGGAATCTGGCTGAGGCCTTTCGTTGCTACAATCTTGCTGTGGTTGTAGCTTACGGTGGCATCGATGCCTGCGGTCTTCACGGGGCCTGCGGTGGCGGCGATTGCGTCGGCGGCCTTGTCGATGCCCTGACGCAGGAGGTCCCAGTAGCGGTGGCCTTCGAAAGCGAGTTCGACAGCGCGTTCGTTCATTACGTTCTCGAGAGTGGCGGGCACGGGGGTGAGGCCTGCGCGTTCGCGCACGGCGTCGAGAGCGGCCTGTGCGCTCATAGAGGGCACGCCGCCGAGTTCGGCCACCATGAGGAGCACGTCGGCATAGCGCATGATTACCCAGTTTTGAGCGTTGGTAATCTGGAAGTCGCCGCTGCCGTCGGGGCGCGATGCGTTCAGGCCGTCGGGGAAGGCGATGGGCGAGTATTTCTTCACGCAGTAGCCGGTGTATTCGCGCCAGTCCTTATAGCCGGTGCTGAAATCGGCTGCGGAGGTGACGCCTTCTGTGGCAAGGTTGATTACGGAAGCAGTCAGACGCTTGTCGCCGGCGACGAATTTGTTGATGTAGGCCGGGGTGACGGTGGCTGCTCCCCATCCCTTGCCGTAGGGCGAGAAATTGATTTGACGCATGCCCATCATCACCTGCCATCGGTTGGAGTCGTTGTTGCCGTTGTAGTCCTGGGTGGGTGTGAATTTCTGCTGCAGTATGAACTCGCTGTTGGCTTCGCCGGCGTAGGTGGAAAGCTCGGGGTCCCACTCGTTCTTGCCTTCTGCGGGCACGAGCGATGCTGCGGGCCAGAGGCTTTTGAACTCGGGCACGAGCGAGTAGCCGCCGTTGGCCACTACATCCTCGAGATAGCCGAGCACCTCCTCGCGGGTCAGGCCTGCGAGGTCTTTGCCATAATAGCCGGTGTAGAAGAGGTAGACGCGTGCGAGCATGGCCTCGGCGGCGTAGCGGGTGATGCGTCCGTTGTTGCTGGCGCCAAGGTTGGCACCGGCTGGGATGTTTTCGGCAGCGAATTTGAGGTCGTTGACGATTGCTGCGTACACTTCGTCCGGGTTGGCCGGCTCGCGGTTTTCGTTGACGGGCTCAAGGAAGAGAGGTATGTTGCCCCACAGGCGCACCATGTCGAAGTAGAGCAGGGCGCGCAGAGCGCGACACTCGCCCATGTAGAGGGCCCGGTTTCCGCTTTCGCTGTCCCAGTTTATCTGGTCTTCGTGTGCGCAGAGCTCGTTGCAGCGGTACACTCCGGCGTAGTACACTTTCCAGTCCTGGAGATACAGGTCCTGCTTGCTGGCATCTTTGCTCAGGTCGAAACCGTCGATTATCTGGTACTCGTATTGGTCGCCCTGGCCTGTGGCTCCGTAGCACTCGTCAGAGAGGATTGTAGAAGCCACGTAGAATCCTACGCCGGGGTTGGAGCTGATCTGGCGCCAGCCGTCGTAGCATCCGATAAGCGCGCGCCAGGCGTCGCCTTCGGTTTTATAGAAATTCTCGGTGTTCGATTCGGTTTTGCTCGATACATCCAAGAAACTGTCGGCACAGGCACCCGTCATGAGGCCCATGGCGGCGATACCGGCAGATAATATGCTGTATTTGAACTTATTCATTGTAGTGAATGAGATGTTGTGTTGTTCGTGTGGTATGGATTAGAGCGTGAGGTTTACGCCGATGAGGAACGTGCGGGGACGCGGGTAGTAGCCGAGGTCGACGCCGCTCACCCAACTGTTGTTGTTGGAGTCTTCGGGACCGTAACCGATTTCGGGGTCCATGCCGTTGTACTTGGTGAAAGTGGCAAGGTTCTGCACCTGGAAATAGAGGCGGCACTGCGAGCACCATTTCTGATTCATGATGGGTGCGAAGTTGTAGCCGAACGTGAGGTTGCTGAGGCGCAGGTAGTCGCCGTCGTGCACGTAGAGGTCGGAGAACTGCCAGTTGGTGTTGGTATTGGTCACGCGCGGAATCTTGTTGCTGGTGCCTTCGCCGGTCCAGCGGTCAAGTATTTCGGTGGTGTAGTTGGCCTTCATGTTGGTCTGGTTGCGGTATGCCTGCACGATTTTGTTGCCGGCAGCGCCTGTGGCGGTCAGGCCGAGGTCGAAATTCTTGTAGAACAGATTGATGTTGAAGCCGAATGTGAATTTGGGTATGCCGTTGCCGAGGTTCACATTGTCGTCGGTGTTGATAAGGCCGTCGTGGTTCTGGTCCACGAACTTGACGTCGCCGGGCTTCACGTTGTTCTGAAGGATACCGTTGCCGGCTGCAATCCATTCGTCGATTTCTTTCTGGTTCTGGAAGATACCGGCAGTCTGGAGGCCCCAGAAATAGCCGATGGGCTGGCCGTTGGATGCCTGGTAGAACACGGGCGAGTTGTCGTAGAGCTGTCCGGTTTCACCCTTGATTACGCCGTCCTCGGTGGGGATGGAGCCTACTTTGTTTTTGTTGTAGGCGCCGTTGGCAGAGATGCTGTAGGAGAAATCGTCGCCGATTACGTCGTTCCAGGCGATGCCGAGTTCGACGCCGGTGTTGACTACGTCGCCGCCGTTGATGAAGGGCCTGTCGGTGCCGGCGGTGGCGAGCACGGGTGCTTCCACGAGCCAGTCCTTGGTGCTCTTGCGGTACCAGTCGAAGTTTACGCGCAGGCGGTTCTTAAGCAAGGTGGCGTCGAAGCCGAAGTCGAGCTGCTCGGAAGTTTCCCAAGTGAGGTCGAGGTTGCCGAGGCGGCTGGGATATGCACCCCAGTTGTTGCCGAGGATGGTGGAGTAGTCGCCGTAGGCACCGTTGGCGCCCATGTACTGTCCGAAGAAATAGTGGGTGTTGCTCACCTTGATGGGAGCGAGGTAGCGGTAGTTGGCTATGTTCTGGTTGCCGACCTGGCCCCAGCTGCCGCGTATTTTCAGGTAGTCAAGCCATGTGCGCGTGCCTTCCATGAAGTTTTCGTTGCTGATGTTCCAACCTGCGGAAACCGAGGGGAAGGTGCCGAAGCGGTGGCCGCTGGCAAATTTGGAAGAGCCGTCAGAACGCACTGTCACGTTGATCATGTATTTTTCTTTCCAGTTCCATCCGATACGGCCGAAATAGCTGACGGAGCGGCTGTCGTCGTGCGGGTTGCCGTTGGCGCTGAGGCCGTCGGCAGTAGTTGCTGCCGTGCCGTTGTTGATCCAGGCGTAGGGCCATGTGTCGAAACCTTCTTTAAGGTCGCGCTGGTTGGCGCCGAGGTAGGTGCCTTCGTAGCGGTAGGCTTCCATACCGAGCAGGGCGTTGAACGCGTGATCCTTGATGTTCCAGTCGTAGCTCACGGTGTTGGTCCATGTCATGCCCAGGCTGTGGTTCATGTTCTGGCTTACGCTGGTGTGGTCGCTGTAGTTGTAGATCGAGAAGCTGTAGGTGGGGCTGTATTTGCGGTATTCGCTGGAGCCGTAGACTGCGCCGAACACGGTGCGTATCTTCAGGTTCTTGATGGGTTCGAGCTGGGCGTATACGTTGCCGGAGAAAGTGGCGTTCTTGGTGCGGTTGTTGGTGTTCACCATCATTGCGCCGTAGGGGTTGCCGTCGGCATTGTTCCAGTCGCTGTTGCTCGTGTTGTTGAACTCGCCTTCATTATTATATATGGGAGAGAGGGGCGATGTGCCGAAAGCGCCGCGCAGGGTGTTGTTGTACTGGTTGCCCACGCCTATGCCTGTGCTCTTCACATATACGAAGCTGGCCTGCTCGCCCACGGTGAGTATGCCGTTGAAGAGCTTGTGGTCGGAGTTGATACGGAAATTGTAGCGGGAGTAGTCGCTGACGTCTTTGCCGCCGGCGATACCTTCCTGGTTGAGGTAGCCGAGGCTGAGAGCGTATGTGCTGGTGCTGTTGCCGCCGGTCACGCCGATGGTGTAGCTCTGCGTGGTGGCGTTGTCCTTGAACATGGAGTCTACCCAGTCGGTATCATACACGCCCAGGCGGTTGCCTTCGGCGTCGGTGCGCCAGATGCTGTTCATGGATGCCCAGTCGTAGGGAGCGGAGCCTTCGGCTATCATCTGCTCGTCCATGATGGTCATGTACTGCTGTGCGTTGAGCATGTCGACCTTCTTGGCAGCGCTCTGCCATCCGAAGTAACCGTCGAAGGTGACGGTGGCTTTGCCTTCGCGGCCCTGCTTAGTGGTAATGAGCACTACGCCGTTGGCAGCCTGCGCGCCGTAGATGGCGGCGGATGCTGCGTCCTTGAGCACGTCGATGCTTTCGATGTCGGCGGGGTTGAGGGTGGAGATGTCGCCGCCTACGCCGTCAATGAGGTAGAGAGGATTGGCGTTGCCGATGGTGCCGAGGCCGCGAATCTGTACCTTCATGCTCGAGCCGGGCTGGCCGGAGTTGGAGCTGATGTTGACGCCGGGGAGCTGGCCCTGCATGGCCTGAAGGGGCGATGTGGTGTTCATCTTGGCGATGTCGTCGCCCTTGATCTGCGCGGTGGCGCCGGTCACGAGTTTTTTCTTCATCACACCGTAGCCGACCACCACGAGCTCGTTTAGGCTTTCGGAGTTTTCCGAAAGAGCTACGTCGAGGCGGTTGCCGGTCACTTTGATTTCGCGGGCGGTGAAGCCGATGTAGGAAAAGGTCAGAGTCGCACCCTGGCTGACTTTGATGGTGTAGTTGCCGTCAATGTCCGTGGTTACGCCGTCCTTGGCGCCTTTCACAGTGACGGAAGCGCCGATAAGGGGTTCGCCGTCGGCGGCCGAGGTCACGGTGCCCGTGACGGTCAGCGATTGCGCGTTAGCGGAAAAGACCCCCCCTATCAACATGCTTAAAGCCAGCAGCATGGCTCGGATGGAGCTATGCCAACGGTGACGATTGCAATGTGTTTGTCCCATTGATAAAGATTTTTGGTTTGAAGATAAGGTTGATTAAATTGTTTTCAGGTAGTGATTGGGAGGAGAGAGGCGTCGTTATGCCGCGCGCTGCGCATGCAAATCAAGACAACGCAAAGTTACGCGATTATTTAAAATATGCAAATACGATATGTTGCCTACAGCGGTATAGAATGTAGAAGCGCAGGCGAGCGATGTTAACTGGAGGTATATGAAATGTTATATTTTTCCGTTTTATGTTATACAACATGCGCGTTAACATTTCAGTCGAGGGGTAAATAAGTTAAATTTGCAATAGATTTGACAATCCTTATGTAACCTCCGCTATGAAAAAAGCTGTCTTGCTTATTCTGCTCCAGATGCTGGCGGTGGCCGGTGCTTCGGCAGCAGGCTATCAGTTCCGGCATATGCCCCCCGGGATGAACCTTTCGAGTAAGCTGGTGAATGTGTTTTATCAGGACGACGACGGGTTTATCTACATAGGCACGGCGTCGGGGCTCGACCGCTACGACGGCTACAGCGTGCGTACCTATGTGCGCGACGACGACGATTCGACGTCGATACACGACAACTATGTGGAGGAGATACTGCGGGCGCCCGACGGGCAGCTGTGGGTGCGGGCCGGCGGCTCGTACTCTGTGTTCAATCCGTCCACAGAGCGTTTTCAGAAGAACATGGATGGCGTGTACGCGCGCATGGGCCTGGAGGCCGTTCCGTCGTTTGTCACCTTCGGGAGCGACGGGTCTTGCTGGGCGGCGATTGACGGCATAGGCCTGTTTCGGCACCGAAACGGCCGCACGCAGCGCATCGACGACCCCGACGGGCGGCTGACGCGGCGCAGGATATATGAGCTGACAAGCGCCGGGACCGACCGCCTCCTCGCTATTGACGAGAGTGGAAGGTTGACGTTCGTCGACACACGCTCGTCGCGCATATGCGGCGCCACCTCCGTGCCCGGTGGCGACAGCGCCGGCGACCATGTGTACACGGCGTTTGTGGACCGCGACGGGCTGGTGTGGGTGTATTCCGACTATGGGCTGTGGCTCTACAATCCCGACACCGGCGTGTGGCTCGACGCGCCGGGCGGTACGCCGCTGCCACAAGGCAACATAAAGTGCATCACACAGGACCACCAGGGGCGCATATGGATTGGTTTCGACCACGATGGCATCGCGGTGCTGGACCGCTCCGGGAAATACACGCGCATCGCTTCAGTGACCGGCGATGACCGCGCGCTGGCCAGCAACACCGTGACGGCCCTCATGCAGGACCGAAGCGGAACGATGTGGGTAGGCTCCCGAAAGAACGGCGTGTCGACGTACAATGACGCCGCGTTTAAGTTTGATTTCACGTCGTTCCCCGATGTCAACTGCATACTGCCCGCCCTCGACGGCACCATATGGCTCGGAACTGACGGCAGCGGCCTGATAGCCTGGAATCGCGCCACCGGCGAGAAGCGCTATGTGGACGTGGCGCGCGCCGGAAAGCGCCCCGACGCCGTGGTGGCGCTGACAGCCGGTGCCGACGGCACACTGTGGGGAGGTACCTACAATGGCGGCCTGCTGAAAATCGACCCCTCGGGGCGCCTTTCGCGAATCACCACAGAGGGGGGCCTCGCGTGCGACAATGTGTGGGGCATACGCCCGATGGACGACGGCACGCTGCTGCTTGCCACGTTGGGCGGCGGCCTTCAGCGTTTCGACCCGGTCACGGGGCGCTCCACGGTGTTCAACTCGTCCAATTCGCCGATAGGCTCCGATTATGTGAGCAGTATCTCGCAGGCGCGCGACGGCTTGTATTACATAGGCACTTCCAGCGGAATGGCCGTGTACGATGCCGCCCGCAACGACCTTTCGCCGCTCGCAGGCAATCGTCGCGGCACGCAGCGCTTCGACAACGACAATATCAACGACGTGATGTGCGACAGCCGCGGGCTGGTGTGGGTGGCCACCCGCGACGGACTGAACGTCTACGACCCCTCGGCCGACAGCATCTACAGCGTGAACGCTGGCGGCCTGCGGCGCTTTGTGCTCGGTGTGGCCGAGGATGCCACCCACACGGTGTGGGTGAGCGCCGGAAGTCAGCTTATAGGCATAGGTGTGAGCGCTTCGGCCGATGGCAACGCCTGGGATTTCGATATTCATGCCTACGACAGCAGCGACGGCTTGCAGACTTGCGATTTCAACCAGCGCTCGCTGTGTGCTCTGCCCGACGGCGAGATGATGGTGGGCGGCTTTTACGGAGTGAACAGCTTCCGCCCCGACGGACTCAAGTTCGGCACCACCGAGCCGCACGTGTACTTCACGGGGCTTTCGCTTTTCAACCACCCGGTGAGGGTGGGGGAGGAGCGCTACGGGCGAGTGGTGCTGGAGGAGCGCCTTTCGCATCAGGACGCCATAAAACTCGACTACAGCGACAATGAATTCTGCATATATTTCGCCACGGACGACTATGTGAATCCCGAAAAGACGGTGTATCATTACCGCCTCGACGGTTTCAGCGAGGAGTGGCGCGTGCTTCCGGCCGGAGTGAACAATGTGGCTTACACCAATCTCGCCCCCGGGCGCTATACGCTTCATGTAAAGGCGGTGAGCGGCGATGGCGTGGCGTCTGCCAACGTAGCGTCGCTCGGCATCGAGATACGTCCGCCGTTCTATGCCACCACAGGCGCGAAACTGCTCTATGCGGTGCTGGTGCTGGCCGCCGGCTTCCTGGCCTTTGTGCTCGTGCGGCGACACGAGCGCCGACTCTCCCGCAGTCGCGAGCGGCTTGAGGCGGTGCGCAAGCAGGAAGAGCTCGACCAGCTGAAATTCAGGTTCTTTACCAACGTGAGCCACGAATTGCGCACACCTCTGACCCTTATCACCGCTCCGCTCGAATCGCTGCTGAAGAAACCGCTCGACGACGACTCCCGTGAGAAGCTCAAGATAATAAGCGGAAATGCCGACAGGCTGCTCAATATAGTCAATCAGCTGCTCGACTTCCGCAAAAACGAGGTGACGGGTCTGACGCTTGACTCGTCGCGCGGCGATGTGGTGCGTTTTGTACGCGGAGTCTGCGAAGGCTTCCGCTCGTTTTCCGAATCGAAGCACATACATCTCACATTTTTCAGTTCGGTGCCCTCGCTCATGATGGATTTCGACGAGGACAAGATGAACAAAATACTGATGAACCTGCTCGGCAACGCGTTTAAATTCACTCCCGAAAACGGCCGCGTGGACGTGTCGCTGGGAGTGGTGGACGGCGAGTTCGAGCTGCGCGTGGCCGACAGCGGCTGCGGAGTGAGCGACGAGGACAAGAAGCGCATATTCGAGCGCTTCTACCAGTCGGACGGCGGCCGCAGCGCCGGCGGCGGCACAGGCATCGGCCTCAGCCTGGTGGCCGAATACGTGCGTCTGCACGGCGGCACGGTGGCCGTGGCCGACAATGCCGTGCGCGGCGCCGTGTTCATTGTGCGCATGCCCATAAGCGGCGAGAGCGCAGGTGTTGAGCCCGCTGCCGCCGGAGCGGAGGCCGAGGCCGAACCTCAGCAGTCCGCCAAGCCTCGTCTGCTTGTGGTGGACGACAATCCCGACCTGCTGAAATTTATTGCCGGCGAGCTTTCCGGCGAGTATGCCGTGGCCACGGCGCCCGACGGCGCCCGCGCCATGGACGAGGTGCCGGTGTTTGCTCCCGATGTGATTGTGAGCGACCTTATGATGCCCGAAATGGACGGCGTAGAGCTGTGCCGACGCCTGAAAAGCAGCCAAGACACAGCCGCCATACCTCTGCTCATACTGACCGCGAAACACGATGTTGCAGCCAAGATAGAAGGACTTACGCTCGGAGCCGACGACTACATGACGAAGCCGTTCAACATTACGGAGCTGCGCCTGCGTCTGAAAAAGCTGCTCGAGCTGCGCAGGCTCGGAGCCCGCAGGGCGCTGATTGACCCCGAGCCCGAGAGCCTCGACATCACGTCGCTGGACGAGAAACTCATTGAGCGCGCCGTGCGCTATATCGACGACCATATGACCCGCACCGACCTGTCTGTAGAGGAACTGGCCGCCGAGCTCGGCATGAGCCGTGTGCATCTGTACAAGCGCCTCAAGCAGATCACCGGCAAGACGCCTATAGAGTTCATACGCCTGCTCAGACTCAAGCGTTCGGCGCAACTGCTGCGCGAAAGTCAGCTCAACATAAGCGAGATAGCCTATCGCTGCGGATTCAATAATCCAAAGTATTTCAGCCGCTATTTCAAGGAGGAGTTCGGAGTATTGCCGTCGGTATATCAGGAAAACGAAGGCAAATAACATTTCAATCCCCAGCAGTTAACATTTGCACCCCCTGCGTTCGCGCGTGTATTGCTAAATTTGCCTTCAGAGAATTTTAACCGTTAAATCCCCATACATGAAACTACGCACATTGTCGCTCATGGCACTTGGCCTTTCGCTGCCGACCTTTCTGGCCGGCTGTTCGGGAGCCTATACGAAGGATGGCCAGAGCGTAACTGTCAAAGTCGACCCCGACAAAGCCGGTGGCGCCACAAAGGTGCGCCTCCAGGTGCTCGGTCCTAAAATCATCCGTGTAAGCGCTACCCCCGACGGCAGATTTGCCGATGGCGAGAGCCTCGTAGTGCTCCCGCAGGAGGCCTATACGGATTTTTCCGTGAAGCAGGAGTCTGACACCACTATCCGTGTCGCCACTCCCGAAATCAGCGCTCTCGTGCGCACCACCGACGGCGCTGTGAGCTTCTACGGCAAGGACGGCGAGCTCATACTCGCCGAAAACGGCGGCGGCCGCAACTTTACGCCCATAAATGTCGAAGGCACGGACTCCTACACTGTGCAGCAGACTTTTGCCTCGACCGACGACGAAGAAGGCATCTACGGCCTTGGCCAGCACCAGAGCAACGAGTTCAACTACAAGGGACTGAACGAAGAACTGTTTCAGTACAATACCAAAGTTTCCGTGCCCTTCGTGGTCAGCTCCGGCAACTACGGTCTGCTTTGGGATAGCTATTCGCTGCTGCGCTTCGGCCGCCCCGACGACTATAGCCAGCTCGGCGATGCGTTCAAACTGTACGACAAAGACGGACGCGAAGGCGCCCTCACCGGCACATACACCGAAGCCGACGGCAAGGAAATGACCCGTCGCGAGGATAAAATCTATTTCGAGCATCTGAAGCGCGGCGACCTTGCCCATGTGGTCAACGCTCCCGAGGATTTCAAGTTCCAGGGTGCGAAAGTGGTCTATGAGGGCGAGATAGAGTCCGACGTGACAGGCGATTTCGATTTCATTCTCTATTATTCCGGCTATCAGAAAGTCTATATCGACGGCAATCTGGTGGTGCCCGAACGCTGGCGCACAGCCTGGAACCCCAACAGCTACAAGTTCACTGTGCCCCTCGTGGCCGGCAAGCGCACCCCGATACGCATAGAGTGGGAGCCCAACGGCGGAGTGGCATATTGCGGCCTGCGCGTATATGCTCCGAAAGCCGATATCAATAAAAACGATATGAGCTGGTGGGGTGAGATGCAGGATATGATTGACTATTATTTCATAGCCGGCGACTCCATGGACGATGTGATCCACGGCTACCGCACTCTCACAGGCAAAGCCCCCGTGATGCCCCGATGGGCCATGGGCTACTGGCAGAGCCGCGAGAAATACAACACGCAGGAAGAGGTGCTCTCCACACTCGCCGAATACCGCAAGCGCAACATCCCCATCGACAATATCGTGATAGACTGGCTGCACTGGCCGCAGGACTCGTGGGGCTGCCATGAATTTGACAAGACGCGTTTCCCCGACCCCAAAGGCATGGTCGACAGCATCCACGCCATGAACGGCCGTGTGATGGTGTCCGTATGGCCCAAGTTCTACGTCACCACCGAGCATTACAAGGAGTTCGACGAAAAAGGATGGATGTATCAGCAGGCCGTCAAGGACAGCATCCGCGACTGGGTAGGCCCCGGCTATCTCGGTTCGTTCTACGACGCCTACAATCCCGATGCACGCAAACTCTTCTGGCATCAGATGGAGGAACATTACTATCCTCTCGGCATCGACGCATGGTGGATGGACGCCAGCGAGCCCAACATCCGCGACTGCACGGACATACAGTATCGCAAGGACCTCTGCGGCCCGACCCACCTCGGTCCGTCGACTAAATATTTCAACGCCTACGCGCTCATGAACGCCGAGGCCATCTACGACGGCCAGCGCGGCGTCGACCCCGACAAGCGCGTGTTCCTTCTCACACGCTCCGGCTTCGCCGGCCAGCAGCGCTACAGCACCGCCACCTGGAGCGGCGATATAGCCACCCGCTGGGAGGATATGGCTGCGCAGATAGCCGCAGGCCTCAATTTCGCAGTCAGCGGCGTGCCCTACTGGACCATGGACATCGGCGGCTTCTGCGTCGAAGACCGCTATGTGGCCGCTCAGCAGGAGTTCAACAAGACCGGCCGCGAAAACGCCGACCTTAAGGAGTGGCGTGAACTCAACACGCGCTGGTTCCAGTTCGGAGCGTTCGCTCCCCTCTACCGCGCCCACGGCCAGTGGCCTTTCCGCGAAATCTACAACATAGCTCCCGAAGGCCATCCCGCCTACGAAAGCATGCTCTACTACACGCGTCTGCGCTACAACCTGATGCCGTATATCTATTCGCTTGCCGGCAAGACCTATTTCGACGACTACACCATCATGCGTCCGCTCGTTATGGATTTCGGCGCCGACAAGGCCACGCGCGACATCAAGGACCAGTTCATGTTCGGTCCGGCCTTCATGGCTGCTCCCGTCACGGAGTACGGTGCCCGCGAACGCGAGGTATATTTCCCGGCCGGCATCCGCTGGTATGATTTCTACACCGGCGCGGCTCGCGACGGCGGAGAAAAGGCCGCTGTGGCAGCTCCCTACGGCCGTATGCCGCTCTTTGTGGCCGCCGGCTCGATAGTGCCCGTCGGTCCCGACATGCAGTGGAGCGCCGAGAAACCCGCCGAACTCATCGACCTCTACGTCTACACCGGCGCCGACGGTTCCTTCACTCTCTATGAGGACGAAAACCTCAACTACAACTACGAGAAAGGCGCTTTCGCCAACATACCCATGGAGTGGAATGACGCTACCGGCACGCTCACCATCGGCGAGCGCGTGGGCGAGTTCCCCGGCATGCTCAAGAACCGTCGCTTCAACGTGATAAAAGTAAGCCCCGACTCCCCCGTAGGTTTCAGCCGCGAAGCCAAAGGCACACCCGTCGACTACGACGGCAAATCTGTGAGCGTGCGTCTGTAGGCTCCCGACTTATTTCCCGCATCCCCGCCGGGCCGCGGTTTGCCGCGGCCCGGCACACTATAGGGGATAGCTTTATGTAATATCCCCTAACTTTTTTTCGACACTTTTTTAAATGGTTTTTCTCAACAGGTTATTTATAGTATTTGTGGTGACTGCTGTCGCGGTACTGTCGGCCTATGGTGCCGACAGCCGCGCGGTAAGTTTCAACGACGGATGGAAATTCAGCCTTTGCGATACACCCGACGCCGCACGCGCCGATTTTGACGATGCCGACTGGCGTGCGCTCTCGCTGCCTCACGACTGGGCCATAGAAGGCGATTTCAGTATCGACAATCCCAGCGGTACAGGCGGCGGAGCACTCCCCGGCGGTGTGGGCTGGTATCGGAAATCGTTTGATGTCGAACCTGCACAACTTAAAAAATACACCTATATTGATTTCGACGGTGTGTATATGAACGCCACCGTGTATGTCAACGGCCACAAACTCGGCACGCGCCCCTACGGCTACGCTTCGTTCAGCTACGATATCACACCCTATCTGCATGCGGGGCGCAATGTGGTGGCTGTGCGCGTCGACAATGCCGAGCAGCCCAACTCGCGCTGGTACAGCGGTTGCGGCATATACCGCAACGTGTGGCTGCGCACGCTCTCCGATGTGCATGTGCCGCTGTGGGGACAGCACATCATAGCCGAGGTCGACAGCGCCCGCGCCACCGTGCGTGTGGCCACACAGCTGGCTTTCCGGCGCAAGGCTAAGGTGAGCGTGAGCGCTGCGCTTCTCGACGCCGCCGGTGCTGTGGTCGCGGAGTCCGGCGCCAAGACCGTGAGTGCGAAAAAAAATGATTCCGAGCTGACGGTGGACTCTGAAATCAGCGTGGCGAAACCCCGTCTTTGGAGCCCTGCGTCGCCCTACCTGTACACGCTCGTCACCAAAGTGACCGATGCGCGTGGCCGCGTGCTCGACACGTACGAGCAGCCTGTAGGCTTCCGCTACTTTGAGTTCGACGCCCGCAACGGTTTCTCACTCAACGGACGGCGCATGAAAATCAACGGCGTGTGTCTGCACCACGATGCCGGCGCACTCGGAGCCGTGGTCAACCGCCGCGCCATAGAGCGCCAGCTGCAGATCATGAAAGACATGGGTGTCAACGCCATACGCTCGTCGCACAACCCGCCCGCGCCGGAGCTTCTCGAGCTTTGCGACAGGATGGGCCTTATGGTGATGGACGAAACGTTCGACATGTGGCGGAAAAAGAAGACCGCCCACGACTATTCGCGTTATTTCAATGAATGGCACGAACGCGACATGGACGACCTCATACGCCGCGACCGCAACCATCCGTCGATTATTATATGGAGTATCGGCAACGAGGTGCTTGAGCAGTGGACCGACGCCGCGGCCGATACCCTGAGCCTCGAGGAGGCCAATCTGATTCTTAATTTCGGACATGGCAAAGAAAACCTTGCCGCCGAGGGAGAGATGAGCGTCAACTCGCTGCTTACTCGCAAACTTGCCGACCGCGTGCGCTCGCTCGACCCCACGCGTCCTGTCACCGCCGGATGCAACGAGCCCGATCCGGGCAACCATCTCTTCCGCAGCGGCGCGCTCGACATAATCGGTTTCAACTACCACGACGACTGGTTTGCCGGAGTGCCTTCCAATTTCCCCGGCAAGCCCTTTATTGTCACCGAAAGCGTATCGGGACTCGCTACCCGCGGCTTCTACGACATGCCTTCCGACAGCATCCGCCTTTGGCCGGAGCGCTGGGACAAGCCCTTCTTCAACGACTCGTTCTCATGCTCGAGCTACGACAACTGCCACGTGCCCTGGGGCAACACCCACGAAGGCACCATGCGTCATGTGCGCGACAACGATTTCATTTCCGGGCAGTTCGTCTGGACCGGCTTCGACTACATAGGCGAGCCCACTCCCTACGGCTGGCCGGCGCGCAGCAGCTATTTCGGCATTGTCGACCTCGCCGGATTTCCGAAAGACATATACTATATGTATAAGAGCGAGTGGTGTCCCGACTCGGTGGTGCTGCATCTGCTTCCGCACTGGAACTGGACCGAAGGCAGCGAAGTCGACGTGTGGGCATACTACAACAACGCCGACGAGGTGGAACTCTTCCTCAACGGCGAGAGCCTCGGCACCCGCAGCAAGGGTCGCGACGACTTTCATGTCAGCTGGCGTGTGCCGTTCAGCCCCGGCGTGCTTACGGCCGTGAGTCGGCGCGACGGTGTAGAGGTGGCCCGTGCCGAGCGCCGCACCGCCGGTGCCCCCGCTGCCATACGCCTGACGCCCGACCGCAGCGAGATAGCTGCCGACGGCACCGACCTGAGCTACGTGGCCGTGGAAGTGGTCGACAGCGACGGCAACCTCTGCCCGTGGGCCGACAACGAGATAGCCTTCACTGTCAGCGGTTCGGCTTTCAATGCCGGTGTCGACAACGGCAGCCCCATATCTCTCGAACGCTTCAAGGCCGATACCCGCAAGGCGTTCTATGGCCGCGCGCTCATTATCCTTCAGAACAATGCAGGAGCCTCCGGCCCGGCAGTGCTTGACGCCACGGCCGCAGGGCTCCGTCCGGCTTCGATAACCATTAATTCCAAAAAATGAAAAAAGCATTATATCCGCTGCTGCTGGCTGCAGTTTCGGCCGCAGGTGTTTCGGCCGCAGTGCCGGTCTATCTCGACCCCGACGCCCCTCTGGATGCCCGTGTAGAAGATGCGTTGAGCCGCATGACCCTTGAAGAAAAAGTGGCCATGTGCCATGCGCAGAGCAAATTCAGCTCGCCGGGTGTGCCGCGTCTGGGCATCCCCGAAATATGGATGAGCGACGGTCCGCACGGAGTGCGTGCCGAAATCAACTGGAACGACTGGGGACACGCCGGCTGGACCAACGACTCCGTGACAGCATTTCCCGCTCTCACGGCCCTTGCTGCCACGTGGAATCCCGAAATGTCGGCTCTATACGGCAAAAACGTAGGCGAGGAAGCGCGCTACCGCGAGAAGGACGTGCTGCTCGGCCCCGGCGTCAACATCTACCGAACGCCGCTCAACGGCCGCAACTTCGAATATATGGGCGAAGACCCGTATCTGGCTTCGGTGATGGCCGTGCCATACGTGCGCGAGCTTCAGAAAAACGGCGTGGCTGCCTGCGTCAAGCATTTTGCGCTTAACAATCAGGAAAAATGGCGCGGCAATATCAACGTCAATGTCAGCGACCGAGCTCTCTACGAGATATATCTGCCCGCGTTCAAGGCAGCCGTGCAGGACGGCGGCGCGTGGAGCATCATGGGCGCTTACAATAAAGTGTGGAACCAGCATTGCTGCCACAACCACCGTCTGCTCGAGGACATACTCCGCGGCGAGTGGGGATTCGACGGCGTGGTGATCACCGACTGGGGCGGCGCCCACGACACCCGCGAGGCCGCTCTCAACGGCCTCGACATCGAGATGGGCTCTTTCACCAACGGTCTTACTTCCGAAAGCGAGTTCACCTACGACGACTATTTCCTCGCCGACCCCTTCCTCGAACTGATACGCAAGGGCGAAGTGCCCGAATCCGTGGCCGACGACAAGGCACGCCGCATCCTGCGGCTCATTTTCCGTACGGCCATGAACACCCGCAAGCCTTTCGGCTCGCTGCACAGTCCCGAGCATTATGCCGCCGCGAAAGCCATTGGCGACGAAAGCATCGTGCTGCTGAAAAACAACGGCATCCTGCCGCTCGACCCTGCCCGCGGCATGCGTGTGCTCGTGGTGGGCGACAATGCCGTGCGACGCCTTACCGACGGCGGCGGCTCGTCCGAACTTAAAGTAAAAGACTACATTTCTCCGCTCGAGGCCATGCGCGAGGTGTTCGGCGCCGACCGCGTCGAGTTCGCCCGCGGCTATGCCGCAGGCCGTCCCATGTACGAGCGTGTAGACACCATACCTCAGGCCTTGCAGGATTCGCTGCGCGCCGAGGCGGTGGCCAAGGCGGCCGATGCCGATGTGGTGGTGGTGTTCGGCGGTCTTAACAAAAACGCATGGCAGGACTGCGAGAGCACCGACCGCGAGAGCTACGACCTGCCTTTCGGGCAGAACGAGCTGATAGAGGCCCTCGTGAGCGTCAACCCCAACGTGGTGGTGGCCAACATCACAGGCAATGCCTATGCCATGCCGTGGGCCGCACGCGTGCCGGCCGTTCTGCACGCCTCCTATCTGGGCACCATGGGCGGCGCGTCGCTTGCCGATGTGGTGTCTGGGCGCGTCAACCCCTCCGGCAAGCTGCCTTACTCCATACCCGTGCGTCTGCAGGACTGCGGCGCGCATGCTTTCGGCACCGACAGCTATCCCGGCGTGGAGAGCGCCGAGGGCGATGTGCTGTTCGGCGTCTGCGCTCCGCAGCAGACCTATGCCGAGGATATCCTCGTTGGCTATCGCTGGCACGACACCAAAAAGATTCCGGCGCGCTATGCCTTCGGCCACGGTCTGAGCTACACCACCTTCGCCTATGGCAAGCCGGCCATTTCCGCACGTGAGCTTCGCGCCGGCGGCAGCCTTACAGTCACGGTGCCCGTCACCAACACCGGCGCGCGCGAAGGCTCGGAAGTGGTGCAGATGTACGTCGGCGACGACAAAGCGTCGGTGCTCCGCCCGGCCAAGGAGCTGAAAGCCTTTGAGAAAATCACCCTTGCTCCGGGCGAAACGCGCGAGGTCACTTTCACTGTCACTCCCGACATGCTCGCCTTCTTCGACGCCGACGCCCACGCATGGCGCACGGAGCCCGGCGCGTTCACACTCTATGTGGGCACTTCGTCGGCCGACACTCCTGCGCGTGCAAAATTCCGTTTGGTTGAGTGATTAATCAGAATTATTCGTATATTTGTGTATGAAATTCAAATTCAACACAATCGGTCTTTTCACGGTCCTGCAGCCTGAAATGGTGGCGTTCTACCGCGACGTTACGGGTCCGGGCACCGACCGGGCCGGTTCGGATATCGTGGGCATGACGCTCGACGGCATGCGTCTGATTCTGTATCCGCGTGCGAAATTCTAAGAGATGTCGTCGTGCAACGCAGAATAAACAAGAAAAACAATCCTATAATTTTTATCAAAATGGCAAAAGAATATTTTCCCGAGATTGGCAAAATCAAGTTCGAGGGCACCTC
>CAMWTJ010000005.1 GCA_947177185.1 uncultured Porphyromonadaceae bacterium | reverse complement strand
AGCTACATCACATTGCGCCGGGCAGCGATGTCGAGATAAAGGTAGATGCAATTCCTGGTGTGATATTCAGCGGAAAAATTAAGTCTATATCAACTGCTACAGGTGCGTCTTTGTCACTTTTGCCGCAGGACAATTCGGCAGGCAATTTCGTAAAAGTGCGTCAGCGCGTGCCTGTAAGGATTGAGTTTACTGACAATAATGAGCCACAAGACATGGCTAAGCTTCGTGCCGGAATGAATGTGGAATGTAGCGTGAAGTATTGACATGGCAGACTGGCACGCTCCACAGGGACCATTTGACATACCTGATGTTCCCGACTTTGTTCCACGGCGGTTGAAACCGTATCTGTTTATCCTCTTTGTCTTAATCGTGCAGTTTTCAGGCGGGGTCTATCTCGCTGCCGCCTCCGATATGGTGGGAACAACCGCACTCATGCAGGAGGATATACTGATGGCAGGCTATGCCTCGCTGATAGGTCTGGCTATAAATTTCGCTGTGATGTTCCGCATAAAGTTCCGCTTTTCGGCCCGTACACAGCTGCTGGCTTCCGGCATCGTTCTGATAGCCGCAAACCTGATATGCGCCTACACTACGAATGTGCCGCTGCTGGTAATCACTTGCTTCATAGCCGGATGGTTCAGGATGCAGGCCACCTTCGCCTGTAATTCGACTATACAACTATGGCTCACACCCGTCAGGGATATGGCCATTTTCTTTTGCTATGTCTATATTATTGTCGACAGCGTGATTCAGCTTAGCGGCATAGCCACAATATATACAGCTTTTTTCTCTCAATGGGAATATATGCACTGGATAATGATTGGACTGCTCGCAACTATGATGGCGACGGTTATGATACTTGTAAAGCCGGTACGCGGACCAATGTTTATACCACTGCTCGGCATCGACTGGATAGGTGCGATTCTGTGGGCCGGTTTTATGATGTGCTTCACATTCATCTGCGTGTATGGCAACTATTTCGATTGGTGGGATGCCTTGGAGATAAGAGGCGCCGCACTTATCGGAATTGCCTGTTTTGGTATAAACCTCTGGCGGGCATCGTTTCTCCATCATCCGTATATCAGTTTCCGGGCAATGAAAAACCGCAATGTAATCCGCGCCACCGGAATATATCTTGTGTTCTTCACACTCATAGCCACAGAACATGTCTTTGAACACAGCTATGCAGCAAATATCCTCGGCTTTGACGAAACAAACCTCATCGACCTTAACTGGTATGTATTTGCTGGAATTCTTGCCGGATGCGCTTTTACTTATCTTACATTCGCACTGCGCAAATGGCGCTACAAGACCATGACCGCCATAGCATTTGCTCTGGCTATCGTTTACCTTGCATACTTCTACTTCTTCATTGACTACGGAGTCGAACAGGAAATGCTTTTCATACCTCTCTTTTTCCGAGGGGCGGCTGCCGTGATAATCTCAATAGTGTTCCTCACATCCATAGTGCAGAGCGGACTGCCCTTCCAGGTCTTTCCGCAGGCTCTCACTATCAACGGTTTCACAGGAGCGGTTATGGGTGCCACTCTTGGACCTGCCATAATCGGAGAGCTGCTGCGGCACACTATAGCCAAAAACGCCTCTCTGCTCGGAGTCAACATAACGAATACAAATCCCGACATTGCTTTCGCACCGCTCGGTCAGTTGTATGGAATGGTACAGAAGCAGGCGTTGGTTGTATCAATGAAAGAAATTTACGGTTGGCTTCTTATCATTGCACTTGCTTCGCTCACCGTAATACTTGTAAGTTACAGTTCGGTACGTCCATTTGCAATCTTTCCGAAATGGAGCACAATACGCCGTACCATAAAACACATGGTAAGAACGAATAAAGCATTGCCCTAATGGAATAATGGGTAAGAACATTGAAATAATGCCGTGTGCAATTCGTGAACAACGGAAAGCGTGGCATTACAATATCTTGAATACTACTTAGTTACAGCGATAAACCTCGGCTTCTCCGGGTCACTCAATAGAAACTCAATCACTTATAAATCAAGTGGTTGAGTTTCTTTTTATGGGTATTCTGTCCGCAAATTGTCCACCAAACTGATTCTAAACCTGTGTTAGAATAAGAAAAAGTTCACAATAGTTCACAACCCAAAATTTTAAAAGACTTTGCGTATATTCCTGCCTCAAAAATGTGGTGACCTCAGCCAAAATTTCGCCGACCAAAATTTCGCCGGGTCACCACGCTGATTTACTATTTCTAAGATTGACTTGATAGTTTTATTTCCTTAGGCCTCAAAAATATTTATACACTCCTACATCTTTTCAAGGGTTTCTTCGTCTTATAAATGTAATGATTTTTCAAATGGCGATAACAACCCAACTAATATTCGAGATTCTTGAGGCTGAAAAAGAGAAACTTTTTCAGTATGCAAGTTATAGATTGCATGATATAAGAGATGTCGAAGATGTGCTTCAGAATCTTTATGTCAAGATTCTGGAAAACCCGTATCATTTCAGTGGTATAGCAAACAAACGGGCATATATCTATCGAATTATCTGCAATGAATGTACCGATGTAATGAGAGGCAGAGCCAGCGTCGAACCGCTGAACAATGACGGTATGAGTTCTTTTGACATTTGCGATTTGCAACCGGAGAATTTTGAAGAGGAGTTTCATATGATTAATCGCTTGCTCAGGATTCTCCCCATGGAACAATCGGAAGTAATAAGATTAAGACATCACAGCAATCTGTCTTTTCAGGAAATCGCAGACATAATGGATGTGCCATTGCCTACTGCAAAGGCGAGATACCGCTATGGGATTGATAAGATACGCAATAGTCTGAAGAAAAATAATCTATTATAATCATGAATATGCAAGACGATAAAAAAGAATACTTGGAATCGAAGAAAGTTGTCGAACTGCTTACTCCAAAATTCCATAGGAAGTGTGAGTTTTCATTCGCCAAACCACGTAAACGGCTTGTAAACAAAATATGGGCCATCAGCGGTATTGCGGCAATGTTTGTGCTGGTGCTGACAATTGCCGTTAAATCGGTACTTTCGGTTTCTGCAACAGAGGTGATTGACTCAGCGTTTACTGCTCTGACGAACGCTGAAAGCATCAAGGTTGAATTTGTATGGCGAGGTGTCAAGACTTCATCTGAAGAAATATACAGCCCCGACCCTTCAGGAAATGTAATCAACGGTACGCTATACCTTTTACGTAAAAATGGTAAGGTAAATATGCGTATCGACTGGCATGATGCCGAGAAGAATTCAATTGTGTTCAATGGCTGCGACTATATCCACTTTCAAGACAACCATATTGCCAAGAAGTATTCCACTGTGTTTGGAGATAAACTTATGATACTTTTCAGTCTGAATACACTTCCGGATGAACTTAAGGTCAAAGCTGAGTTATCAACAGTAGGCAATCTGATAATTATAAAATATCACAAAGAAGGCATAACCATCTGCGGAGAATTTCGAAAAGATAGTAAACGACTGGTCAAAGCTTCGGCAATATTCTCATTGCCCGAAGGAAAGAATATAACATTGCTTGAAACCAAATCTATCGAAACAGACATCGACATCCCTGAATCATTGTTCTAAACCCATCATCATGACTAAGCTGAAATATTTCAGGCTGGTGTGGACAATCACATTAGTCTTGGCTGCCAACACCGTTATGTGTGCGCAACCATCCTCTGGAAAAGATCAAAATATGTTTGACATCGGCATAAAGGGCGTGCTGGACCAATCAACAGGAATAGAACTATACGGAGCGGACTTCAAGCTAATTGACACCCGAACAGATTCTGTCATCAGAAGTGGTAAAGCATCCCGACAGTGGGAAGAACAGGGGCGTATTGTAAAAACTTCTACTTTCATAATCAAGAATATCCCTTTTCAGGGCCAATATCAACTGATATTGTCTTGTCCCGGCTATAAGGACAGTTTTACGAAAATAGATGGAACAGAGCTCGATTCCAAGCAGTTTGTTTTGATTCTGGAAAATATTCTTCTCGAAAAAAAGGCGAGAGAGCTTAAGGAAATTACAGTTCAGGCTTCTAAAGTTAAGTTCTATCATCGTGGCGATACTTTGGTTTATAATGCCGATGCTTTTGTAATGGCCGAAGGCAGTATGCTTGACGATATAATACGCCAGTTACCAGGTGCGGAAATCAAAGAGAATGGACAAATTTTTGTCAATGGAGAATTTGTTGAAAGTCTTCTTCTGAATGGCAAGGACTTCTTTAAGGGCAGGCATGATTTAGTGCTCAAAAATCTTGCAGCGTATACAGTAAAAAATATAGAGGTCTACGAAAGACAGAAAGACATCGACAAACTGCTTGGCGAAGATTATGGTAAGAAAATCCTGACAATGAATGTGAGGCTCAAAAAGGACTACCACCATAATTTCATGGGTAATATGGAAGCCGGATATGGCACTGAAGACCGTTATCTTGGAAGATTGTTAGCTATGTGGAATTCCGATTATGCGAGGTTGTCGCTGATAGGAAATGTCAACAATATGAACGAAACTAGAAAGCCGGGCATGGATCAAACATTCACCCCGGACGGCATAGCCTCAGGAACACTGAAGACATATATGGGAGGAATTGAGTATAATGTCGGAAACAAAAAGTCGGGTTGGCAAGTCAATGGTGACGCGGTTGTCAACCAGACCGTCCTTGACGATGGATCTCGCACTTATACCACCAATTTTCTCCCATCGGGAAATACTTTTGGACGAGAATTTTCATCAAAGATAAACAAGGATTTAAAAATATCTACAAACCACCTGTTTAAAAGTATGGGGAAATGGCATTATATTGAAATCCACCCATCATTTGATTACAACAAAGCGAATTATTCAAGTTCACTTGAGAAAGGTGTGTTCAACACTGAACTCCAGAACGTGACATCTGAGATGATTCGGAATATATTCGACGGCACTCATGAGTCGGCGCTTGAGTCAATGTTGAATAGAGAACTTCGGGAGCAACTGAACAGAGGTCACAATTTAAACGCCCAATTAAGGTCTAATGGCCGTTTTCGACTTAAAACGGGTTTGTTGCAAAGTATCTCATATATGGTATCAGGCAGTTACACAAGGAATAGCTATGATGGTTTCAACAGATTTGTCATCAATTTAGGAGATAATGAAGAATTCACAGATGCATCCAACAGATATTTGAAAAACCATCCTGACTATAATTATAATATCAAGGCCGCTGCCGGTTATTTGGTGCTCCCAACAAGAAATCTTGCCCTTGACATATATTATGAATATTCTCACAATGAAAGAAAAGCGGCCTCGGATTTATATAGACTCGACCAACTATACGGCGATATAGACAAAAATGAAATCGGCTTCCTTCCATCTTATAATGAATACATTTCCACATTTGATCCATCTCTAAGTTATACAGACCACCAGACAAACGACTTGCACACATTATCGCCGAACTTACAGTGGAGAACTGGAAAGATTGGCTTACAAATTAAGGCAGATGTCAGCGTCGAACGGCAACACATAGATTATTTTCGCGACAACAACCATCATCTTCTCAGTCGTACCAAGCTGCGGCCGGGGAATATGGAACTCGAAGTAAGATTTCCTATGAACAAGTCAGGAAACTATAAGGGAAACTTCTACTATACGCTTACTCCCAAATCTCCGAACCTTGTAAATATGATTGACCTAATTGACAGGCGCGACCCGATGAATGTCTTTATCGGTAATCCGGGATTGAAAAACTCAATAGTGCATAGATTCAAATGGAGAATGAACGGCCGTAATCAGAAAGGAAATGTCGAGCAAACCTACATGTTGATTTCCAATATATACCGAAATCTGCTTTCGGTCGGATATGATTATAATACTGAAACCGGGGCGAAAACTAAATGGATGCAGAATGTAAACGGCAACTGGAGCTTGAATGCTATGCAGCAATTACGTTTGGATTTCGGGAATATGAGAAGGTTCTTCCTGGAAAACACAACACGGCTGACCTACGTATCCTCCGTAGATTTCTTTAGTGAGAACAGTGAGGACTCGTTTAAGAATAAGGTCAACATTTATGGTATGGGAGAGGAGTTGAAATTTGGATACAACAATGCCGGAAATAAAGCTGAGGTGTTTTTCAAAGGGAATCTTCATCACTATAGCTGTGAAATGTCCGGGTTCAATAGTTTCAATGCCGGTGATTTCAATTATGGCCTTCGGGGAATTTTGAAATTACCAGCTAATTTGCAGATTGCAACAGATTTCACCATTTATTCGAGAAGAGGATACTCCGACAGCCAACTCAACACCAATAATTTTGTTTGGAATGCAAGATTAAGCTATTCTATTCCGAAAGCAGGCATTACACTTATGGCCGACTGCTTCGATTTATTGCATAACCTCAGCGATGTATCATACGGAATCAATGCGCAGGCAAGAACTGAAACATATTATACCGTTCTTCCACGTTATTTCCTATTCCATATCCAATGGACATTCAATAAAAAACCATAATATCGCCGGTAAGTAAACGAGGCTGTGTCAAAAATTGAACTGCACCCCAAAAGTTGAATACAAAACTTTTGGGGTGCAGTTCACATTCGCCATGATATCCACTTTCATATCAAGCGTATATGCCAACGCCTGCGATTTCCTGTCGCATCTGTCAAAGGTTTACAGACATATTGTAAGAAGTCAAATGCATATAGGCAACGATTTCTTATCGCTGACCGCGACGGTTATATAACGGTTCCCGTTGCGGAAGTAAGTTATATCTCCGCCGAGTCAGGAATGGCGCGCCTGTTTATGAAAGACAGACAACAATACACCGTCGAAATGTCGCTTGACGATATTGACGCTCAGCTGGACCCGGCGCAGTTCTTTCGTGCCACGCGTCAGCAGATAGTGAACATAAATTCTGTACGTCGCGTGTCTAACTGGTTCAATCGTAGAATAAAGATTATTGTAGCAGAGTATCCCGACATTGAGGTTGTGGTGGGCAGAGAAAAAGTAGCCCGCCTCAAACAATGGCTCGACAGATAGACAGGTCGCGGCAATTGGGGCCCGGCTCAGTATTATTCGCTATTATTGCTTGATTTCAGTTCCCGACATTTGCCTGATTGTTGGCATTTATCAAAATAATGTGTAACTTTGCAGTTGCAATGGTATCTCCAAGACTCAAGAGTGAGTCTTAGAGCCGGCATTTGAATCCTACAACGGGTGCCGCTCAGGAGGTTTAAAAGGGAATTCGGTGAGAATCCGAAACAGTACCCGCTGCTGTATGTCCTACACCAAAGTCTATCGCACTATGTCATTGAAACCTTCAGTGGTTTTGAGAAGGCGCAATAGATTGGGACGAGTCAGAAGACCTGCCATAGCCGTAAACAAGATTGTGCCTACGGGATTATGGGCAGCACGTGAAGCCGGTATTCTATTTGGTTTCAAAGTAGTTTAGCACTCGTATTGAGGTTAATCATATATTCCCGTCTGCGTACAGTCTGTTAGTACGCAGACGGGAATTAATTTTCTGAGTATTAACCTTCTTGACGAGAAGAATGAAATATTTTATGCTCTCTTTGGCATTGATTTGCATCGTAATGCCACTGGAAGTTGCAGCTGAAGAACCGGCCGATTCTCTTTCCCATCAGCTGGGAGAGATAGTGGTCACCGCACGAAAGCCCGGCAAAGATATAATCCCTGCGCAGGTTTTGTCCGGCGAGGAACTGCGCAGAATGAACAGCAACAGCGTAGCGGATGCTTTGCGCTATTTTTCGGGCGTGCAAGTAAAGGATTATGGAGGTGTGGGCGGAATCAAGACCGTCAACATACGGTCCATGGGCACAAACCACACCGGCGTGGTGTATGATGGCGTGGAACTTGGCAATGCACAGAACGGACAGATTGACCTCGGTCAGTTTTCTCTTGACAACATTGAGGCGCTATCGCTTTACAATGGCCAAAAGAGCGAGATTCTACAGCCGGCCAAGGATTTCGGCTCAGCCGGAACTATTTACATGAGGACACGCACCCCGGTTTTTAATGAGGGGGAAACATATCACGCAAGAGCCACACTCCGCACGGGTTCTTTCGACCTGCTGAACCCGTCCGCACTAATAGAATTGAAACTCAGCCAAAAGATTTCGGCCTCACTGAGTGCGGAATGGGTAAATTCAAGCGGCAAGTATAAATTCCGATACCGACGTGTGAATCCTGCGGGAGAACTGGCCTACGACACAACCGCTGTCCGCCAGAACGGCGACATCAATGCTACTCGAATAGAACTGAATACCCACGGCATACTCAACCGAGGCTCGTGGACCTTCAAGGTTTACAATTACAACTCTGAGCGTGGAGTTCCGGGAGCTATTGTAAACAATGTATGGCGGAGAGGAGAGCGCATCTGGGACACAAATTCCTTCGCCCAGGGTCGATATACAGGGTATTTCGGCAAATTCACCACTTTGAATAATATCAAATATGCTTTTTACCGAACCCACTATGTCAACAACGACGACAAGCAGGTGAAGATTGACAATCTCTACAAACAAAAAGAGATATACATATCCTCGGCCAATGAATATGAAATAACCGACTTCTGGAGTGTTTCCGCAAGTTATGATTTCATGTGGAACACTCTCGACGCCGATGTGTATGGGTTTGTAAAGCCCGACCGCATTTCGCAGTATTTGTCCGCAGCCACGGCTCTTGACCTGAGCAGAGTCAAAATACAGGCCAGCGCCCTGGGCTCCTTTGTTCATGATCGGATAAAAGGGCAACAGGCCCCGGCAGACAAGCATGTATTCTCCCCTGCCGTGTTCGTGAACGGATATCCGCTTCGCAACAAAGATTTTTCAATCCGGGTCTTCTACAAGAAATCGTTCAGGATGCCTACTTTCAACGACCTGTACTATGCCGACATGGGCAACTCAAAACTATCGCCGGAACGCGTCACGCAGTATAATGCCGGACTGCTGTACGACCACAAATCCTCATCGTTTATTACTGCGGCAAGAGTCAGTGCCGACGTTTATTACAACCGAGTGAAAGACAAGATTGTCGCATATCCGAAGGGCCAGCAGTTCCGCTGGACGATGCTTAATCTCGGGCTTGTGGACATCCGGGGTGTAGATGTGACAGGGCTACTGACTGTCACACCATATAAAGACTTATATCTGACCGTGCGCGGGCAGTACACATTCCAAAGAGCCATTGATATAACCAATCCGGCCGACAATTATTACCGCGACCAGATTCCGTACATTCCCCGCCACTCGGGCGCAGCTGTTGTAAACACACAATGGCGTGGATGGGGCCTCAATTATTCCTGGATATACGTAGGCGAGAGATATAACCAGCAGGAGAATATCCGATACAATTACACTCAGCCATGGTACACATCCGACTTGTCTTTAAGCAAGGATTTCAATCTCGGCAAAGTCAGCCTCAGGGGGCTGCTCGAGGTAAACAACCTTCTTAGTCAGGATTATGATGTTATCCTGAACTATCCCATGCCTAAACGTAACTATAGAGTTACACTGACAGTAGAGATATGAAACTAAAACAATTTTTCTTATATTTTCTGCCGCTCCTTACGGTCGCCACAAGTTGTCGGGAAGACGAACTTGTGGTGCCTACGGAGTATGAAATCATTGGCGACGAGCGACCCGGCGCCGACATCCGCGGATTCTACCTTGTAAATGAAGGCAACATGGGCTCGAATAAATGCACGCTCGATTTCTATGACTATTACACCGGCCTTTATTCCCGTAACTTTTATGCCGAAAAGAATCCGGCCGTAGTAAAGGAGCTCGGAGATGTGGGCAACGACATCGGCATCTACGGCCGCAAACTGTACGTTGTGGTAAACTGCTCCCACAAGGTCGAGGTTCTTGACGCCGGCTCCGGCATCAGACTCGGACAGATTGACATACCCAACTGCCGATATATCAGGTTTCACCGTGGCAAGGCGTACGTAAGTTCTTATGTAGGCCCGGTGCTGATTGACCCCAACGCTCCCAAAGGTGCGGTATATGAGGTCGATACGCTTTCTCTTGCAGTCACGCGAAAAGTTTCTGTGGGCTATCAGCCTGAAGAAATGGAAATAATCGACGACTATATGTATGTGGCAAATTCGGGAGGCTACAGGGCTCCGAACTATGACAATACCGTATCCGTAATACAGATGGTGGATTTCAAGCAGGTGCAGCAGATACCCGTGGGCATAAACCTTCACCGGCTTAAAAAGGATAAATACAACAAATTATGGGTTACGTCGCGGGGTGATTACCAGTATCGCCCGTCGCGTCTGTACGTGATGCAGAAAAAGCCGGGCTACAACCAGATGGTTGTGACCGACACCATCCCCATAGCCTGCTCAAATATGGCGTTTTATGAGGATAAAATGTACTATTACGCTACCGAGTGGAATAATTACACTGCCTCCAATACTATCAGCTACGGAGTTATTGACGTGCGTACAAAAGAGATAATATCCGACAACTTCATAAAAGACGGCACCGAGAAAGATATAACAATACCTTACGGCATCGCCGTACATCCCGAAACCGGCGATATATTCGTGACCGATGCCAAGAATTATGTTTCATCAGGTACGCTGTATTGCTTCGGCCCGGACGGCTATAAAAAGTGGAGCGTACGCACGGGCGACATCCCTGCTCATATCACATTCCTCACCAAATGAAGAAGATAGTATTTGCCATAATGGCCGCATCCTGGCTGTGCAGCTGCGAAAATGAAATACCTATGGTCAATCTCGGCATCGACGATGTGTACTATATTTCCCGCATGCAGAAACTTGATTTGCATCCGGCTCTGACAGGAGAGCGATACGAGTGGTATGTCGACGGAGTTTGTGTCAGCCGGACGAAAGATTATATTTTCCTCGCCGGCGAAAAAGGCGACTATAGTCTGGAGCTAAAAATCATAGATCCCGACACACCTTTCGACTTTAAATTCGACATACACGTGCTTCACGAGGAAATCGAGTACAGCCCTTATATCTCAAAGGTTTATGAATACTGCCCGGCCCCCGGACAGTTCATTAACGAAATGCCACGCTACGAAGAAGGCGACACCTACGGGTCCATACTTCAGAAAGTGGAGGAATCAATCTCAGGCACTAACGACATTATGATTTCGCTCGGAGGCTATGGAGGGTATGTGACGTTTGGTTTTGACCACACGGTGATCAACGTCGCCGGCGAAAAGGATTTCAGAATATGGGGCAACTGTTTTTACGAGTTGCTGCAACCTGATAAAAAAGGCGGCTCAGCCGAGCCCGGTATTGTAATGGTCAGCTATGACACCAACTGCAACGGTATGCCTGACGATGAGTGGTATGAACTCGCCGGCAGCGAATATCATTCCGAGAAGACACGCCACGGCTATTCAATCACATACCGCCGCCCCGACCCCGACAGGGAGATTATAGCAGACGAAGACAACAGCCTCGACGACATTTATTATATCGGGTGGACCGACTGCGACGGGACAAACGGATATATCGCAAAAAATATCTTTCACAATCAGGACTATTTTCCCAAGTGGATAGATGGCGACGCAATCTCTTTTTCCGGCTCGCTGCTTGCCGGCAACGCCGAGGACATAAGCGGAAACGGCAGCTATTTCGTCCTGTACAGCTTCCCGTGGGGCTATGTGGACAACCATCCCAACGAATACGAAGATCTGAATTCCTTCGACATATCATGGGCTGTGGATTCCGACGGCCGCCCCGTCGACTTGCCCGGTGTCGATTTCATTCGTGTCTACACCGGCGTAAACCAATATTGCGGATGGCTTGGAGAAACCTCTACAGAATTAAGCCGGGCGCAAGACCTGCACATCGCCCTTCCGGGGCTTCCTAATCCTTGAAATCGTGTTTAACCAACAATATTATAAACCAATCATGAGAAAAAAACTACTCTCATTAGCTATCGGTCTGTCGGCACTGACTGCAGCAGCTCACCCGATAGACTTCGACAAAATCCGAAACTGGACCGGCACGGGGCCCAACAGAGCCGCTCTGGTGGTTCAGTATAACGGCGATACGTATGGCTCGGACGCCTACGTCTGGGGCTATCGCTGGGAAAATGGCGAAGAGCCTTCGGGCGAAACGATGATGAAAGCCATCTGCGCAAAATCCGCACGTCTGTCTATGCTCACCCAGTACACAGGCAGCATGGGCAGCACTCTGTGCGGCGTAGGCTACAGCCTGAACCAGGAAATCCTGAAACACGTCTTTTTCAATTTCGACAAGGCTAAGGAATTTGAGTTCATAAACTTCGACTACTACAACGCAAGCTCGTTCATGGGGCAGACGGAAGCTCCCGGCGACAACGCCCCCATAATGGCTCAGGAAGCAATCGACCTCGCCATCGCAGGTTCGCACTACATCCAGCATCCGTTTGATTACGCTAAATATGGATATCCGGCCTACGACTACGACTGCTGGGACATTGACGAAGAAACCGAAGCCATGGGAGGCATGACTCCCTATGAGCCCAAATGGCTTTCGGCATGGTACGAAGGCTACTGGAGCTATTGGTGCGCCAACACGCCTACTCAGGACTGGATGTACTCCGGCAGCGGCTTCTCCGGCCGCAAGCTTAAAGACGGAGCCGTGGACGGATGGAGCTTCACGCAGTTCGACCAGGCTCAGGTAGGCGGCATGGGCGAAGGCATAGCGCCATGCGAAAGCGGCGAGATAATCTATATGCCCGAAAAACTTCTTGAACAAGGCATAGACCCTGCCAAATGCGTCAGGAATATCGGACAGGGAGGACAGTCCATGCCTCTTGTTGTCAGGTTCGGCAATAATCAGAAAATTGACAATGTGATTCTTCGCCTGAACTTCAACTCTCTGTTACCGTCGGCAAGCGAGGTCCTCGAATATCTTGACAAAGACGCGGCGTTCTCTGTCGAGGGTACCCTGCTCAGCATCGACGCCGACGGCGACGGCGTGTTCAACAACTCGGGCTCCGACGCTTCGGCCGAAGGCGATTGGACACTTACCGAGTATGAGGACTGTGTGGTACTCTCCTGCGGAGAGCCTGCCACGCCGGACTATTTGCTGTATATGCCTGTTGCCGGCACCGAAACAGCTGTGATACCTGACCACATGACCGTCGCACTCGCGGATGAAGCATGCTATATCCCGGTATTCGTGCAGCGCGCCGCCAGCTACGATGCTATTAACTATATGTGGTATCGACGCAACGACGACAAAGCGACACACAGCAGCAACTCCAGCGATATAGTGAAATCCGTGTCTACGTCGGCCTCGACGCTCGGCATGCTGACCTATGCCGGAAATAAAGCAGGCGATGTTTACATGCACGTACGCGTACGCACCGGCAAGGGAGCTACCTATTCCTATAGCAATGTTTGCCGCTTCACACTGCTGCCGCCCGAAATTCCTCTCGAAAGCATCACGTTTGCAGAGTCTTCTGTTGATGCGCCCTTGAACTCGACTATCAAAAACGAGATGATTCTTTCTCCGGCCGACGCCACATACACGGCCCTGACCTACAAGTCGAGCGACACTAAGATTGTCACCGCAAGCGCCACTGCGTTCAAGACCACCAAGACTGCCGGCAGCGCCACCATTACGGTTGCATCTGTCTGGAATCCTGAAGTGAGCGCGTCGTTTGATGTCGTGTCCGCCCTGCGGCATCCCGTCACCGATCTTTCAATAAAGGATGTTGAGGGCGATGTGATTGTGCTCAATCCCAAACAAATGCTCGGTGTTATTGCAAATGTCACACCGGCCGATGCCGACATCCCTGATTTTGACGTGACACTCTCGGGCAATGGTACGGCGAAAGACGACTTTATCGCTACGATGTACAAGGTTAACTATTGGGACGAAAACAACACCCGTATACAGTTCTATGAGCTTAGCGGACATCGTGCCGGCGAATGTACCTTGACCCTGGCTTCGACCGATGGCAGCAATGTAACGAAAACCTATACCGTAAGGGTTGAGGAGCAGGACCATACGCCGCTTGAAAACGGCTACACCGACGGTACTCTCGTTATCAACGAGGAATGGTTCGGACACACCAACGGAGGCATGAACTACATCACTCCCGAGGGCGAAATGATGTATCAGGTATATGAGCGCGAAAATCCGGGCATGTCGTTCGGATGCACCTCACAGTATGCCGCTATCTGGGCCGGAAAGTTAATTGCTATATCAAAGCAGGCAGTCGACGCCGGCGACCCGCTGCCCGGCGGAGGACGCGTAGTCGTTGCCGATGCAAAAACGCTGAAGCGTATCGGTTCGATCGACGACCTGATTTTCGGCGATGATGCACGCAGCTCCGATGGCCGTGCCGTGGTAGGCGCCACTCCGTCCAAGGCCTACGTCAGCTCCTCAAATGGCATCTACATAATAGACCTCGACGAGGTCAAGGTTAGCGGCAAGATTACGGACTTTGATGAATCCGGCAGCGCAGGAGCCGACCTGTATTCAGGTCAGACAGGCGATATGGTACATGCCGGAAAATATGTGTTCGGCATCAAGCAGAACACCGGCGCGTTTGCCATTGATATCGAAACGGACCGGGTTGTAAAGCAATATCCCATGACTACCGTACAGGGTATCACGCAGACCGCCGACGGAAATGTATGGATTGCCTCCGTAGCCGACGGCTGCGCGCGTTTCACCTGCATCGACCCGCTGACACTTGAAGAGAATGAAGACCTGAGTGTAACGTTCCCGGCCACTGTCGCCTATCCCACTTGCTCGTGGGGAGCGTGGCGCAACACTCCCTTTGTAGGCAGCCACAGCCGTAATGCCATATGGTTCTCGGCCGGAGGCGGAATAGCCGGAGGTTCTTCGAAAGACAAGTATTATTGCTGGGAGGTTGGCACAGACCCGGGCGATGTCAAGCTTGTCTTTGACATGGGAACGGCTAACCTTGCAGGCTCCAACGCCCGTGTAAAGCAGAAGACCTACGGCACTCTCCGCTACGACGACCGCTCGGGCGAGCTTATTGTGATGACTACCGAAGATTCGGCATCGGGCCATTATCGTTACAACTGGACTCACTTTATCAATCCCGAAACCGGCGAAATCCTTCGCACGATTGCCCTCAGGCCGTACTACTGGTTCCAGGCGTTTGCTATTTTCCCCGACAAGCATGACGCGTCGATAAATGTTGACGACATTACGATGAGCGTTTCCGACGACGACCTGACATTAGACCTCACGGAACTTGTAACCGACGCCGACAATATCGATGCCAACATCAAGCTCTCCCTTATTGATACTCCGGCTGCCGTGAACGACGACAACACCACATCGGCACATGCCGCCGTTTCTCTTGAGGGAAGAAAACTGACTGTTTCTCCCGTATCCGCAGGCACTCATTATTTCACTCTTGCAGCCGAATCCAACGGCCGCACGGTAAGTAAGACTGTGGCCGTAAACGTCCGCAAAACCGCCACCGGCATAGACGACATCCAAGGCGAGGGCAATTCGATTTCCTGCGATGGTCAGCGTATATTAATCAGCGGTTTCAACGGCCACAATTTCAGCATTTATGATGTGGCAGGACGCAAGGTCGCATCATTTGATGTCGACGCTGATGAATATGTGTTCGACTTCGGCTCGCACAATGGCATCTATATTGTGAGCTCCGACACCAACATAAGCACCAAAGTAATCATTCGCAAATGAAACGGGCGCTTATAGCTTCTTTCGCCATACTGGCGGCAATGGCTCCGGCCATTGCCGCTCAGGAGGCGGATTATACCGAAGGCATTGTCTGGGTGAACGAGGACTGGTACGGTCACCAGAACTCCACAGTCAATTATCTTTTGCCTGACGACCCCGACGGCAATTACTGGAAATATCGCATTATCCAGGCCGAGAACCCGGGCAAAGAACTCGGCTGCACGAATCAGTACGGAGCTATCTGGCATGACCGGCTGTATCTGATTGCCAAACAGGACAAGGACCCGGGAGCGACCATAACCGGCGGCCGTATCACTGTGGCCGACGCCAAGACAATGAAAATCCTCCACCAGCAGAGCCAGATAGACCCGTCGGGAGCACAGTGCGACGGACGAGGTTTTCTCGGCGTCGACGAACACAAAGGCTACATCTCCACAAGCAATGGCGTCTGGATTTTCGACCTTGACACCTATACCGTCACAGGCCAGGTCGAAGGCTCTGCCAACCCCAATGCGGGAGGCGACAACGACAAGCCCAACACAGACCCCACCGGCTCCCTGTATCACGGTCAGTCCGGGATGATGGTGTCGGCGGCCGGAAAAGTCTTTGTGGCGCATCAGCAATACGGACTTCTCGTGGTCGACCCCGCGAAAGACGATGTGGTCAATGTGATTTCGATGGATATCGTACAGGAAGGAGCCGGAATCGGCTCAATCGTAAAGTCCAAAGACGGATTCCTGTGGCTTTCTGTAGCAAAGAATCTCCAGGGCACAGGCGCATTTCTGAACCACCTTGTCCGGCTTGATCCCGCCACGCTGGCCTACGAAATAATCGACATCCCGGAAGGCATGTATCCCCCTTCCAACTCATGGTATGCATGGACCCCGGATGCGTTTGTGGCCTCGACTGTTCAGAATTGCCTTTACTGGAAAGGCGGACCGAACAGATGGTTTACAGGCACCAAAATCTACAAATTCGACTGCGACACCCGTGAGCAATCGTTGTTTATAGATTTGGAAGAAGAGGGAGCCAACTGGAAGCTGTATGGCTGCGCGATAGGCGTGCATCCCGTGACCGACGATATTTACATGGCGCTTTACCATGAGTTCGGAACTCCGACTTACATCACGAGGCGCTATTCCGCTCACGGCGAAAAAATCCGCGACTACGAAATGATTATGAATTATTGGTTCCCGTCGTTGCCGTTGTTCCCGCAAAGCGGCAAGTTGTCAGGAATTGATGATATTTCGGCGGATGCTACATGCACGACCGGCAATCTGTACACCATCAACGGCATGCTTGTAAAAGAGTCTGTCGATTATGGCGCATGGCGCGGAATATCACCGGGCATATACATATGGCGCTCCTTCAACACGGCGCGAAAGGTTCTTATCAAATAAAGCACATGCCCCGGGGAAAGCATCTCCGGGGCATTTTTTAGAGCTCAGTGCGCAGAGTTGAAAAAAAACGCTATCTTTGCATTGATTTCTCAAACTGCCGTTTAGTCTGATATGAAAAGAATTGTCGTCTATTTCCTTGCTTTTAGCATTGTATTCGCCGCAATGGTCGGCGCCTGCTATTTAATTAACCTCTTTGTTGGCCTCGTTTTTCATCAGAGCTGGTTCGCAGGCTGGCGCGAGTACGTGGTTATAGGATTTGCAGGTGCGATGGCAGGTACATTCGGGCCGGTCTTATTCGCACTGATTGAAAAACGGTTCAAAAAATAAATGGTCTTGCCGGGCCTCACACACGCGCTTTTTCACGGAATTGCGATGGGCTAATTCCTGTCTGGCGCCTGAACATCCTTGAGAAGTGCTGCGGATACTGGAAGCCTAAATCATACGCTATGATGCTGATATCGTCGTCGGTGCGCGACAGCCGCTCTTTGGCCGATTCAATGATTCTCAGCGCTATGATTTCCTGAGCGGTCTTGCCGGTTTCCCTCTTCACGAGGTCGCCGAAATAGCCTGGAGTAAGATTCACTATATCGGCAAAATAATTCACCGTGGGCACTCCGTCCTTGCCGTGACCGTCGGTGTAGTATCTTTTCAGCGCCTGTTCGAATTTGTTCAGCGTGTCGGAGTTGACTTTCCGCCGGGTGATAAACTGCCGTTCGTAAAAGCGGCTGAGATAGTCGAGCAGCACCTGTATATGGCTTGCCACGATTTCCGCGGTATGCTTGTCCACAGGATGCTTAATCTCACTCTTTATGCGTTGCAGACACTCCTCAAACAGTGCGCGCTCCTCTGCCGACAGGTGCAGCGCCTCACGCTGCGAATAGTCGAAGAAACTGTAATTCTTGATTTTGCCGGCGAGCGGCGTGCCATAAATAAGGTCGGGATGAAACATGAGTCCTACCACGTCCGGGGCTATCACGTCTTTGTCCATTTCCACACCGATGAGGTGACCCGGAGAAAAGCTCACCACTGTACCCTCCTGATAGTCGTATGGCTGTCGGCCATATTTAAGTGTGCAGTTTACGTCATTTTTAAGATACAGGGCATACACGCCGTAGTCCATCCATATATGGTTCACCGTGCGGGTTGCCTCCTTGAGATTGATCACCGTCACCAGCGGGTGGAGTGTTTCCAGTCCGTAGAGTTTGTTGTAAGCGTCTATTGAGTCGAGCTTTACTATTTTTGCATCCTGTTTCATGCTGCAAAAATAATCAATTTTTCATTCAAATATTATCCTCGCGGCGATTTAGGTCTGCTTAACCATAATCGTGGTATGCTGCGGCCTGTTTTACTTGTTAACTTTGCATCCGTCAAACCGATTAATCGCACCAACACGGTACACTATGAAAAAAGCAGCACTTCTGTTGTCCTTTTATATTTCAGGAATATTTATGTTAAACTCACAGACTATGATTAATAAAAACACCGACACCTCCCTCGCCCCCTGCGAGCAGCTCGCACTCTCCGGCGACTGGGACAAAGTGTTTCGACAGAGCGACAAAGTGGACCACCGAAAGGTGACTTTTGTCAACCGCTACGGCATCACCATAGCAGCCGACATGTACACACCCCGAAGCACCGTCGGCAAGCTGCCGGCCATCGCCGTCAGCGGACCGTTCGGCGCCGTGAAAGAGCAGAGCTCGGGCCTCTATGCGCAGCAGCTGGCCGAGCGTGGTTTCCTGACCATAGCGTTCGACCCTTCCTTTACTGGAGAAAGCGGAGGCCGGCCGCGGCGTGTGGCCTCTCCCGACATCAACACCGAGGATTTCTCGGCCGCAATGGATTTTCTCGCCACGCACCCTTCGGTGAATCCTGAGCGCATCGGCATACTCGGCATCTGCGGCTGGGGAGGCATCGCGATTCAGGCCGCAATCAACGACCCGCGCATCAAGGCCACCGTGGCATCTACCATGTACGACATGACCCGCGTGACCGCCAACGGCTATTTCGATGCCGACGACTCAAAGGAAAAACGCAACGCTGCACGCGCGGCCCTGGCTGCCCGGCGCACCGCCGACTATGCCGAAGGCCGATATCAGCGCGCCGGAGGCGTGGTCGACCCTCTGCCTGAAGATGCCCCGCAGTTTGTAAAGGACTATTACGACTACTATAAGACTCCGCGCGGATACCACGAGCGTTCGGGCAACTCCACCGACGGATGGAACACCACCTCTGCCCTGCCGTTCATGAATTTCAAGTTCTTTGAATATGCCGGCGAACTTGACAACGCGGTGATGATTGTGCACGGCGCAAACGCACACTCGCGCTATTTCGGAGAAGACACGTTCAAACTCCTCAACGGCGACAACAAAGAGCTTCTCATAGTGGACGGCGCAAGCCACTGCGATCTCTACGACAATCTTGACAAAATACCGATGGACCGTATCGCGGCGTTTTTCACCACGTGGATGCCCGAGCGCGACTGAGCATATGACAACTGCTGAATTTATAGAAATCATGCGCTCCGGCAGGCTAATCCCTGCCGGAAGCCCGATTCATGAAAAGATGCACTCTCTCAGCCAGGAGGCCATACGCATCACCATGGAGATAAACAATGCCTATCACACCCGGGACGAAATCATAGCCTTGATGTCGGAACTTACGGGCACTGAAATCCACGAGAGCTTCGGCCTGTTTCCTCCGTTTTACACCGACTGCGGCAAAAACATACGCATCGGAAAAGGCGTGTTTATCAACTCGGGCTGTAAATTCCAGGACCAGGGAGGCATAACCATCGGCGACGATGTGCTTGTAGGCCACAACTGCGTGATAGCCACTCTGAACCACGTCATGGAGCCGGAGCGCCGCGGCGACATGATACCTGCCCCGGTGGAAATCGGCGACAAGGTATGGATTGGCGCCAACGTCACCATACTGCAGGGCGTCACCATCGGCGAAGGTGCGATACTTGCGGCTGGTGCGGTCGTAAACAAGGACGTTCCGCCCCGCACTGTCGTGGCCGGCGTTCCTGCCGCTGTGATAAAAACCATTTAGATGCAGTCGCGACAAAACCAACCATAGAATACGAATATGAAAAAAATACTTGTAATATCGACGAGTCTGCGCGCACGCAGCAACTCGCACGAACTGGCCATGGCCTTTGGCCGTGGTGCATCGGACGCCGGATGCGATGTAGAGCATGTAACTCTCCGCGACAAAAATCTGCGCTTCTGCGTAGGCTGTCTTTCGTGTGTGAAAACCGGGAAATGCGTGATCGACGACGACGCTGCCGGAATAATAGCAAAGATGCACGATGCCGATGCCATAGCGTTCGCCACCCCCATATATTATTATGAGATGTGCGGACAGATGAAGACTCTGCTCGACCGCGCAAATCCGCTTTTCGGGGGCGACTATCGCTTCACTGACATATACCTTCTGACCAGCGCCGCAGAGGATGAGGCATCGGTGCCGGAACGCGCCACGCACGGGCTTGAAGGCTGGATAGAGTGCTTCGACCGCGCACGCCTGGCCGGAACCGTGTTTGCCGGCGGTGTGACAGACCCCGGCGAGATATCCGGCCACAGCTCACTGGCCGCGGCCTATGATTTGGGAAAGTCGGTGTAAGCGGCCTACGCCACAACCATCACCATATAGGCGATGTATATGGCCACAAATATTCCACCTTCCACTCGGGTGATTTCATTGCGGCCTATTACTCTGCCGCTGAGCCAGAACAGAAGGCTCACACCCGTGAGCACAAGCAGGTCGGAAAGACCGATGCCCTGAAACGGCAGTTCGCGGACGGTGGCCGATGCCCCGAGCACCATGAACACATTGAAAATATTGCTGCCTATCACATTGCCGATGGCCATGCCGGTGCGCCCTTTCAGAGCTGCTGCCACAGATGTTGCAAGCTCGGGGAGGGATGTGCCGGCTGCCACTATGGTAAGACCTATCATAGCCTGACTCACACCGAGCGAGGCCGCTATGGCCGAAGCGCCGTCCACAAACTTGTCGCCGCCCCATATCAGTGCCGCAAGGCCTCCGAGCGTGAGTGCAACAGCCTTCCACACAGGCATGCGCCCTGACGCATCACCGCCCTCGGGCGCCGAGTCAGATTCCTTGGCCGAGGCGAACACGTAGCGCATGAACACTGCGAAAAACAGCAGCAGAATCAGTCCGTCCACACGTGTGAGCACATTGGCGGCCGCACCGTCGAGCAGTGTCGAGCAGCCCATCACAAGCAGCACCACCGACGACAGCAGCACCAGCGGTATCTCATTGACCATCAGACTGCGCCCTACGGCCACCGGGCGCAGAAGCGCCGTCACGCCCACTATGGCGCATATGTTGAACACATTGCTGCCCACCACATTGCCGATGGCCAGACCTGCGCTACCGTCGAGAGCGCTCATAACGCTTATGGTGAGTTCGGGAGCCGACGTGCCGAAGCTGACCACCGTGAGGCCTACCACAAGGTCGCTGACGCCCATACGGCGCGCTATAGCCGACGCGCCGTCAGTGAGTGCCGAGGCGCCCCAGAGTATCAGCGCCAGTCCGATGCAAAGAAAAACTATGTCAAGCAGCACAGTGTGAATATTTAAGTTTGTTTAATACTAACAAATGTGGATCCGAAATTGATGTCCTGTGCAGCAAAAAAAGTGCATCAGTTTGAGGAAACTGCCTGCAGAAATTCCGCCCGCAGTGCGGCATCGGTGGCGAATCGTCCCTCGGCATGCGTGGTCACGGTGGTAGCGTTTTGCTTCTCCACGCCGCGCATCTGCATGCACAGATGGCGGGCGCGGCACACCACCATCACACCGCTCGCGCCGAGCTGGCGCTCGACCTCGCGGCACAGCTGTGCGGTGATGCGCTCCTGCACCTGCAGACGGCGCGCGAACACCTCCACGCATCGCGCGAGTTTGCTCAGCCCTATTATCTTGCCGTCGGGAATATAGCCCACTGAAATGGTGCCGAAAAACGGCAGCATGTGGTGCTCGCAGAGCGAGTAGAATTCAATGTCGCGCACCACTATCATCTGCGAGCCGTCGTGAGCGAACAGGGCCTGCTGCATCACCTCGGCCGGCTCCGTGCGGTAGCCGGAAGTGAGAAACCACAGAGCCTTTGCCGCGCGCATAGGCGTCTTTACGAGGCCTTCGCGGTCGGTGTCCTCTCCTATCAGGGATATAATCTCGCTGATGTGTCCGGCAATGAGGCCTATGCGCTCATCGTCAGTAAGATTGCTGTTCATTGGAGTCGTTAGGGGTTCAGTCTGTTGTGTTGATACGGTCGCGCACGATGCGGAGCTGCGCACTCATATACGGAAACGCTTGACGAATCTCTTCGATAGCGCCTTCGGCCATGGAACGTGTGCGGAAATCGCCCACTTTGACGCGCCAATACGGCGAGTTGAACTCAATATAGCTGCGCCACTCGGGAAAACGCGTTTCAACCAGGCGCTTGCGGTTCTGAGCCTCGCTGCGTGCCGTGCGCGGGTCGTTGTCGTCATACACCTGTATGCGGTAGCCCACACGCGCATTGGCAGCCGGCTGACGCTCCTCCTGCTCTACAGCCTCGCCTACCGACATGCCGGCTTCGTCGCACAGACGCGCCGCCAGTGCGGCAGGCATGCGCACACTGATATGGCCGGAAGCGTTTATACGCTCCACTATAGCAGGCACAGCGGCAGAATCAGCCGCCATCCGGGCCTCGGCGCGCAGACCGGCCATGCATATGGCGACAAGCATAAGCACTATGGCTACGTATCTTTTCATAATCGATTTGTATTTCTTCTTTCAACTTGCAAAATTAGCAATTTTTCGGCAATAAGCACTTACAGCACATCATTTTTTGAAAAAACAGATGCCGGGAAAGAAAGCGGCGGGCCCTGCCCCTTTGCCGGGGAGGCCCGCCGCATGCCTTGCGACAGACGCGTCAGCCCACCAGAGCGGCTGTGTCGCGTGCTATCATGAGTTCCTCGTCGGTCGGCACCACCACCACTTTCACTTTGCTTGCGGGAGTGGATATCACCACTTCCTCGCCACGGGCCTTATTGGCTTCGAGATCAAGCTCCACGCCCATGAAAGCAAGCGGCGCGCACACATCGGCACGCAGGCCGGTCTGGTTCTCGCCCACGCCGCCGGTGAACACGATGATGTCTACCCCGCCCATTTCGGCCGCATAGGCACCTATGTATTTGGTGATGCGCTGTTCGTACATCTCCAGGCCGAGGCGGGCGCGCTCGTCGCCGCTGTTCACGGCGGCTTCTATCTCGCGCATGTCGCTGCTTATTTCGGTCACGCCGGCGATGCCGCTCTCTTTGTTTATGATGCGCTGTATGTCGGCGGCGGAAAGGCCGTGGCGCGTCATGAGATATGTCAGCGCACCGGGGTCCACATCGCCCGAGCGGGTGCCCATCATGAGGCCTTCCGTGGGTGTCAGGCCCATGGAGGTGTCCACACTGCGGCCGCCCTCCACGGCAGTGATGCTGCCGCCGTTGCCCACGTGGCAGGTGATTATCTTCACATCCTTGATGTCGACGCCGAGCACCTCGCACACGCGCTGCGACACATAGCGGTGGCTCGTGCCATGGAAGCCGTAGCGGCGCACGCCGTCTTCCTTATAGTATTTATAAGGCAGAGCATACATGAAGCTCTTGGCCGGCATGGTCTGATGGAAAGCCGTGTCGAACACCGCCACCTGCGGCACGCCGGGGAGCAGCTGCTCCATGGCCTCGATGCCGGTCATATTGGCCGGATTGTGCAGCGGAGCTATGTCGTAGCACTGGCGTATCATTTCCTTCACCGCCTCGTCTATCACCACACTCTTGGCGAATTTCTCGCCGCCGTGCACCACGCGATGTCCCACGGCCTGAATCTCGCCATAGCTGCCTATGCAGCCTTCCACGGGGTCGGTGAGCTGACGCAGCACTGCCTCGATGGCTCCTTTGTGGTCCACCAGACCGAGCTCCACGGTGCCTTTGCTGCCGTCGGGGCGCTTGAATTTCAGAAAGCCGTCGGGAAGACCAATCTTCTCCACGCCACCCTCGGCAAGCACGTGCTCGCCTGCGGTATCTATGAGTTTATACTTAACGGAACTGCTACCCGAGTTGAGAACAAGAATTTTCATGGTGCGTTATGCGTTTTCTTTAAGACCTATGGCCTGACTGGCCGTTATGATTATGGTTTTGAATATATCCTCGGGATATGCTCCGCGGCTCAGGTCGTTGACCGGGGCGGCGAGTCCCTGGAGCACAGGGCCCACAGCCTGCACGCCGCCAAGGCGCTGCACCAGCTTGTAGGCTATGTTGCCCACTTCGAGCGAGGGGAACACCAGCACGTTGGCGCGACCGTTGAGCGGGCTGTTGGGAGCCTTGGTGTTGGCCACCACCGGCACGATGGCTGCATCGGCCTGCAATTCGCTGTCAAGTATCAGTTCGGGAGCCATTTCGCGCGCTATGCGGCCGGCTTCTATCACTTTATCCACCCGCTCGTGCTTGGCCGAGCCTTTGGTGGAGAACGACAGCAACGCCACGCGCGGTTCGATGCCGGCTATGTCGCGCGCTGTCTGCGCTGCACTGATGGCTATCTGCGCGAGCTCCTCGGCCGACGGGTCGGGCACCACAGCGCAGTCGGCAAACACCAGGATGCCGTTGGTGCCGTATTTCATGCCCTCGGGGAGCAGCATGATGAACGCTCCGCTCACCACACTGATGCCGGGCTGTGTCTTTATCACCTGGAATGCCGCACGCAGCACATTGCCGGTAGTGTTCATGGCGCCTGCCACCTGACCGTCGGCGTCGCCGCTTTTCACCATAAGGCAGCCGAGATACAGCGGGTTGGCAGCCGTGAGGCGCGACTGCTCCTCAGTCATGCCCTTGCTGCGGCGCAATTCAAGCAGAAGAGGTGCGTAGCGGTCTATCACCGCTTCGTCGGCAGGGTTCACTATAGTGGCTTTTCCAATGTGCTCGAGTTTGAGCTCGGCAGCCATGCTTTTGATTTCGACAGGGTCGCCAATCAGTATTATCCGGGCAAGGCCTTCGCCGAGGATGCGGTCGGCAGCGGTCAGTGTGCGGGGTTCGGTACCTTCGGGAAGCACAATCCGCTGAGGATTTGCCTTGGCTTTGGCTGACAGTTTATCAAATAACGACATTGTTCTTGCGTTTTGGTTTTGTTTAGTGTTCTACTGCAAAATTACACTTTTCGGTTCAAACGCACATACTAAAAATGTCAAAAAATCGGTTGCGGAAACTTTAGTGAAACTAAATTGTTTGAAATTGAAACTATCCATCACAAAAATGTTTCAACTATGAGCGACAAAAGAAAGAACAACCGCACGAGCATATGGGTTTCCATCGGCGCCGTGGTGCTGATAGTGCTTCTGCTGGTTTGGCTCACTTATGCCGACCTTCTCGGCGACACCGACGTGGCCGCCTTCATCCCGTCGGCCGCAGCCTGCCTGGCATGAGCCCGCACACAGAAAAAGCCCGGACGCTGCCGCTCCATGGTGCGGTGCTGTCCGGGCTTGTCTGTAAGAGGCTTGAGCAGCCGAAGCTTATTTGCTCACGCGACGCTCTTTGATACGGGCTTTCTTGCCTGTGAGGCCACGGAGATAGTAAAGCTTGGCACGACGCACCTTACCATACTTGTTGATGGTGATGCTGTCGATAAAGGGCGACTCGATGGGGAAGATACGCTCTACGCCGATGTTGTCGCTCATCTTGCGCACAGTGAAACGCTTCTTAGCGCCTTCGCCGGAGATGCGGATCACAACGCCGCGATACTGCTGGATACGCTCTTTGTTGCCTTCTTTGATACGGTATGCCACGGTGATGGTGTCGCCGGGGCCGAATTCGGGATGCTGCTTGCCGGTAGCAAATGCTTCTTCGGCAATTTTAATCAGGTCCATTGTGTTGATTATTATAATGTTAACATTACTCGCAACATTCGCCGGCTGCATGTCCGCCCAGAGGTTGCGAAAATTCGACGGCAAAGTTAGCATTTTTTTGCCAACGCCGCAAGTTTTCAGCTGTTTTTACAGCACTTTTTTTACTACTGGGTTCCGGCGCCGTAGTTGAAAGGCAGGTTGGCCGATACGGCGTAGCTGCCGACAGCGCTGCCGCCGCGCACCTCGCAGGTGAACGAGATGTTGATGCCGCTGAATATGTCCCACGTGCACACAAGGTTGCTGATGGGGAAGCCGGCGTTGGGGGCATTGTCGTGGTACGGGTCAAATTTTTCCGAGCGTGCCATTACGATGGCTCCGTTGGGGGTGAGCGTGTAAGGTATATCGCGGAACTCTATCATCAGACCGAGGTTTTCCATGGCCGGAGCGAACACAGCGCTGTGTATGGTGATTTTGGCAGTCTGCGTTTCGGGATTGATGCCCACGAGATATATGGGCTTGGAGCTGCGGTATTTTTCGCCGCCTTCGGTAGGCTCTACATCGGTATAGCCTGTGCTCCAGCACTCCGAGGGGGTAAGATACATGGTGCAGTCTGCCGTGTTCAGGCGCATGGCGCGTTCGTAGCCTATCACGCTCTGTCCGTCAAGGCTTGCTATATGGTTCAGAGCAGCTATGCGCACATTGCTGAACGAAGGCACAAGCTCGGCGCTGAAGCCTTCCACCTCGGGGCTTACGTTGCTGCCTTCGGCTATCAGCCAGCCGGTGTTGTTCTGTGTAAGTTTAAGGCCGGAGAACTTCGCGTTGGGATAGTTGATTCCGCCGGGCAGCATCAGGTTAGCCACCGTGGCGCCCATCGTGTACTGCGAGTAGTTGGTTTCAAAGGTTATTGCCGTTCTTTTGGCAGCCGAAACGGCGCCGGTGGCGTTGTCCACCGTATATGAGATGCAGCTGTTGAACGTTTCGGTCTGAACCTGGTCTTTCTGCTCATTGCTCAGGCACGATGTGGCCATGAGTGCCATTGCGCCAAGGGCGCAGAGGGTCGGGTTGAATTTCATCTTATTGTTGCTGTGTCTTTTGATTATGCTACATATTGCGCCGCAAAGATAAGACTTTTGCCCTCGCCCTGCAACACAAAAATAGTTAAGAGGTGACAGTCAGTCCATATCGCCGAAAGCCCATCGCAGCGTCACCCCCGCCTGCCACGGACGGCCGGGCTGCACGAAGGCGCGGCCCACGCTCACGAAATAGAACGTGTCGTAGCGCGTGTCCGTGATATTCTCGCCCCACAGCCGCACCGACCAGCGCTCGCCCGGGCCGGCCACCGTCAGGTGCGCGCCCATGGTGGCATAGAAATTCTGGCGATACATATTCGCGTCGTCCCAATATATCGGCCCCGCGCCGCGCACACTCACTCCCGCCGTGGCGCCCGCGCCACCGAGGCTGAGGGGAAGCGCCCAGTCGGCCGAGGCAAACAGCGTGTGGGCGGGAGCATACGGCAGGTAGCGGCCTTTGTAGTTGACCCCTCCGCTCACATAGTCGCGAAAACGCGCACAAGTGTAGCCGTACGAAGCCGACAACGAGAGCCCGTCGGCCGGCCGCCATGCGGCAGTGGCCTCGGCGCCGTAACTGTGGGCGCGCGCGGCGTTGGTCATCAGACGCCCCGTGGTGGAGCCGGCCGGAAATGTGGTCAGCTGGCGGTCGCGCGTATCTATGAAAAACACTGTGGCGTCGAGGCTCCAGCGCGCGCCCTGCAGGTGCGCCCCGGCCTCGTAGTTCCAACTGGTTTCGGGACGATAGCTCACCACGTCGGCCGGGTCATAGGCCATGCCGAACCCCATCAGGCGCATAAGTTTCTGCTGAAGCACATCGCTGAACATCTGCAGATTGAAACCGCCGGCCTTGTAGCCTTTCGACACGTTGGCATACACGTTGCCGCGCTGCACCAGGCTATAGCTCACCGCCAGCTTCGGCAGCAGCTGGTTGAAACTCTGCCGCATACGCCCGTCCTCGTCTATCTCCACCGGCGTCGACAGATAGTGCTCGGCCGAGCCGTCGGGCAGTATGTGCAGCGTATTGTAGCCCGTGGAGCACGCGCTGTGCCAGTGCAGGGCCACATGCTCGAAATCGTAGCGCAGTGCGCCCTCGAAGGTCCAGCGCCCCACGCTGTATTTGCTCTCGTGATACAGCGCCAGGCCGCCGTTGGTGGAGCTGAAATCGCTGCCGAGCGTAAAACGCCGCGTAAACCACGATATCGGATAGTCGGGATTCGACTCGTTGCGATGGTGCTCTATGAGTTGCGCTATGCCCTGGTCCTTGAAATCAACGGGCGCGTCCATGTGCGACGGGCGATAGAAGGCAAACACTCCTCCCAGCCACGAATACGCCCCGCGTGCGCCGCGCGTGAACAAATCTTCCGTGAACCCCCACTCTCTCCGACGCTGCGACAGCGTGAACAGATCGGCCGTAGTGAAATCCTGGTCAAGGGTCATATTGTCGTTGAGATACTGCACGGAGGTCTGCGACGTGGCTACTATGCGCCGCCCCGCCCAGCTCACTGTAAGGCCGTCGCTGAAAGTGGTGCGCCGGTAAAAGCACGTGTCGTTGCGCGCTATAGTGCCTGTGGCAAGCTCCCGGTAAGGATACCCGCCCTGGCGCAACACCCCGGCCGCAGCCGTGTTGGTCACGGCCATGTGGGCCGACGGGCGCCACGATGTCTTCCACCTCGCGGCGCCGTAGTGCTCGCCGTCGATGCGGGCTCCCGTGGCCTCATTGCGGAAAAAGCCGTCGGTAGAGCGCATGTTGGCGCTCACCGACGTAGCCAGCGTTTCGCTCACACGGGTCCGCCATACCGCTCCCGCCTTCCACGTGTTGGCCCTGCCGTAGCCGGCCATCACACGCAGGCGCGGACCGCTCCACGGCGAGCGCGTGTATATGTTTATCTGTCCGGCCATGGCGTTGCGGCCGTTGAGCACCGACTGCGCGCCGCGCCACACGTCTATGCGGTCCACATCGTCGACATCGAAATCATACGTATCCTTGTTAAGATACGGCACGCCGTCGACCGACAGCCCCACCACGGGCTGGTCCATGCGCGAACCCAGTCCGCGCACATATATCGACGATGTCATGCGCGAGCCGTAGTCCGGCATAAAGAAATTCGGAGCCACCTCGCTCAGCCCTTTGGCGGAGCTGACGCCGAGCGAGCGCAACCGCCCCGAGCGCACCTGCGTGACCGACGAAAACGCAGCGTCCACCGCCGCCACCTGCTTCATGCCCACCACCTCGACAGCGCGCAACGTGCGGTGTGCCGGCTGCACGCTGTCGGGCCGCTCCGACGCACGCACACACGCTATGCCGGCGATTACGGCTATGATGAAAGATATGATAATACGAAAATTCATAACGGGCTTCAAAGTTACTACTATTTTCACAATAATTCTTAAAGAATACGCGGCCTCGGCCCGAAATTGAAAAAAATATATTACTTTTGGCGAAGAATTCATATCACAATGGCCGATTATATGCATGACGATCCGAAACTTGTGGAGCGCCTGCGCCACCCTGCCACGGTGCGCGCCGCGTTCGGTGAAGTCATTGCACTGTATTCCGAACCGCTGTACCGGCAGATACGCCGCATGGTGCAGAACCACGACGATGCCAACGACCTGCTTCAGAACACCTTTCTGAAAGCGTGGAGCAATATAGAGAATTTTCGCGGCGACGCGCGCCTGAGCACATGGCTCTACAAAATAGCCGTCAACGAAACCCTCTCGCACCTCGAGCGCGAGCGCAAACGCCGCGGCATATCTCTCGACGACCAGGAAGCCGCTCTGATCAACACCATCGAGGCCGACGCCGACATCGACGGCGACGCCCTGGCCCTCAAACTGCGCAAAGCCATAGCCACACTCCCCGAAAAGCAGCGCCTCGTGTTCAACATGCGCTACTACGACGACATGCGCTACGACGACATCTCAGCCATACTCGGCACCAGCGTCGGAGCCCTCAAGGCATCCTACCATCTGGCTGTGAAAAAAATCGAACAATTTTTTTCGACTGACGATTAAACCTTGCATCGGGCATATGGTCAAATATGTGAAACGAATCTCTCCTAAACACACGGTCATGAAAAAAGAAGACAACGAAATACTACGCACCATAGCGCGACGCGACGGCATTACAGTCCCCGAAGGCTATTTTGCCGATTTCGCACGCCACATGGCCGACGCGCTCCCCGAACGCCCGGAGCTGTCGCAGATGTCGGCTCCCGCACCGCCGTCGGGCATCTGGGGCAAAATTCGTCCCTATGTATATATGGCGGCCATGTTTGCCGGCGTATGGTGCATGCTCAAAATGTTCACCACAGTCACCGCCCCGGGCGAGCTCACACCCATGGACAAGAATCCAGTGATGGCGGAAGCCTTCGGCAACGACGATTTTATTGACAATTACGTGCTTGACGATGTGAACCAATGGGACGTCATGGACCAGATGATGGAGGACGGCTTTGACCCGGGTACGCTCGACGAGCCGGACTCGACCGACTTCGAAGCCGCATTATAAATACGACCGTATGAAACAGCTATTCGCAGCAGCCACACTCGCCTTAGTGCTATGCTCCACGGCATTTTCCGCCGCCGCGCAGAAACGCAGGCCCATGAACGAAGAAGAGCGCCTGCGCTGGCGCACGGAGATGCGCAACTACAAACACGAATTCCTCGCCAAAGAGCTTGAACTGACGCGCGAACAGCAGCGTGAGTTCTTCCCGCTCTACGACGAAATGGACGACGCCATAGAGCGCATCAACACCGAAACCCGCGAACTCGAGCGCGAGGTATCGACAAAAGCCGACGCATCCGACGTGGAGCTCGAAGCCGCCGCGCGTGCTGTCTTCAGTCAGAAGCAGGCTGAAAGCGAAGTGGAGCAGAGCTATTTCGACCGCTTCAAGCAAGTGCTGAAGCCCCGGCAGCTGCTGCAGCTGCGACAGACTGAACGCCGGTTCACGCAGCGGCTCATGCGCCACCACAACCGCGCACGCAACCAGGCTGCGGAAAAATAGCCCCTATACACACTCTCACACGCACAAAGCGCCCGCATAGCCTGCAAAAAGGCCTGGCGGGCGCTTTGCGCATGCCGTAGCGGCGTTAAAGCCGCAGCATATCGTCGGTCAGAAAACGGCGCGACGCCGAATCGGCACATACCAGGCCGCAGCCATTACGGCGCGCCTCGGCCATAAGGCACTCGGCCAGCGCCTCCTCTACGCCGAGGCCGGCAAAAGCTGCACGCACGTACACACCGCTCAGGCACGCCACGCGCCCCGAAGGATTGTCGGTCGACGGCGCAACATCGGCAAAACTCATTCCGCCGCATCCGCATGCCTCGCCGTCGTATTCGGCCACAAAGGCCATATGCGAGCCATCGGGTAAATGCGCCCTATAGTATTGCCTGCACGCCACAAGCAAACGCCGCGACGGCCGGCCGCCGGACTCCGCACCGAGCGCCTCTATACGCCAGCGCATTACGCTCGGCATCGACATCAGACGCCGTATCTCTATCTTCGACACCCTGTCTGTCATTTATGGCTCTCGGCCGCATGAATCACCGATGTGGGCACAATCACCAGCTGCGGCTTGTCGAGCCGGGCGCGCAGATAGTCCCTGAATTTGCGTTCCGTGGCCGACGCCATAGGATGCCGGTAGCTCACCAGCGCGAGGTCGAGAGTGTCCATGCGCCCGGTGCCTACAGCGCTCGCTATGGCCCTTGTCACGGCTATGTCCTGCACATCAGGAAACAGTACCCTGAGCTCCGGCACGAGCGTGGCGCCTATAGTGTCGTTGCGCATGGTCTGCGCGTTAAGCGCGCGGAGCGAATCTATTGTTTCCATCTGCCGGCCTATACGGTCCTGGGTCACCTGATACATGTCGCGGAGCATTGTGGATGTGACTTCCGTGGCATCGAACGACACGTTCGGGTTGTCGCCCTGCACTATTTTCAGCGTCGTGCCTCCGAGTTTATAGTCAGGCAGCTTGTCTGTCATGGCCAGCAGCAGGGAGTCCTGCGGCAGCACACGCCCTATGAGGCTCACCGTGAGCGTGCTGTGATGGCCGGCGTAATGCGCGGCACTGTGAAGCACCTGCGTGCCCGAGAAATCGAATTCCTGCTCCACAAACTTGGCGCAGTTGGCTTCGAACGTCGACTGGCGATACATCCTGTACGTGAGCCAGCAGGAAGGAATCATCGTAAGTACGGCTATGGCATACACCGTGTTGCGCACCCTGCGCGCACGCTGCGGGTTGCTGAAATCCTTCACCTGATACTTCATCAGCTTCACGCCCAAAGTAGTGGCGCAGGCTATGAACACGGAATTAATGAAGAACAGATACAGCGCTCCGAAAAAATAAGACATCTGCCACGTGGCCAGCCCATAGCCCACCGTGCACAGCGGCGGCATCAGCGCCGTGGCTATGGCCACACCCGGAATCACATTGCCCTTCACCCTGCTGCCTATGGCCAGTATGCCTGCAGCTCCGCCGAAAAAGCCTATGAACACGTCGTAGATGGTGGGCGACGTGCGCGCCAGAAGCTCGCTGTGCTGGGCATTGACGGGAGAAATGAGAAAAAACAGGCAGGATGTGGCCACGCTGAACGCGGTGGCCATCATCAGATTTCGGAACGCGCGCTTCATGAGTTCGAAATCGTGGATGCCGACGGCCAGGCCCATGCCTATAATAGGCCCCATCAGCGGCGATATCAGCATCGCGCCTATTATTACGGCCGTGGAATTGACATTGAGCCCAAGCGACGCTATGAATATGGCCACTATAAGAATCAATATGTTTATTCCGCGAAACGACACTCCCTCGCGTATGGCGGCCTCGGCTTCCTCCTGCGGAAGCAAAAAGCCCGACAGGTCGAAGAAGCCGGCCACTCGGCTCTGTATATCTTTGAATTTTTCCTGTGACATGTACGGCATATGGATTATTCGTGTTTTATACGCGAAAATACAAAAAATAAATGATTATCATGCAAGCCCGCGACACATATACACACATATACACAATCAGCCCCGACAGCAGGGCCATCGGGGCTGATAAATCTCAGGTAACTATTCAGCGGTTCACGTACAGAATCGAGGTCACACTCTCTGCCTCTCCGGCAAAAAGCCTGGCGCATATCTGACCGGCGCCGGCCACGTCAAAAGGCCCGGTGTATAGCGCGCTGTCGCGGCCCGGCTGCGAACCGTCGAGCGTGTAGCGTATTTCTCCGAAACCATAGGCGTCGTTCATCTCCACCTTGCCGTCGTTGACGCGTATGCCCGGCTGCCGCAGGTTGAAATCGCGGCCTTCTTCAGCCCAAAGGGCTATCTGCCCGGTAAGGGCGCCGAAGTATTCGCTGTCGGACAGCGTAGGGCGCTTGTTGTGCGCGCGCTCGGCAAGACCGAGTATGCGCGGCAGCAGATAGCGCTCTATCATGGCACGCGAGCGCACAGTTTCCGCAAAAATCTGCGCCGAGATGCCTGCCACATTGGCCTGCACCGCCGAATCGGCCGGACAAAGAGCATCGACAGTGGCGTGCAGCGGGCGGAATTCGTCCACGATGCCTCCCCACGTCAGCCCGGGTTCTTCAGGATGTGTGGTGGGTGTCTGGTCGAAATAGAGATAGTCCACATTGCTGAGTATCAGCGGGAATCCCTGCGCAGCTATACGCTGGCCGTAATCGCCCGTATTGGTCCAGCAGTTCACGGCCATTACCTGCGGCCTCACTGCGGCATTGTATTCAGGGGTATGGCCGAGCGCAATTTCCTGCCATCCGGCTATTTTTATGCCTCGGGCGGCGGCTATGCCGGCCACTTTCTCCACAAACATGGCATGAACCTGGCGCTGCTCGGTGAAACCGCGTTGCTCCATGAGCCTGCGCACGGCGTCGCTGCCGTCCCAGGCGTGAGCCGGCACCTCGTCGCCGCCGATATGTATGCCGGGCAGCTCAACGCCGGCTTCCTTGTAAGTATCTGCTATGCTGCCCATCACTATGTCCCAGAATCTGTAGGGGCCTTCCAGCGCCGGGTTCAGCACATTGTCGTGGTAGGCCTGCGCCGACGTGTAGCGCGAGCTGTCGCCGTCGTGAATCAGACGCAGGGCGTCGTCGCCGGTGGTGCGGTAGCGGTGTTCCATGGCCCGTATGGCCGCACGGCTGTGGCCGGGCGAGTCGAATTCGGGCAGCACTGCCACTCCGAGGCTGTCGGCATAGCGCAGCAATTCTATATAGTCGGCGCGCGTGTAGTAACCGTTGGCAGGCGTATCGCCGGCTTCGGGATTGCCGTCGCCACTGTATATGCCTTTGAGAAACGGCACATCGTCGCTTTCCGTATAGCCGCGGCGCGCGCCCACCGATGTGAGTTCGGGCAGTTCGGGAATCTCCACACGCCACCCTTCGTCGTCGCCAAGATGGAAATGCAGCACGTTCAGACCGTAGCGCGCCATCAGGTCTATGATTATTTTCATGTCCTCCTTGCCGGTGAAATTACGCGCCACGTCAATCATCAGGCCGCGGTAGCCCATGTCGGCCCAGTCTTCGATTTCGCCGGCAGGCACGAGTCCGTCGGCATCGGCCGATTCGGCTACGCGCGCGAGCACCCTTGCCGCGAGCGCTTCAGGATGGTCGCTGTTGGTGCTCACGGTGAGGCTGCCGTCGGGCCCGACGACTGCCGTGTAATACTCCTCTCGCGGGTCGTCCACGGCGCGCACCGTCACCTTGTCTGCCACCGGCACGGCAACGCGGCCGGTGCCATATACCACCCTTTTCGGGGTCGGAATCTGCTTGTAGGCCTCCGGGCGCCACGCGCTGCGCAGGCTGTCGTTAATCGCCCATGCGCGGTCGCCGTAGATCATGCCGTCGGGGCGTCCCTCCGACTGCCACTGCTCGGGAAACGCCGTCGTGGACATATGCACGTTCTTCACTCGCACGGGCTTGCCGCCGCACACGAGGTGCATGCCGTCGGGGGCATACGATATATTGCGCAGAGCGCCGCTCGTGACAAGCTCCACCACCACGGGTTCGCCGGCTTTCGCCTCCGCAAAACGCGGCGAGCCTACGGCGAAATATCCCGGAAGCAGCTCGATCAGTGTATCGGCCGGGTCCACGGGATACATGCCGCGCTTGAACATACAGAACGCCATGCGCTCAAACGGCCCGTCGGCATCAATGGTGAAACGTTGCACATACGTCGGACGGCCGCTTTCGTCAGCGCCGTTGCCAAGCGTCTGCCAGGTGATGGTATTCTCGTGCGTCCCGCACGACACCGCACACATGCATGCGGCCATAGCGATACCATACAGACTTTTCTTTGTCATTACTGATACGGATTTAAGGTTATCGTTGTTACTAAACAGTTGCATTACAGATGGTCGGCAAGACCGTGCGCCGGGCGCAACTCGCCGCGCGCCATCTTGCTTTCCATATATGCGCGAGCCTCGGGCGCGTCGTGCTTCGATTTCTCGGGGTGCCACAGATGCAGACACAGCGCCATGCGATAAGGGCGCATCATGCGCACACCTGCTGCCATAAGCCTCATCAGCAGGTCGGTGTCCTCGTAGCCCCAGCCCGTGAAGCAGTCGTCGTAGCCGTTGACACGCACCAGGTCGTCGCGCCAGAAGGCCATATTGCACCCTATGGCACCGCACGTGGTCTTGCGCCGGTAGGAGATAACGCGTCCCGCCCAGGGCAGGCGCCAGGCCTTGAGCCGGTCGCGCAACAGACCGCGGCTGAACACCGACACCCGCTTGGGAGGCCTGCCGCTACGGCATATCTCGGCCGACCGCGCGGCCGAAAGCCGCACACGCACTCCGCGCGCGAAATATCCGCGACGCGCCAGTGCGGCGTGGTCGGCCACGAAATGCGGCAGCATTATAATATCGCCGTCTGTCTGAATTATATAGTCGCCGGTGGCGCGGGCAATGCACTTGTTGCGTATTTCGGCCAGGCGGAAACCTTTGTCGGCATGCCACACGTGCACCAGCGGCACAGGGAAGCGCGATTCATAATCCCGCAGCACCTCGCGTGTTTCGGGGCCGGAGCCGTCGTCGCCCACTATCACCTCGTCGGGCATGCGCTTCTGCGCGAGCACCGACTCAAGCACAGCGGCGAGCGCGTCAGGACGGTTGTATGTGGTTATTATAAGACTGATTTTCATTTATCGGCAATGGTCAGTTCCAATTCAGCGGCAGCTCCGGCACACGTCACACGCAGTTTGGCGTATCCGGGCTCGCCCGTGCTCTGCACGAGCACCTGGGCCAGACCGTTGAACGACGGCAGCGTGAACTCCTTAGCATCCTTGCCCGCCGGACGCTCCTGCGCCTGCCATGCCGGGTCGCCGTTGCCTCCGCCGAGCAGGCGCACCGGCCCTTCGGCCACTACCGTGACGGGCAGGCACGCCGTGGGCGCGAAATTGCCGCGCGCGTCGGCTATGCTGATATTGACCACAGCCACATCGGCACCGTCGGCCTTCAGGACCTTGCGATCGGCCTCGGCGCTTACACGCGCCGGCTCTCCTGCGGTGCGCACGCGCGTTTCCGCCACCTTGCGGCCGCCGCGCCATCCTATGGCGCGGAGCTCTCCGGGGCGATACACGGCTGTCCACTCCGCATGGCCCAACGGCTCTACGCGGCGCCTGCCGAGCGAGCGTCCGTCCTGCATAAGTTCCACCTCGTCGCAGTTGGTATAGGCCCACACCGACACCGTCTGTCCCTCCATGCCCTCGAGATTCCAGTGCGGAAGGAGGTGCAGCACGGGGTCGTCTGTCCAGCACGAGCGCACATAATAAGCCTCGTCCTTCGGGAAGCCGCAATAGTCCAGCAGGCCGAATTCAGAGCCCGTAGCGGGAAATTTCATCGGATTGGGCTCGCCCCGGTAGTCGAAGCCCGTCCAGTAGAACAGTCCGGCAAGCCAGGGTCGCTCGGCATAGAAACGCATGCCGCGCTCTATGCAGTTGAGCATGCTGTCGGGTCCGGCGGGCGCACGGTTTATAGCCATCATGTGGCCGGTGAGTGTATCGGTGGCATAGACACCGCGTGTGCCTGCGCCGGTAGTTTCCTCACTGCCCATGGCTTTTCGCTGCGGAAAGCGCTGCCTGTTCTCGTCGATAGGGTTCTGCAACACATAATTGTAGCCTGCCACATCGGCATGCAGTATCGTGGCCGGACCGCCGCTCGTGGCGGCCGTGGCCGGGCGCGTCGGGTCAATGCGGCGCACGTGGTCGCGCATGGTAGCCACCACGCGCTCTCCCTGCGGGCTCCATTCCAGCCCCCACTCCTCGTTGCCTACGCTCCATGCTATTACACTCGGATGGTTGCGGTCGCGGCGTATCATGCGCTCGAGCAGCTCTATATGTTCGTCGTTAATTCCCATCAGTCTGTTTTCCTCTACCACCAGTATGCCAAGGCTGTCGCACGCGTCGAGCATGGCGGGAGTCATCGGGTTGTGGCTCGAACGATAGGCGTTCACACCCATCTTCTTAAGCTCGCGCAGACGGTAGGCCTGCAGCGCGTCGGGTATGGCCGTGCCCACGCCGGGATGGTCCTGATGCATGTTCACTCCGCGCAGCGGCAGACGCCGGCCGTTGAGCACGAAGCCACTGTCGGCATCGAAACGTATGGTGCGGAAGCCTATGGCCGTGGTTTGCTCGTCGAGCACGCGGCCGTCGGGGCCTACAGCTTCAGTGGTAAGGCTGTACAGGTACGGGCTCTCCGGGCTCCACAGCCGGGGGCGGCAGACGTCTATCGCTGTAGCTGCCGCAGCCTTGTCCCTCAGAGCCACGGCTACGGCCGGACTTTCGGCCGTGGCCACCTTACGGCCGGACGCATCGCGCAGCGTGGCCCGCAGGCGCGCCGTAGCCAGCTCTTGCCTGGACGAGTTACGGAGTTCGGCGCTGACGTGCAGACGCGCCTTCGACAGGTCCTTCTCGTCCATCTGTGTGTGCGTGGCAAGCCCGAACGGCTCGAAGTGCACGGGCTCCGTCTTCACGAGCCACACGTGGCGGTATATGCCGGCGCCTTCATAGAACCACCCTTCTTCCACCGACGCATCGGCGCGCACGCACAGCAGGTTGTCGCCGCCGTAGTTCAGATAGTCGGTGATGTCGTAAACGGAAGCCGCATAGCCGCTGGGCTCGTGGCCGAGACAAAAGCCGTTTACCCACACATGGCTGTCGCGGTGCACTCCGTCGAGCTGCACGTAGATATGCTTGCCGGCATCGGCGCTGTCCACGGCGAAAGTCTTTCTGTACCACCCCACGGAGGTCTGCGGCCACTGCCATCCCACGGTCTTATATCCGTGGCTGTGGCTGGCATAGCGGTCGTACGGCAGGTCCACCACCCAGTCGTGCGGCAGGTCGACGCTGCTCCAGCGCGCGCTGTCGGCTGCAGAGTCGTATTTGGGCGAGTAGGGTCCGGCATTGTGTATCGACGCCGCTTTGGTCCTGTATGTAAAATATTCGGTGGCATTGCCGAAATCCTTTTCGGCTGAGGAGGCGTCGCCGAAAGCAAAAAGCCAGTCACGGTCGAGCAGCTGGGTTTCGCGTGCCAAGGCCGTAGGTGCAACGGCTATGGCACAGGCTGCAAAAAAGGCGCAGAGGTGTTTCATGATGGTAATATTTTTGCAAATATAGCGTTTTTTCTTTACTTTTGCACATTATATATAAGATATGCTCAGACTGAAAATTGCCGCTGTGGCCCTCGGCATCTGCATAGGTGCGGCCGCAGCTCCTATAGACGCCGCCAAGAAACTGTATCTCGACGGCCAATACGAGGAAGCACTTTCCTCACTGCAGACATTGCACAAAAAATCGCCACGCGACGGCAACACAGCCTATTACCTCGGCGCGACGCTTTACGCGCTCGAGCGCGGCAAGGAGGCGGTGGCGCCGCTGACGGTGGCCGAAGGGCGCGGTGTGGCAGACGCATCGCGACTGCTGGCTCAGATTGCGCTCGACGACTACAGACCGGCCGAGGCCTCGGCTCATATTGACAAATGGGAGGCGGCCATACGCAAAAACCGCAAGGCTGCAATCCCGGACGCCCTCGGCGAAATGCAGGACCGGGCCATGGCCATGCGCAACATGATGGAGCGCGTGGAGCGCATTGAGATTGTGGACTCCCTTACGGTCGACGCCTACGAATTCTTTCGCCACTACCGTCTGTCGGAAGGTGCCGGACAGCTCCTTTCCGGCGACCAGGCGGGGGTGAACGACGCCGAGATGGTGTTTCAGCCTCAGTGCGGCCGAGAACTGTTTTGGAGCGCCGCATCCGACAGCGCCGCGGCCCCGGTGCTCATGATGGCCGACATCCTCGACGACGGCACCGTGGAAAACCCGGCGGAGATAAGCCTCGGCTTTGACGCCGACGCCACAGCCTACCCTTTCCTGATGCCCGACGGCGTAACGCTGTATTTCGCGGCCAAAGGCCCTGAAAGCCTTGGCGGATACGATATCTTCATGACACGCCGCACCGACGACGGCAGCTTCCTGCAGCCTCAGAACGTGGGCATGCCGTATAATTCTCCCGCCAACGACTACCTGCTCGCCATAGACGAGGAAACGGGCATGGGCTGGTGGGCCACCGACCGCTCCGCACCCGAGGGCAAAGTGACCATCTACGAGTTTATCCCCTCCGCCATGCGTGTGAACGTGGCGCCGGACGCCCCCGACCTCGCATCGCGCGCCAAAGCCGACTGCATAGCCACCACGCTCGAACCCGGCAAGGACTACGACGCCTTGCGCAGCCGCGTGGCCGCGCTGGCGCGCGAATCCGACAGCACCCACGACAGCGGCGGCCCGAGCTTCGCCATAGCCATGAGCGACGGCTCCGTGCTGCACAGTCTTTCCGACTTCCGCACATCTGACGGACGCCGGGCCATGGAAAATCTGCTCGCCATAGACGAAGAAATCGCAGCCATCGAGGCCGACCTCGCCACCCTGCGCGAAAAATACAGCGCCGGCGCGCGCAACGTGGCCACACGAATCAAAGGCCTCGAAAACGAGCTCGACAAGGCCCGTAAGCGCCGCGCTGCTGCCGCCAACAAAACCGTCAGGCTCGAATCCCGCGCACGATGACAGCGTTCGCTCTCTCTCTGGTGGCGCTTGTAGCGGGCTATATAGTCTACGGCAAATTCGCCGAGCGTGTGTTCGGTATCGACCCTGCGCGTGCCATGCCGTCGGAAACCGGCCGCGACGGGGTGGATTTCGTGCCGCTGCCCACCTGGCGCGTGTTCCTTATCCAGTTTCTGAACATCGCCGGCCTCGGCCCCATCTTCGGAGCCATAATGGGTGTGATGTTCGGCCCGGCGGCGTTCCTGTGGATTGTGTTCGGCACTATCTTTGCCGGCGCGGTCCACGACTTTATTTCGGCCATGATGAGCGTGCGCGGCGGAGGCATTTCCCTGCCCGAAATCGTGGGCAATGAGCTTGGAGCGGGCGTGCGTCAGACCATGCGCCTTTTCTCCATGGCTCTGCTCATACTTGTAGGTGCCGTGTTCGTAATCACTCCCGCGGGCCTGCTTTCGTCCATGACGCCGGACGCTTTCGGCACGGGCTTCTGGATCGGAGCCATCTTTCTCTACTATGTGCTGGCCACTCTGCTGCCTGTCGACAAACTCATAGCGCGCTTCTACCCCCTGTTCGGTTTCGCATTGCTGTTTATGGCCGCAGGCATGCTGTTTGTGCTGCTTTTCGGCGGCCACGACATTCCCGTCGGTTTCTCCGACGGCTTGGGCAGCCGCTACGGCGATGCGTCGCACCCAGTGTTTCCCATGATGTTTGTAAGCATCGCATGCGGTGCCATCAGCGGCTTTCACGCCACGCAGAGCCCCATGATGGCCCGGTGTCTTAAAAACGAACGCCTTGCGCGCCCTGTGTTCTACGGAGCCATGGTGGCCGAAGGCTTTGTGGCACTGGTATGGGCCGCGGCAGCGATAGCCTTCACCGGCGGCTACGACGCGCTGCGCGGCTTCATGGCTGCCAATCCGGGCGGCGCGGGCGCCCTGGTGAAAGAAATATCCGTAGGCTGGCTCGGTGCCGCAGGCGGCCTGCTCGCCATACTCGGCGTGGTGGCCGCACCCATCACCACCGGCGACACCGCCCTGCGCTCGGCACGCCTGATTGCGGCCGATTTCCTGCACATCGGCCAGCAGTCCATACTGCGCCGTCTGCTGGTGTCGGTGCCCATATTCGCGCTTACAGCGCTGCTCATGACCATCGATTTCAACGTGTTGTGGCGCTACTTCGCATGGAGCAACCAGACTCTGGCCGTGTTCACCCTATGGGCCGCCTCGGCCTACCTCCGCCGCAGCGGGCGCTTCTACGCCATAACGATGATTCCTGCCATGTTCATGACCACTGTGTGCACGGCGTATATACTTTTTGCCCCGAGGCCCGAAGGATTCGGACTGACGTGGCACACGGCCACCGGCATCGCACTTTGCGTCACAACGGCCGTGTCGGCGCTATTTGCCCGCCTGATACGCGTCGGGCAGCGCGCAACACTACTCCCATAAAAACAATGAGCGATTTCTTACAGATTTTAAACGACATAGGCGTCGACCGACGCTACAACCTACACAGCCACACGCAGTTTTGCGACGGCCACGCCGACATGGAAACAATGGTGGAAGGCGCCATCGCCGCCGGGCTGCGGCACTACGGGTTCTCCCCGCACAGCCCGCTGCCGATAGCCTCGCCGTGCAATATGGACGCAGCCGACGTCAGGCCTTACTTTGAAGAGGTGGAACGCCTGCGCGCAGTCTTCGGCGAGCGCATAAAGCTCTATGCAGGCATGGAGGTGGACTACCTCGGCCCGCATTTCGGCCCGGCCGACAGACGCGTGCGCGCCATGGGCCTGGACTATGTGATAGGCAGCGTGCACTTCGTGCCTGACGCCGACGGACAGTTTGCCGACACCGACGGCCCTGCCGACCGCTTCAGGCACTACGTGCACACGGTGTTTGACGACGACCTCCGCTACGTGGTCGACAAATTCTTCAGCCAGACACAAGCCATGATAGAGGCCGGAGGCCTCGACATCGTGGGCCATTTCGACAAAATCGCGCTGAACGCGTCGTCGATACAGCCCGACATAGAGGAGCAGCCATGGTACAGACGCCACATAGCCGATACCATAGACTGCATAGCGGCCGCAGGCATAGCCGCGGAAATCAACACAAAAGCGCGCACGCGCCACGGGCGCTTTTTCCCCGCCACGGACCACTGGAGCGCCCTGCTGCGCGCAGGAGTGCCCGTGGTGGTCAACAGCGACGCCCACGACCCCGCGCTCACCGACGCCTCACGCGCCGAAGCATTTCAACTACTCGACTCGCTGCGATGACACCTACAACGCTCGAACTGCTCGCTCCGGCCCGCAACGCCGACATTGCCGCCGACGCCATACTCTGCGGTGCCGACGCCGTGTACATAGGCGCGCTGGCCTTCGGCGCGCGTTCCGCCGCCGGCAACTCCGTGGCCGACATAGCACGCGTGGCCGATATGGCCCATAAGTTCTGCGCACGCGTCTATGTGACGATGAACACCATACTCTACGACTCCGAGCTTAAGGCGGCCGAGCAGCTCGCAAGAGAGCTGTACGACGCCGGCGCCGACGCGCTGATAGTGCAGGACATGGCGTATCTGCGCATGGACCTTCCGCCCATAGCCCTGCACGCCAGCACGCAGTGCGACACGCGCACTGCGGCACGCGCCGCGCTGCTCGAAAAGGCCGGTTTCTCGCAGATAGTGCTCGCGCGCGAGCTCACGCTCGACGAGATACGCGCCGTGCGCGCGGCCACCACGGTGCCGCTCGAGGCGTTTGTGCACGGAGCCCTGTGCGTGAGCTACAGCGGCGACTGCCAGGCAGGCTACATGGCCATGGGGCGCAGCGCCAACCGCGGCGAGTGCCCGCAGATGTGCCGTCTGCCCTACCGCCTGTGCGACTCCTCCGGGCGCGACCTCGCCCCCGAACGCCACTACCTGTCGCTGCGCGACATGCAGCGCCTCGACCAGCTCGGCCGCATGGCCGACGCCGGCATATCGTCGTTCAAGATAGAAGGACGCCTCAAGGACGCAGCCTACGTGCGCTCTACCGTGGCGGCCTATTCCGACGCTCTCGACCGCGTGGCGGCAGCATCAGCAGGAAAGTACGTGCGGGCTTCGCGCGGACGCGCGGACGCGGGCTTCACGCCCGACCTCGCAAAAGTGTTCAACCGCGGCTACACCACATATTTTCTCGACACGCCCCGCCGGGAGCCGGGACAGATTGCCTCGCTCGCCTCGCCGAAAAGCATCGGAGAGCCCATCGGGCGCGTGACAGCGGCCGCACGCCGCCGCATAACCGTGCGGACCGCGGCGGAACTGCACAACGGCGACGGACTGGGATATTTCGACAAAGACGGACGCTTCAACGGCTTCCGCGTCAACCGCGCCGAAGGCAACACCGTCCTGACGGCGTCTGACACAGACATACGCCCCGGAACCATGCTCTACCGCAACGCCGACAAGGCCTACGGCGACGCTGCCGACCGCGCCCGCCCGACACGCACCATAGCCGTGGACATGACTCTGCGCGCGGTGACACACGGACGCATAGCGCTGGAGGCAAGCGACGAACGCGGCAACCGCGTGGAACTATGCTCCGCGGCCGACATACAAGCTGCCGACACCCCGCAGGCCGACGCACGCCGGCGCACGCTCGAACGCCTCGGCAACACCATCTACCGGCTGCGCACACTCAACGACACCTTGGGCGACGGCACCTTCATAGCCGCGTCGGCGCTCACAGCCCTGCGGCGCGACACCACCGCCGCCCTCGACGCCGCTCAACGCGCGCGTTACGCCTACGACCGGCGGCGCCCTTGCGCTCTTACGCCGACCGACATGGCCGGCATCGTGACCACCTACCACGACAATGTGGCCAACGCCATGGCCGCCGAGCTATACGCGGCAGCCGGCGCCACCGTTCGGCAGAAAGCAGCGGAGAGCGAACGCCCGGACGGCGAAATGCGCGTGATGACCACACGCTACTGCCTGCGGCGCGAACTCGGCGCATGCCTGCGCACGCCCGACGGCAAAAAACTCCCCGAGCCCCTGTATCTCTGCGCCCAGGGACTGCGCTACCGACTGCATTTCGACTGCGCCGCCTGCGAGATGCACGTGCTCCGGCAGAAATGACGCATGCCGGCGCGCCGTACGCTAAATTTCAATTATTTGTTGTATATTTGCACGTAAAACAGTCAACCAATCGTGAATTCACCTAAGAATATAGCCATACTCGGGAGCACCGGCTCGATAGGCACGCAGACGCTCGACATCATAGCCGCACACCCTGAGCTGTACCGCCCTGTGGTGCTCGTGGCCGGACGCCGCGTCGACAGCCTGATAGAACAGGCCCTGCACTTCCGCCCCCGCCTGGCTGTGATAGCCGACGAAAGCGCCTACGGCACATTGCGCGAGGCCCTGTCGCCGCTCGGCATAGCCACTGCCGCCGGCGCCGCAGCCGTGGCCGACGCCGTCGCACTGCCCGAAATAGACATGGTGGTCACCGCCACCGTGGGCTACAGCGGCCTTGAGCCCACAATCAGGGCCATACGCGCCGGCAAGGACATAGCCCTCGCCAACAAAGAAACGCTGGTGGTGGCCGGCGACTACGTGACGCGCCTGCTCGCCGAATCGCCTTCGCGAGTATATCCCGTGGACTCCGAACATTCGGCCGTGTACCAGTGCCTCGAAGGAGAAGACCGCGACAGCGTAAGCCGCCTTATCATTACGGCCTCCGGCGGCCCGTTCCGCACGTGGGAGCGCAGCCGCATAGAAAAGGCCACAGCCGCCGACGCCCTGCGCCACCCCAACTGGGACATGGGAGCGAAAATCACCATCGACTCCGCCACAATGATGAACAAGGCTTTCGAGATAATCGAAGCCCGCTGGCTTTTCGGCATGAAACCCGAGCGCATCTCGGCCATCGTGCATCCGCAGAGCATCATACACTCCATGGTGGAATTTGCCGACGGAGCCATAAAAGCACAGATGGGAGTGCCCGACATGCGTCTGCCCATCGCATACGCCATGGGCTGCGCCGAGCGCCTGCCCGGCGCGGAGCGTCCGCTCGGCATCGAACAGCTGGCCACGCTCACCTTCGAGAACCCCGACCCCTCGCGCTTCCCCTGCCTGACACTCGCCGACGAAGCCATACGCCGCGGCGGCAACGCCGCCTGCGTGATCAACGCCGCCAACGAAATAGCGGTGGCCGCGTTTCTGCACGGCCGCATAGGCTTCTACAGCATCTACGACACTATCTGCCGCACACTCGCGCGCACGGCGTTCGTGGCTGAGCCGGACTATGCCGACTACGTAGCCTCCAACAGCGAGGCCCGCGCCATCGCCGAAGAAGAAATCCGAAAGGCAGGCGCATAGCCGTCCGGGCAAACCACGATTTATATTCACAAACCTCCTAACTTCAGATTTTTCCAAGTGGAAAGTTTTCTTTTCAAAGCCCTGCAACTGATACTGGCACTGGTGATACTGGTCACGGTGCACGAGTTCGGCCACTACATATTCGCCCGCATGTTCGGCATCAAGGTGAACCGTTTCTATCTGTTCTTCAACCCGTGGTTTTCACTGCTTAAATACGACCCGCGAAAGGGTACGCTGCAGATAATCGGATACACCCGCGAAAACGCCGACGGCACCGAGCAGCAGCACGCGTGGAAAACCATCCGTGTGGGCAACCCGAAACCGGCCACATCCGACAAGCCCACCTGGCGCGACACCATATACGGACTCGGATGGCTGCCGCTCGGCGGCTACTGCGACATAGCAGGCATGGTCGACGAAACCAAAAGCAGCAAAGACCTCGCGTCGGAACCCCAGCCCTGGGAGTTCAGAAGCAAAGCAGCATGGAAGCGTCTGCTCGTAATGGTGGCCGGCGTTCTGCTGAATTTTGTGCTCGCCATCATCATATACGCCGGAATCGCCTTCCACTGGGGCGACCGCGTGGTCCCGTACTCGGCCATGACCGAAGGACTTGACTTCTCAAAAGAGATGCACGACGCAGGTTTCCGCGACGGCGACCGCCTCATATCGCTCGACGGCCGTCCGTTCGACGACCTCAGCTATTCCGAGCCGTGGAACATGATTCAGCCCGGCGCCCGGGTGAAAGTGCTGCGAGGCACCGACAGTGTCGACATCGTGGTGCCCGAAAGCCTGCTGCGCACACTCGCGTCCAACAACTCGAAAGGCATCATGCAGATGCGTGTGCCCGTGGTGATTTCCAGGCTTATGCCGGGCGAAGGCGCCATAGAGGCCGGGCTGCGCGAGGGCGACCGCATTGTGGCCGTGGGCAGCACGCGCACACCGTCCATGAGCGAATTCTACCCCGCGCTCGCCGAAAACAAGGGCGCGACGGTCGACATGGCCGTGGTGCGCGACGGCAAAGCCGAAGAGCGCATCCCCGTGAGCATCAACGAAAACGGCAAAATAGGCATACAGATGCTCAGTCCCTACGACATCTTCGAAATCAAAGAGGTGAAATATTCGCTGCTCGCTGCTCTGCCGCGCGGATGGGAGATAGGCACGGGCCAGCTCGGAGCATACGTTTCGTCGCTGCGCCTTGTCTTCAGCAAGGAAGGCGCGCAGAGTGTGGGAGGCTTCGGTACCCTGGGCAGTCTTTTCCCTGAAAAATGGAACTGGTATTCGTTCTGGCAGATCACGGCCTTCCTCTCTGTGATACTCGCCTTTATGAACATCATTCCGATACCCGCGCTCGACGGCGGCTACACCCTGTTCCTGCTGGTGGAAATCATCACACGCCGCAAACCTTCGGAACGCTTCCTTGAGATAGCCAACATGATAGGCATGGGATTCCTGTTCATGCTGCTGCTCTATGCCAATGCCAACGACATTTTTCGGTTTCTCCTTAAATAATCCGCAATGACAGCTGAAAACATACCCACCCTGCGGCTCCGCCGCGGAAAAGAAGAATCACTCGACCGCCTGCACCCCTGGGTGTTCTCAGGCGCACTCACCGAGATGCCCCGCGACATAGAAGAAGGCAGCGTGGTGCGCGTAGCCGCCCACGACGGACGCCTGATAGGCGTAGGGCATTTCCAGATAGGCAGCATCGCCGTGCGCATGCTCGACTTTGCCGACACTGCCGTCGACGACGCCTTTTTCGCACGCCGCCTGGCCGAAGCCTACGCCATGCGACGCACTCTCGGCCTGCAGCGCCCCGACAACACCGCGTTCCGGCTGGTGCACGGCGAAGGCGATTTTCTGCCGGGCCTCGTGGTCGATGTGTACGGCGACACCGCCGTGGTGCAGGCACACTCCCCCGGCATGCACTTTGTGCGCGACACCATAGCCCGCGCGCTCACCGAACTGCCCGGAGCCGGCATAGCCAACGTATATTATAAAAGCGAAACCACACTGCCCTACAAGGCGCGCCTTGACCCGCAGAACGACTACATCGTGGGCTCCTACAGCGGCAATGTGGCCATAGAAAACGGACTCAAATTCCATATCGACTGGCTCCGCGGCCAGAAAACAGGCTTTTTTGTGGACCAGCGCGACAACCGCTCCCTGCTGGCACGCTACTCGGCCGGACGCCGCGTACTCAACATGTTCTGCTACACGGGCGGATTTTCCGTCTACGCACTCGGCGGAGGAGCGGAGCAAGTGGTGTCGGTCGACTCGTCGGCAAAGGCCGTGGCACTGACCGACGCCAACGTGGAACTGAATTTCCCGGGCAACACACGCCACCGCGCGGTAGCCGAGGACGCCTTCCGCCATCTCGACAGCATGGAGGCCGGCGCCTACGACCTGATAGTGCTCGACCCGCCGGCGTTCGCCAAACACCGCAGCGCCCTGCACAATGCCCTGCAGGGCTACAGACGCCTTAACGCGCGCGCGTTCGAAAAAATAGCGCCCGGAGGCGTGCTGTTCACCTTCTCGTGCTCGCAGGCCGTGAGCCGCGAGCAGTTCCGCGTGGCCGTGTTCTCCGCCGCCGCCCAGAGCCGCCGGCGCGTGCGCATACTGCACCAGCTCACTCAGCCGGCCGATCATCCCGTGAGCATCTATCATCCCGAAGGCGAATATCTCAAAGGCCTTGTGCTCTATGTAGAATAATATCCGTAATGCATAATTCCGACGAAATGAACCATCTAAGTATTCTTGCAGCGGCTACTGCCGCCGCCTCTCTATGGGCCTGCTCGCAGCAGCAACAGACAGCAGAGAGCGATTTCGATTACACCGCCGACCGCTTTGCCGACATCGAGGTGCTGCGCTATCAGGTGCCCGACTTCGACAGTCTTACGGTAAATCAGAAAGCCCTTGTGTACTATCTCACCGAGGCTGCCCTCTGGGGCCGCGACATCATGTGGGACCAGAACTGCGCCGTCAACCTGCCTCTGCGCCGCGCGCTCGAAAAAATCTACACCTCATATCCCGGCGACAAAAACGACCCGGATTTCAAGGCCTTCTCGAAGTACATGAAGCAGGTGTGGTTCGGCAACGGCATACACCACCACTACTCCATGGACAAGTTTGTGCCGGAGTTCTCCCAGGCATTTCTTGAGGCTGAGCTGGACCGTATCGGCACCGATGCCGACACCAAGGCCGAGCTGGTGCGGGTAGTATTCGACCCCGAATACCTGGCCAAACGCGTGAACCAGGAAGACAACGCCGACCTCATAGCCACATCGGCGTGCAACCTCTACGGCCCCGGCCTCACGCAGGCCGAGGTGGAGGCATACTATGCAGCGCTGAAAGACACCACCGACCTCACCCCCGTGTCCTACGGCCTCAACAGCCGCCTCGTGAAGGGTGCCGACGGCAAGGTGAGCGAGCAGGTCTACAAGATAGGAGGCCTGTATTCGCCGGCCATAGAAAAGATAGTGGAAAACCTCGACAAGGCAAAAGCCTATGCCGAAAACGACGCGCAGCGCCACATCATAGAGAAACTCGTGGAATTCTACACCACGGGCGACCTCAAGACCTTCGACGACTACTCCATAGCATGGGCCGAGGACACAGCGTCGCAGGTCGACTTCATAAACGGCTTCATCGAAAGCTATGGCGACCCCCTGGGCATGACAGGCTCGTGGGAAAGCATTGTCAATTTCAAAAACATCCCGGCAAGCCGCCGCACCGAAACACTCAGCGCCAACGCCCAGTGGTTCGAGGACCACTCGCCTGTGGACCCCTCGTTCCGCAAGGACAAGGTGAAAGGCGTGTCGGCAAAGGTAATCACCGCGGCAATCCTTGCAGGTGATTCCTATCCGGCCACCCCCATCGGCATCAACCTGCCGAACGCCAACTGGATACGCGCCGCCCACGGCTCCAAGAGCGTGACCCTCGAAAACATCACCCAGGCCTACGACGCCGCAAACCACGGCAACGGTTTTGACGAGGAATTCGTGATTGACGAACCCACGCGCCAACTCATGGCCGACTATCTCTTTATCACCGACAATCTGCACACCGACCTGCACGAGTGCCTCGGCCACGGTTCGGGACGCCTGCTGCCCGGAGTCGACCCCGACGCCCTCAAAGCCTATGGCTCCACTCTGGAAGAAGCCCGCGCCGACCTGTTCGCGCTCTACTATCTCGCCGATCCGAAACTGCTTGAGATAGGTCTGCTCGACAATCCCGACGCCTACAAGGCCGAATACTACAAGTATATCCTCAACGGCATGATGACGCAGCTGAACCGCATCGAGCCCGGCAAAAACGTGGAGGAAGCCCACATGCGCAACCGCAAGCTCATAGCCGAATGGGCCTACGAGCACGGCAAGGACGCCAATGTGATAGAGCTCGTGAAGCGCGACGGCAAGACTTTTGTCAAAATCAACGACTACGAAGCCCTGCGCGGCCTCTTCGGCCAGCTGCTCGCCGAGGTGCAGCGCATACGCAGCACCGGCGATTTCGAAGCCGGACGCCAGCTGGTGGAACAGTATGCCGTGAAGGTGGACCCCGAGCTCCACAAAGAGGTGCGCGAGCGCTATGAGGCCCTCGACATCGCTCCCTACCGCGGCTTTGTCAACCCCGTGTACACGCCCGTGATGGACGGCGACAGCATTGTCGACGTGAAAGTGTCGTACGGCGAGGACTACGACGCACAGATGCTGCGCTACAGCCGCGACTACTCCGCGCTGAAATAAACGCGCTCCGATTATAAAACGGCAGCCCGGCAGACATCTGCCGGGCTGCCGTTTTTACATACAGGGCTATCTGCCTGCGCGGGCAGCGTCAGTCCAGTTTGTCGCTCAGTCCGTGGAGTTTGTCGGCGATGCTGTCGAGCGCGTCGGCTGCGGCGCTTTTCACCTTGTCGGTGAGGCCTGCGGCCTTTTCTTTCAAGGCCTCAGCCTTGTCTTTGGCGCACGCCGTGGCGTCGGCCGATTTCTCATGCACGTTTTCTTTCACTGCCTCGGTTTCGGCCTGTGCGGCCACTTTAGCGGCTTCCGCAGCCTGCGCCGCTTTTTCTTTTGCCACATCAGCGGCTTCTCCTGCGAGTTTCTGATAGTCCATGTCAATATTGTTTTAGGGGGTGATTATATCCCTAAAACACAGCACACGGCAGGATGGTTCACCTCCGCGCGCGCATGTAAAGCACTATCGCAATGATTGTGAAAATGGTGTTGGGAATCCACATGGCCACCAGCGGCGATGTCAGGCCCGACAGAGCAAAGGTCTGCGTGATGGTCATAAACAGTATGTAGCTGAAGCTGAGCACCAGTCCGATGCCTATGTTCACACCCATACCGCCTTTCACCTTGCGGCTGGACAGCGTCATGCCTATCACGGTGAGTATGAATGCAGCTGCCGTGATGGCGTATCGCCGGTGGTACTCCACCTCGAAACTGGCTATATTGCCCACGCCCCTGCGGCGCTGTCCTTCGATATATTCCGAAAGGTCGGCGGTGGTCATTTTTTCGTGGTCGCTCTTGGCTATCAGAAAATCGCGCGGCTCGAAGGGTATGATGGTGTCGAGGCCGGAACCTTTGGTTATGTATTCGCGGTTGTCGCGGAAATCGCGTATTATGTAGTCGTTAACGCGCCAGTTGTAGAGAGTGTCCCAGCGTATGCTCTGCGCGGTGAGGCGCGACACGAGCTGCTTGTTCTCGTCGAAAGATTCGAGCGAGAATTTAGCGCCGGTCTTGGTTATATTGTCGTAGCGGCTCATGTAGGCAATCTGTCCCGGCTGCACCATGAGCATGATGTTTGAGCCATAGTCCACACGCTTGTTCTTGACGTACGTGTTCATGTAGTCGATGCGCTTCACATTGGCCGGCGGTATGATATACGCGTCGAGCGCGAATGTGGCGGCTGCAATCACGGCCGCTGCCATCAGATATGGCCGCAGCAGCCTTCTGAAGCTCATGCCTGTGCTCAGCATGGCTATTATCTCGCTGTTGCCTGCCAGTTTCGAGGTAAAGAAAATCACCGCGATAAACGTGAACAGCGGAGAGAACTGGTTGGCGAAATACGGCAGGAAGTTCACGTAGTAGTCCACGATTGTGGCTCTCAGCGGCGCCTTCAGAAAGGAGTCGAGCTTCTCGTTGACATCGAACACGACCACAATGGCCAGCAGCAGGGCTATGGCAAACACGTAGGTGCCCAGAAACTTGCGTATTATGTAGCGGTCGAGAATCTTGAACATGTACAGACGAATGAAGGTTACAGGCGCCGGGTCACGCGCTCGAGCATGTCGCGCTTCCAGGTCGGGAAATCGCCGGCTATGATGTGTTTTCTGGCCTCTCCGGCGAGCCAGAGATAGAAGGCGAGGTTGTGTATCGACGCTATCTGCATGGCCAGCAGCTCGTCGGCTATGAAGAGGTGGCGCACATAAGCCTTGCTGTACACGCGGTCAACCTCGGCCGGTCCGTCCTCCTGCAGCGGCGAGAAATCGTCGGCCCACTTGCGGTTTCGCATGTTCATGGTGCCGTGGGCGGTGAAGAGCATACCGTTGCGCGCGTTTCGTGTGGGCATCACGCAGTCCATCATGTCGACTCCGCGGTCTATCGCTTCAAGAATATTGGCCGGCGTGCCTACCCCCATCAGGTAGCGGGGCCTGTCGGCAGGCAGGATATCGTTCACCACCTCGATCATCTCATACATCACCTCTGTGGGCTCTCCCACAGCGAGGCCGCCGATGGCGTTGCCTTCGGCGCCGAGGTCGGCCACGTGGCGCGCAGCCTCGCGGCGCAGGTCGGGATATGTGCATCCCTGCACTATCGGGAAAAACGCCTGCGAGTGGCCGTACAGCGGTTCGGTTTCGCGGAAATGTTTCCAGCCACGCTCCAGCCAGCGCTGCGTCAGGCTCAGGGAGCGGCGGGCGTAGTCGCGGTCGGCATCGCCCGGTGTGCACTCGTCAAGCGCCATCATGATGTCGGAACCAATGATTCGCTGCGTGTCCACGACGTTTTCGGGCGTGAACAGATGGCGCGAGCCGTCGATATGGCTGCGGAAGTGCGCACCTTCCTCCGTGAGCTTGCGGCGGTCGCTGAGTGAAAACACCTGAAAGCCGCCGCTGTCGGTGAGTATGGGGCGGTCCCAACCGTTGAACTTGTGCAGGCCGCCGGCACGCCTCATTATGTCCATGCCCGGGCGGAGATATAGATGGTAGGTGTTTCCGAGTATAATCTGAGCCTTCACCTGGTCGCGCATCTCGCTCATGTGCACGGCCTTTACGGCCCCCTGTGTGCCTACGGGCATGAATATGGGGGTCTGTATGGTGCCGTGGTCGGTCGTTATCAATCCGGCGCGTGCGTTGGAGCCGGGACATGTGGCTTGTAGCTGAAAATCCATTTCAAATGTTGTGATTAGAGTGCAAATTTACGATAAAAAAGTGAGATACCGAAAATTTGCCCGCCCCCGCGGCTACAGAGAGCCGGTGTTGAGCACAGGCTGCGCGGGCTCGTCGGCGCACAGCACCACAAGCATATTGCTCACCATGGCCGCTTTACGCTCGGCGTCGAGTTCCACCACCTGTTCTTCCTCAAGCTGCCGCAGAGCCATCTTGACCATGGACACCGCGCCTTCCACTATTTTTTCGCGCGCCGATATAATGGCCGCCGCCTGCTGCCTGCGCAGCATCACAGCCGCGATTTCGGGAGCATAGGCCAGATAGTTGAGGCGGGCTTCCACCACCTCGATACCGGCCATGGCCAGGCGTTCGTTGATTTTGCGTTCCAGCAGGTCGTTTATCTCATCGCCGCCGCCGCGCAGCGTGATTTCGTCGTGCACGCCGTCTATGTTGTCGTAGGCGTAATGGCCTGTGACCTCGCGCAGCGCCGCGTCACTCTGTATGCGCACAAATGCCTCGAGCGCCACGCTGTGGTTATGGGCTGCCAACAGCGAGCCTGCTGACACAGCGGTGCCGGGGGAGTCCACATCGAACACGGCGCGGTAGGTGTCCTTCACCTTCCACACTATCACCATGCCTATGAGCACCGGGTTGCCCACCTTGTCGTTGACCTTTATGGGTTCTATATCTATGTTGTGCAGGCGCAGCGACAGCTTGCGGTCCGACATAAACGGGTTGACCCAGTAAAAACCGTCGCGCGTGAACGTGCCGCGGTACTTGCCGAAGAAAATCATTACGCGGGCCTTATTGGGCTGCTGCGAGAAAAAGCCGCCGAGGCACACCAGCCACACCAGCGTCAGCACAGCCACGACGAATCCCGGCCGCTCCATGAACACAAAAGCCGAACCCACCAGCATGGGTATAAGCACCAGCTCCACGGCGAGCATGACGAAACCGTTTATCACCGTGCCCTTGTAGGCATATTCACTGTTCTTTTCCATTATGTGTTTTTTTATATTTTTGATATCGCAAATATAGCAAAAACATACGACAACTCAAAACCAAAGTGTTATCGCCGCGCGTTCCCCCGTAATATGCCGTACAGAATCTGTCCAACGGGCAATCCCACGGCCACTTTCTTTTTGCTGCCTACCATCACATAAGGCGTGGCTATCGGCTCGAATTCATATCTGTTGCGCGGGCCTATGCGCTCCACTGCCTGGCCTCCCACCTGCACGCCGAAGCGTTCGGAAATCCGATAGTCCGCATATCCGCCGAACCGCGAAACGTCGTAAAAGCCGAGCATCGACGGCGGTAGCATCCCGCCGCCAGGCATGGCGCGGGCGCTGTTATCGGCATAATAATCGGCAAAGACCGTGAACGAAAGCGGCGAGTTTGCGCGAAAGCTTATCCTCCCGGAAAGTCCGAGCTGGCGTATCATCCCTCCGTGGAAACTGTATTGGTTGACAATACCGCCCGCATAAAAACTCAGACGTTCGTTTCCGAAACTGACTCCTGCCCTACCTGTGGCTTTGTTCATAAGCCCCGGATATACCTCGGTGCCCACATACGCCGTCAGCTCCATATTGTCGCCGCGATAGATCGCGCCCGGATACACCGGCACGGGAGCAAACGACAGACCGGGCTCCATGAGCGACAACGGATACCACTGCAGTCCGTCCGGCTGACCGTAGTGCAGCCGCTCCAAATGCACACTGCCCGGCACATACGCACGCATCGTGTCGGCCTGCACGGCCACAGCGGGCACTGTGTCGGCCACCATCGCCGGCAGCTCGGTCTGCGCCGCACCCCGCGCGGCAGCCAAAACGCAAAGTATGAATACAACAGTTCGAGAAAGCATAGTGTCCTGAAATTAGAGCCTATTAGACAATAAATGATTCGTACATGGCAAAGGTAGCCAAATTATCCTACATTCGGTGCAGACACGACAAAACGGCTAATATTAAGGCACAATATGCCACTGTCTTTTTCTTTGCAATCGGGTTGCACGGTCTATTCCGTAATTTTGCGCAAAATAATCGTAATCTCATGAAACATCATGCATGCATATTGCTGTGCGCGGCAGCTCTGCTGACGGCATGCCACAGCCACAACGCGGCCGACGACGAGCTGCGCCATCACCACCACCATCACAGCCACGAGGGCCACAACCACAAGGGCCACGAGGGCCACAACCACGGCGCGGAGGCCGAAAAAGCCGCCGCGGAAGAGAAACATGCCGACGGCGAAATCGTTCTGGCCGCCGCCATGGCCGAGCGCTTCGGCGTGGCCGCCGAGAAGATAGTGCCGGCCCCGATGAAAAGCACCGTGCGCGCCACAGGCGTGGTTCTGGACGCCGCCGACGGCTCGGCCGTGGTGTCCGCTCCCACCGCCGGTATCGTGCGCATAGCCGCCGGGATAATGCCCGGAGCGCGCCTGAGCGCCGGGCAGACTGTGGCCGTAGTGAACGCTTCGGGTGTGGCCGGCGGCGACACCAACGCAGCTGCCAAAGCAGCTCTCGACGCTGCCCGCCGCGAGCTGGAGCGCCTCGAGCCGCTGCATGCGGAACGTCTGGTGACCGACGACGTGTACAACGCCGCCCGCGCCAACTACGAAGGCGCACGTGCGGCCTACAGCAACCGCGCCGAAGGCGGACGCGCCACCAGCCCTATAGGCGGCACCATAGTGAGCCTGGATGTAAAACAGGGTCAGTACGTCGACGCCGGCACGCCCATAGCCACCGTGTCGGCATCGCGCCGCCTTGTGCTGCGTGTCGACGTGCCCGAACGCCTGCGGCGCGACATAGGCGGAGTGGACGGTGTGAACGTGCGCGTGCCCGGCACGGAAGATGTGGTGGCTCTCAACGCGCGCCGCGTGACCTCAGCGCCGGCGGCGCCGGCATCGATGCCCGGCTATGTGCCCGTGTATTTCGAGGTGGAAAACGACGGCGCCCTCGCCCCGGGAGTCACCGTGGACGCATGGCTTACAAGCGCCGGGGGCGACGCTCCCGTGCTGAGCGTTCCGCGCGCGGCTGTGGCCGAGCAGCAAGGACGCCATTTCGTGTACGTGCGCATCGACGACGACTGCTACATGAAGCTGCCGGTGACGCTCGGAGCATCTGACGGCGTGCGCGTGCGAATCAAATCGGGCCTCAACGGCGGCGAAAACGTTGTGACCTCGGGTGTGACAGCCGTGCGCCTTGCCGAAACATCGGGAGTGGTGCCCGAGGGCCACAGCCACAATCATTGAACAGCGTCCTGCAGGTTTATTGAAATTCATTTCCTATGCTGAATAAGATTATACACTGGTCGCTGCACAACAGGCTTGTGGTGATTGTGCTTGCGATAGCTGTGCTGGCCGGCGGCACGCTTGCCCTGCTGCGCACTGAGGTAGATATTTTCCCTGACCTGAACGCTCCCACGGTGGTAGTGATGACCGAAGCTCCCGGTTATGCTCCCGAAGAGGTGGAGATGATGGTGACATACCCCATAGAAACCGCGGTGAACGGTGCGTCGGGAGTGCGCCGCGTCAGGTCTACGTCCACCACTGGCTTCTCCGTGGTGTGGGTGGAATTTGACTGGGACACCGATGTGTTCCAGGCCCGCCAGATAGTGACCGAGCGGCTCGGAACGGTGGCGGAAGCGCTCCCTGCCGGTGTGGCCACGCCCGTGCTGGGCCCGCGTTCGTCGATTCTCGGAGAGATGCTGATAGTGGGCCTCACGGCCGACTCCACGTCGCTGCTCGAGCTGCGTTCGCTGGCGGAGAAGGTGATACGGCCGCGCCTGCTTGCCATGGGCGGCGTCAGCCAGGTGAGCGTGATCGGCGGCGACATGCGCGAGTTCCGCATACAGTTGCTGCCCGAACGCATGGGCGCCCTCGACGTGACGCTGGCCGAAGTGGCCGAAGCGGCCGAAGGGCTTAACGACAACGCGTCGGGCGGCATCGTGAACGATTTCGGCAACGAATACATCATAAAAGGAGCCATGCGCACCGCCGACCCCGAAGAACTGGCCATGGCCGTGGTGCGCGCCGACGAGCGCGGCGTGGTCACGCTCGGCGATGTGGCACGGGTGGAAATCGGCGGCGCGCAGCCGCGCTTCGGCGCCGCCTCCGTGGAGGCCACGCCCGCGGTGATAATCACTGTGGCCAAACAGCCCGACGAGGGCACCATCGACCTCACCGAACGCATCGAGGCCGAGCTGCAGTCGATGAAGCCCACCCTGCCCGCCGACATACATATGGCCACCGACATCTTCAGGCAGAGCGATTTCATATCCCGCTCCATAGGCAACCTTCAGGAAGCGCTGCTCGAAGGCGCGCTGTTTGTGGTGATAGTGCTGTTCTTCTTCCTGATGAATCTCCGCACCACGCTTGTGAGTCTGGTGGCGCTGCCGCTGTCCATTATCACATCGGTACTGCTGCTGCACCTGATGGGTTTCGGCATCAACACCATGAGCCTCGGCGGCATAGCCATAGCCATAGGCTCGCTGGTCGACGACGCCATAGTGGACGTGGAGAACGTGTACAAACGGCTGCGCGAGAACAGGGCTCTTCCTGCCGGCCAACGGCGCAGCGTGACCGACGTCGTGTTCGCAGCCTCCGCAGAGGTGCGCATGCCCATCCTCAACTCCACTCTGATTATTGTGGCTGCTTTTCTGCCGCTGTTTTTCCTGAGCGGCATAGAAGGCCGCATGCTCATACCGCTCGGTGTGGCATTTATTGTGGCTCTGGCGGCGTCGACGGTGGTGGCGCTCACCCTCACCCCGGTGCTGTGCGCCTACCTCCTCGGCAGCCCGCGCCAGGAAGCCACGATGGCCCGCGAGCCGCGCACTGCCGCATGGCTTAAAAAGACCTATTCGCGCTCGCTCGCAGCTGCGCTGAAATATCCGCGCACGGTACTGGCCGCCACCGGCATACTGTTTGCCATCGCCGCGGCCCTGTTCTTCACGCTCGGACGCAGCTTCCTGCCCACGTTCAACGAAGGCTCTTTCACCATCAATGTGGCCACGCTGCCCGGCATATCGCTCGACGAGAGCGACCGCCTGGGGCGCGAAGCGGAGCGCATAATAATGAGTGTGCCAGAAATACGCACCGTGGCACGCAAAACCGGGCGCGCCGAACTCGACGAGCACTCGCTGGGAGTGAACGCGAGCGAGATAGAGGCGCCCTACAGCCTTGAGGGAAGCGACCGCACGCGTGGCGAAGTGGCGCGCGAACTCCGCGAGAAACTTTCGGCTCTGCCGGGTGTGAACGTGGAGATAGGCCAGCCTATAAGCCACCGCATCGACGCCATGCTGAGCGGCACCGAGGCGCAGATAGCCGTGAAGATATTCGGCGACGACCTGCAGCGCCTCCACTCTCTGGGCACGCAGCTCAAGGGGCTGGCCGGACAGGTGGAAGGCATAGTCGACGCCAACGTGGAGCAGCTCGTGGAGCGCCCCGAGCTGGAAATTCGCCCGCGCCGTGAGATGATGGCCCGCATGGGACTGCGCATGCCCGACCTGCGCCGCGTCCTCGAAATGGCGCTGGGCGGCAAGGCCGTGTCGCAGGTATATGAAGGCGGCGTGCCGTACGATGTGGTGGTGGTGCTCGACCCGGCCTACCGCTCCGACCTGCAGGCCATCGCAGACCTGATGATTGACACCCCGGCCGGACGCGTGCCGCTGAGCTCGGTGGCGGAGATACGCTCGGCGGCCGGCCCCGGAACCATCAACCGCGAGAACGTGCAGCGACGCATCGTGGTGAGCGCCAACGTGGAAGGCCGCGACATGCGCAGTGCCGTCGAAGACCTGCAGCGCCTCGTGGCCGACAACATCAGCCTGCCGCAGGGCTACGCCATCAGCTACGGCGGACAGTTTGAGAGCGAGGCCAGAGCCTCGGCCACGCTGCTGTGGACCTCGCTGCTGGCCCTTATGATAATATTCATGCTGCTGTACGGCGAGTTCAAGGATGTGCGCCAGAGCCTCGTGATTCTCATCAACATGCCGCTCGCGCTCATAGGCGCCGTGTTCATACTGAAATGCACGGGAGGAGAACTCAACATCCCCGCCATCATAGGATTCATATCGCTCATGGGCATAGCCACCCGCAACGGCATGCTGTTGATAAGCCGCTACAACCACCTGCGCGACGAAGGAGCCACCGTGGCCGAACGGCTGCGCACAGGCTCGGCCGACCGCCTGCTGCCCATCATAATGACAGCACTCACATCGGCTCTCGCGCTCATACCGCTGGCCGTGAACGCCGATGCTCCCGGCAATGAGATTCAGGCTCCGCTCGCTATTGTGATACTCGGAGGCCTTGCTTCGTCCACCGTGCTCAACGCCTACGTGGTGCCGGTACTTTACATGTTGCTTAACCGAAACGAAAAATGAAACGAATCCTCGCCACAGCCCTTGCGGGCATCATATGCACGGGCGCTCTATGCGCCAAATCGCAACTCGACTCCCTCGCCGCACGCATAGCCGACGCCAATCCTGCCACCGCGGCGCGACTCTCCGAACTCACATCGGCCGACCTTTCGCTGCAAGCGGCGGGCATGCTCCCCGGCCCCGAACTCGAAGGCGAGCACCTGTGGGGACCCGGCGGCGACAACCGCTGGGGCATGGGCATAAGCCAAAGTTTCGACTGGCCCGGAGTGTACGCGGCGCAGCGGCGCGAACGCAAAGCGGCACGCTCGGCTTTCGCCCTGCTTGCCAAATCCGAACGCGCCGAGGCCGAACTGAGTGCCCGGCTGGCCCTGATCGACCTCATAGCGGCACGCAAGGAAGCAGCCGTGATAGCCGACATCTACGCCAACGTGAGCGAGATGGAGCAGCTGACACGCCGCGCGCTCGACCACGGGCAGGCCACCATACTGGATGTGCGCAAACTGCAGATTGAGAGCCTCGACATAGCGCTGCGCCTGGAGCAGGCCGAGCAGGCACGGGCCGAGGCACTGAACGCCCTCAGAGCCATGGGATGGACCGACACTGTGGCCGGCACGCTCGACTATCCCGAAGAAGCAGCCGACTATTCCGAAGCCGAACGCCAGTGGGCCGAATCGCCGGCTCTTGCCGCCGCGCGCAGCTCCGCGCAGGCCGCTTCCGAGCGCGCCACTGCAGCCGCGCGCAGCATGCTGCCCGGATTCTCGCTGGGCTACCGCCATCAGTTCGAGGGCGGCAACCATTTCAACGGCATCAGCGCAGCCATAGCGCTGCCGGCATGGGGCAGCGGCAAAGCACGCCGCGCCGCCAAGGCCGAAGCTGAAGCCGCAAGGATGCAGGCCGACGCACTTGCCGCTCAGACCCACAGCGATTTCGACTCGGCGCGCAGGCGCCTGCAAGGTCTGGCCGAACGGCGCCGGGCCTACAGCGAGGCGCTCGACGCCTCCGACTATCCCCTGCTGCTGAAAAAATCGCTCACAGGCGGCCAAATCAGCACTCTCACCTACATCCAGGAGCTTAACTTCTTCATGGAAGCCGGGATAGCACGTCTGCGCAACGAGCGCGACTATCAGAGCGCCCTTGCGTTTCTGTACAAATACCGCTGAAAACCACGCGTAAGGCTGCCGTTAACATTTGGCCTTAACGCTTGCTAAATATCGCTAATCGCTGAACCCATCGTAACTGAAGGCGTTTTATTGGTACAACTAACCGATAAAACGCCTTTAGCGATGAAATACGAACAACCACCCCTCCCCTATCCCGAAACAGCGCTCGAACCCGTCGTAAGCGCCGAAACCATACGCTACCACTACGGCAAGCACGAGAAGGCATATATCGACAATCTCAACCGCCTGATTCAGGGCACGGAGTTTGAAGACGCCGACCTCGAGGACATCATAGCGGAAGCCAAAGGCCCGCTGTTCAACAACGCCTCGCAGGCGTGGAACCACATCTTCTATTTCTTCTCGTTCTCGCCCGACGGCTCACGCGAGCCCGGAGGCGAGCTGCGCAAAGCGATAGACCGCGATTTCGGCTCGTTCGACAAATTCAAGGAAGCGTTCGTCGAAGCCGGCGCAGGCCTGTTCGGCTCAGGATGGGTGTGGCTCAGCCGCGACAGCGACGGCAAACTGCTCATAACGCAAGGCAGCAACGCCGGCAACCCGCTCACCGACGGGCTGACACCGCTGCTGACATTTGACGTATGGGAACACGCCTACTATATCGACTACCGCAACGCCAGAGCCGACTATCTGAAAAACCTCTGGAACATCGTTGACTGGGACGTCGTCGAATCAAGATACTAAGCCCATAGTATATAACAGCACTCAAAATTAAGCATAATGTGATGAATGGGAAAGGAGGCACTCGTGAGAGCACCTCTTTTTCTTGTTATATCCGGTTGTTATTCGGGCACGTATATTATGTCGCCGTTTTCAAGTTCGTAGGCCACGCCGACGCGCTTGCCGCGGTTCGACGACGGGTCGGAACTGTCGTCGGACGGTGTGTAGCGGTTTATCTTCTCGCCCTCCTTGGTGATAATCTCCATATTGTCCTTGCCGGGATTTTTCACCATGGTGAAATCTTCCTGCGAGAACATCTCGGTCATGTTGTAGCGGCTGACCAGAGCCACCATCAGCGCCACGGCAAAAACCATGGCCACATCAAAAAGGTTGCTGACCACGCTCATGGGGTCGGTGTCTTCGCTGCGGCGAAGCAGACTGCGGCGTCGGCGTGTCATAGCGCACCTTTCTGTTTTACGGTTTCGGCAAGGAACTCAAGCGTGGCGAGATCGCGCACAGCCCAGCGCTCCTTGGCCTGCTGGGTCAGAAAGCCGATGGCGCTCACCACGAGTCCCACCACCGTGGTGGCAAACGCCACCTGCATGTTATAAGCCATGGAAGCGATATCGCCCGCGGCCAGACCGACAAGCGCAGGGCCCATGGGTATGAGCGTGCCCATCAGGCCGAGTATGGGCCCCATCTTGGTGAGCACCCTCGAGGTGGACACGTTCTTGTCGGCGTCGAGCTCGAACTCCGAAAGCAGGAGGTCGATGCGTGCGGGCTGTCCGGCGGCCGCTACTATGCGCCGCGCGTAGGCCGCCGCAACCGACGCGGAGGCAGCAGGCAGAGCGTTGTCCGACGCCGCAGCAGTGCCGGCTTCAGCGATACTGTCCACGGCACGGCGCAGGGCGTCGGACGCCTTACGCTGATGCATATATTGCCCGAAAAACGCGCCCACAAGCACCAGCGCGCGGATAAAGAAAAAAATCAGAAGCACTATCACCGGCACAAGCAGCCCGGTGGAAATCCAGTAAAGGACATTGGAAATGACGTTCATTGCAATTTCGCTATTTTTCTTTTTAACATTATTCTGTACACACACGCACCCGCGAGAGTGCCCGCTGCGAGCAACGCACCTACAGCGGCAAGGGCACCCCACTCCACCGAGTTTGTGCCCAGCGCCACGGTGCGGCCGTTCACGGTGGCCACAACCCCGAGAGAGGCTATGAGTATATTCAGTAGAAACATGAGTTCAAGGCGTATGTCGGCCTCAGGCAGCAGCAGCCGGGCCAAAGCTGCGGCACCGCCAAAAGCCGCGAATGTGGCGGCGGCAGCACACAGCGTCAGCGTGGAGAATTCCACGCCCGGCATCGCGAACACAAGCTCTGCGAGCATTGCCATAAGCACAGGAAATATCAGCAGCCCCGGCACCCAGGCCACAAGCGTGCGCACGGCAAGCGCCGCGCCGCCAAGCCTGCCGCCTGCCGCCTGCCTGCGGGCTTCCAGCCAGCAGAAAGCGAGCTGCATGGCCACATCTACCGTGAGAAGCACAGCCGTGTCGAGCATCAGGCCCGGACTCTCAAGCCACTCGGCTATCTGCGTTTTCGAGCGGGTGATGGCCCAGTCCTGAGCCATCACTACCGTCAGTGCCGCCACGGCGCAGAGCGCAAGGCGCCCTGCTGGTCCGTGGAAGGTGAGCTTGAGAGCAAAGCCGAGGCCCACCAGCAGCATTGTTACCAAAACAACCAGTTCCATTACAGCTCTCCATTGAGTTTGCGGCGCCGGCGGGCAAGCACTATCAGGCCAATGAGCGCCACCAGCACTCCGGCGGCAATCAGCAGGCCGTTGACGCGGCTTGTAGACGTAGCGCCGGCGTTCATTTCCTCTTTTTTCATCACTGTGCCGTCTGTGTCGGCTCCGCTGATATTCTCGGCGCGCACCGACGCTACCGCGGCATTGTAGGCCTGTGCGGCCTCAGGAGCGGAATGTGAGGCTATGAACTTGCGCAAGGCGGCGTTGTCGCACACAAATCCCGAGCAGGCAGCGCCGTGGTCGCGCACGAGTTCGGTGTGCAGCTCGGCCATGGCCTGAATCTGCTCGGCCGACGCATCCCACATGCCTTTGCGCACCGTTTCGAGCATCACGGCGGTCATTTCCTGCAGCGCGGCCGGGTTGACCGACTTGAAATAGTCCTTTGTGCCCAGACCGTTGCGGTCGGCCACATAGGTATCGTAGATGTCGTCCCACAGTTCGTCGTCGATGGCTTCGGGCTTCATCACGTTCCAGCCATAGGTGTTGCGCACCACATCGGCCATGGCCGATGCGTCGCCCGCGCCGCCACGCATTTTTTCCTTTATATAGGCCGGATTCAGAATAGTGGTGCGGCTCTCCACGCCTATAGCCTCCTTGACTTCCTGCATGCGCGCGCGGTTGCGGTTTCGGTAGTCGCTGAGGTAGGCGTCGGGGTCCTTGCCCGTGACATTGCGCACGGCAAGGTTCATGCCGCCCATGAACTCATACACATGGTCGAGGCTGAGCGCGCCCCATGTGTTGCTCTGACGGGGCTGCACCACCACATCGGTGCGTGTGAGCGCCGCTTCGAAAGCATGGTCGCGGAGTTTTTCCCAGTCTTCCTCACTGCCGTATATGGCGCCCATATTGGCCATATAGGTTTCGGCAATCTCGCTTTCATCCTCCCAGCGGTCGCCGGCCTCCACCATGCCCTGAATCCCGGAGCCGTAGTTGCCGTCGACCCCGCCGAACACTCGGGCCGTGGACAGCTCGCGTGCCTCTTTGGGCGTCACGCCCTTGCCCACGAGCACCCTTTCGGACTCCACGACTCCCTCGGCCACATAGTTGGGATATACATCGCCTTCGGCTTCCGCGGCCATCCTTACTGCACGGCCTATAAGGAACAGACGGGAAGCCGCGAGGTCGCGCAGCTGGCCGGAGGTCTGCACCACTACGTCGATGCGGGGTCGGCCGAGAGCGGCCGACGGTATGAGCCGTATATCGGTCACACGGCCGAACGGATCGCGCACCGGCTCAATGCCGAGCATATACAGCACCTGCGCTATGGTGGCGCCTTCGGTTTCTATAAACTCGCTGCTCCAGAGCGTGTAGCTCACTTTACGGGGGATTGAGTCGCCATGGGCCTTGCGGTACATGGCTATGGTGTTCTCTGCAAGTTCCTTGCCTTTTTCCCACGCCACGGCCGAGGGTGTTTCCTCGGCATTTACCGCAAACATATTGCGCCCCGTGGGCAGAATTTCGGGATTGAGCACAGGGTCGCCGCCGGAAGTGGGGGCAATGTAGCCGCCGGCAAGAGCGTTGACTATTGACGTCAGTTCGGCCTCGGGACTTTCTGCGAGTGCGTTGCGGTAGCGGCGGACGTTGCGCAGCGCGCGCTCCACCTCGCCCACTGCAAGAGCGAAATCCATCTGCTCCTTGCTGAGCTCCGACGTGCCGCCCATGCTGCGGGATGCGCCGTGAGGCGCAGCTGCGGCACCCGGCTTCACGTTTTTACGCTTCATCGCCGCCTCCATTTTCTTTATGGCCTCCTCCGAGGCGCCCATCTTCCGGGCCATGGCGAGAGCCTTGTCGGGCGACATGCCCGGCATCATCCTGTGCGTGCCGCCTGTGGCCGGACGGTCGGCAAGCCGCGCCGCCGGCGCTGCCTTGGGCGCGGGCATCATGGCCCCCATCACCATCATGCGCGAGAGCATGTCGCGCGAGCCCTCGATGGCTTGTTGCAGCGCCCGCGCGCTGTCGAGCTCGGCCTGTGTGATTCCCGCCAGGCGGCACAGCGCGTTGTCGTCGGGCTCCACGCCCGAGCGCACAAGGCTGCGCGCCTGCGCACGCAGGTTTCTGATGTCGCCGCCATGCAGCTTCTGAAGGCTGAACGCGATGGGGTCGATGGTCATAGCCTCCACGGTGGATGTGATGTGCGCATCCTCGTAGGGGCGTCCCATCACGTAGAGCGCACCGGCTATTTTTTCGTTGGCGAGCTCTTCCGCGAAATTCTCTATGCGCGCGATGTCGTCGGGCGAATACTGCACCGAGAGCACACTGTCGAGGCGCAGCTCGCGGTGTATGCCCAGGTCCACGGTGTATTTCTTGACCAGACGCGCCGTGCGCGTGCTGTCCTGCTGCGTGCGCGCGCCGTTGTAGGCCGCTATGGCATCGGCGAGGTTCTTGTATATGCCGCGCACGTTGCTCTCCAGAAACGGCGGAGTCAGATAGTTGACTATGCCGGCATAGCCGCGGCGCTTGGCCATCATGGCCTCACCCACATTGGATGTGGAGTAGACATATATGTGCGGCAGCGTGCCCACGAGGCGGTCCGACCAGTCGGTGCTGCCGAGAGCCACCTGCTTGCGTGGCGTAAACTCCAGCGAGCCGTGCGCGCCGAAATGCATCAGAGCGTCGGCGCCGAAGCCATAGCGGGCCCAAAGGTAGGCACCCACGTAGGCGTGCGGCGGGGCTGCGTCCGTGCCGTGCACTATTTTGAAGTCGTCGTCGCCGATTCCGGCGGCGGTCTGCGGTATCAGCACCACGTTGCCGAACTGCAGGCGCGCGATGGCCAGGCTGCCGTGGCCATCGGAAAGGCCGTGGCCGGGGAAAGCGCCGTCCACGGCGTCTATCTCGGCACGCATCTCGGGCGACAGTGCCTTTTCGCACCAGTCGCCATAGCTCTCGGCCGAAACAAGTTCGGGAGAGCAGTTTTCCACGAATTCTGACATCGCGCCGCCGGCATAGCCGTTGAACACGCGGCCGCGCTCGCCGATCATGCGCTCGAGCTCAGCGGCCGAGGCCGGCAGCCCGTCCACATTGTAGCCTTCGGCGCGCAGACGCGTGAGCAGATTGAACAGCGACGGCGCCACCTCCATGCCTTCGGCCACGAGAGCGTTCTGACCCGGACCTTTGAAATAGAATATGGCCACGCGCTTGTCGGAATTGGCTTTGTCGCGCAGACCGATGTAATTGTGCACCGTAGCGGCAAAGTCTTCCAGACGGTCGGGTATGGCGGCCACGTACGGCAGCCCGTCAGCGCCCTCAAAATGCGCGAACAGCACATAGGGGCGCAGGGCGCCGTCTATCTCGGGGGTGACCACACTCTGCGACAAAAAACCGCCGTTCATACCCATTTTGTCGGCCATCCACTCGTCATAGTCACGGTTTACGTTGAGCGGTGCAAACAGCGGGATGTTGCGCGTGCGCAGATAGTCGGCCACCATATCGCCCATGCGTCCGTGGGCGAAATTTATCATTGCTGCGGGTGCCACCGAGTCGGCATGTCCGGCCATGATGAAGGGCTGTATGGAGCTTACGCAATACACCATGTGGCCTCTGCGCTCGAGCGCAGTCACGAGGCTGTCGGGCACTCCCATCTGGCCGGTGATGAGCACTCGCTTCGCATCCGCACGCCATTTGCCGCGGCTGCCCAGCCACGCCTCGTATTCGGCCACGGACGCGAAGCCCTTGTCGTCGCCATTATCGGCTCCGGGATAGTACAGCAGCGACGAAGCAGGCACGACGGGGTCGGAAGGTTCGTCGGCAAAGAGTTTCTTGCCGTCGACAAACTTGCGCACGTATCGCAGCAGATTCCTATAGTTGGCCTTGCCACCGGCCAGATACTGCCTGATGAACTCGGCGTCCACGGAGTCGACGCTCACGATATAGTTCTGCGGATTGGTGGCCGCGGTGGTGAGCACAGGTGTTCCGGCCTCGGCCGCGCCTGCGAGTGCGGCACGCTGCTCCTCGGTGATGCGCAGCCCCATGCCGTTGACCAGCACCAAATCAAAGTCGGCCGCGCGCTCCAGTTCGTCCACCGGGAGCTCGGCGAGGCGCACGAACGAGTTGTCGCACGCCTTGGCTATCTGCCCGAGCGTGATGGCCTGGTAATTGACAAAGGCTATCCGTGTGGCCGAGGCATAGGCGCGCCATGCGGCCACACCCGCGGCCACAAGCGCCACGCAGCACGCGGCGATGATAATAGTCTTCTTTCGCTGTTTCATTTTTTCTTGAAAAACTCTTCTATGTCGACCGACACTCCGGCGGCAAAAGTGATGCCGTTGGTTGTGGGCGAATTGTTGTAGTAATATTTGGGTACGTAGTTGAACAGATTGTCTACGGAAAGCGTCACCGTAAGACCCTGCAGTACAGTCTGGCTGACGTTGAGCTTCCACATGGTGTAGGCCGGATAATGCACTTTTTCAGTATCGCTGTAGTCGGTGAGCGACGTGTACTCGTCGACAGTGACGGCCGACAGCACGCGGCCGCTCAGAGCGGCCGTGAGTCCGTAGCCACCCCACCTGCGCGTATAGTCGAAACGCATGGTGGCCGTGTGCGGGCGCGTCGACGCCGTGTAGGGCTCGCCGTGGCGCACGTGCTCGTGCGTGTATATGTACGACAGGCGCGTTCCCGCACCGCAGCGATGGCGCCACGACAGGTTGGCGTCCAACCCGGCTATGTTCACCCGGCCTATGTTGGTGTACATCTGTCCGCCCAGAGCCTGGTTCCAGGCAGTGGTGATGCGGTTGTCGACCAGATTGCAGAATCCGCCCACATTGAAGTTGAGCAGGTTGCGGGTATATTCGGCCGAAAGCTGGAAGTTATGGCTCGACTCGGGTTTGAGTTCGGGATTGCCGTAGATCATGAATATTCCGGCCATGTCGAAATCCATGTACATCTCTTTCAGCGTGGGAGCGCGGAAACCGCCGGAATAGCAGCCGCGCAGATTGACGCGTCCGAGCGTATATTTGGTGCTCAGCCGCGCCGACAGGTGCTGCATGCCGGCTTCCGAGAAATAGTCGTAGCGGCCTCCGGCTATAATATTCAGCCGGTCGGTAAAATTCATGTCGAACTGTGCGAGGACATCGGCCGTGGTCTGCTCCTTCACTCCGCCGTCGGCAAACTGATAGCTCTGCAGATAGTCGTGCATCACATCGGCGCCGGCGGTAAGGATATGCCGTCCGCCGAAAGTGTGGTTGAATATGGCGCGCAGGCTGTTTTGCACGTTGCTGTATTTGCGCACGTCGCGTCCGCTCAGTCTGAGATAGTCGCTTTTGTCGTACTCGTCAAATCCGTAGCACAGTTCCAGGTCCGATGCCGGAGAGAACGTGTATATGCCGCGCAAGCCGGCGGAGAGGTCGCGGTATCGGTCGCGCGAGGCCGCCTGCGCGTTGCGCTGGCGGAAATAGTAGCCGGCGCGTGCTATCAGTTTCAGCCGGTCGACGGGTGTCCAGGTCAGGCGCTCCTTCACGCTCCAGTTGTATCCGCCGTAGAAGCGCGTGTAATCGCCGGGGCCGTCCATGTCGTATGAGTCGATATGGTGGAACTGCGCAGTGGTGGAGCTGCTCACGCGGCCGCGGTTGAGGCTGAGCGCGGCGCCGTAGCGCTGTTCGTTGTGGGCGCCGTAGCGTGCATTGAGGTTCAGGCGCCACGGGTCGGCACTCTCGCTGCTGATGATATTGACCACACCACCCACGGCGTTTGAGCCGTACAGCGCCGACGCGCCGCCCTTGACTATCTCTATGCGTCCGGCGCCGGCGAGATTCAGGCGGTTGTAGTCCACATTGTCGAGTGTTTCGCCGGCCAGCCTTTCGCCGTCGACAAGAAACAGCACGGAGTTGCCGCCGAAGCCCTGCATGTTGAGGTTGACCTGCTGGTTCATGGAATAACTGAACTCGATGCCTGGCAGTTCGGTCTGCAGCAGGTCGCTGATGTTGGTCGCATCGGCCTTGCGGATATCGGCCTCCGAGATGACGCGTGTAAGTATGGGCGAATCTTTGAGCAGTTTGGGAGTGCGCGTGCCGGTCACGACCACAGTGTTGAGTTCGCGCGCCCACGCACGCTCGAGCGAGTCGAGCTGCGCGTCGGTGAGCGACGCGGTCTGCGCCGCGGCCGTGCATGCGCATGCCGCACATATAGTGATAGCTGTAGCTCTCATAAATCGTCAGGGATGAAACGGATAAAGATATTCTATGGTCATATAGCCCTTTACACCGGCCGTGTTCATGTAATCGGCAAGCCGGAGAGCCACGTGGCGGCCATCGGCAGTGCGCACCACATACACCTTGCCTGAGAGCGTGTACACGGGCGGCATCGTGGACTTGTCCACATCGAGCCATTGCGACACCACCGGGCTGTACCAAGACTCTACGTAGCTGAGATAGCCGTCCATCATGGTGCTCATATCGGTGACTATGGTCTGCGTGGTCCACACGTCGGGCGACATATCGCCCGGTGTGAGCAGCGGCGAGTCAAAGCCCGTGGCCCCGGTGGCGCACGCCGAGCCTCCGTTGGTCTTCACATCGTAGCGGTGGATGGCGATATCCCACTCCGCGGGAGTCGGGTCCGACACATGCAGCGTGTCGATGCGCATGGCGCTGAAATCGATGTAGGTCCACCGCGTATAGTCGGTAGCGTCGATATATATGCTGCCCGGGCGCACACCGTCCGAAGCCTCCACGAATCCATAGCCCGCCACCGTTTCTTCGAGCGGATCGTCGTAGATGCCTCCCATGATGCCGCTGCATGCCGGGAGCAGCACTGCTGCCCCCGGCACTATAACGCATGAAATGAGTTTCCCGAGCATCCCGTTATTCGGCTTCGCCGGGCATGTCGCCGGAGTGGAACTCAACCGTAAGACCGCCCATCACCGCTGCCACGGCAAACTTGAAATAAGGATCTTCTTTGGCGGCATCGACTGTGCCCTCGAATGTGCATGCGTACTCGCTTACGTTTCCGCCCATGCCCATCGTGGCCACGCCTTCGCCGGAGAGGCGAAACACATTGCCGTCGGCAGTGACAGCAGCGCCTTTGACGCTGAACTCACCCCACGTGTCGGATGTGTAGGCCACGTCGTACTTGCCGTCGGCGGCGGCTGTGATTGCGATGGTCTGTCCGTCGGCGGTCATTCCCTGGAAATATGCGCTCGAAGCCTCGGTGTAGCCTTTGTATGTGCCGGGCACCACTATTTCCGCAGGCACTGCGCCCTGCGCGAAGCGTATGGTCAGGCCGCCCATCTCCTGCGGGCAGCTGAAGCTGAATTCGGCATTGCCCGAAGCGTCGACGGTTCCGCTCATGTCGCAGGTGTACTCCTTGGAGTTCTGTCCCTGCATGCCCATCACTGACACTCCCGTGCCGCTTATGGCGTAGGCACCGCCTTCTGTGGCCACTACTGCGGCGTCGGCGATGGTGAAGGCGCCCCAGGTGTCGGAGTTGCAGCTTACGCTTGCGCGGTCGGCCGACACGGCCACGACGGTGACTTTCTGATCCACAGCCACCATGTTGCCGAAATACTGGCTCGTGGCCACAGTGTAGCCGTCATAAACTCCCGCCACTGCCTCGGCGGCATTGATTGCGGGTTCGTCGGAATTTGAGTCGCTGCAGGAGGCCAGAGCCGCGGAAACAGCAACGAGCGAAAATAAGATTGCTTTCTTCATATCTGAAATGTGTTTGATTTTTCCGAGTGCAAAATTAGACCGCCCGGAAAACAGAGGCAATACTCATTTTTGGGGTTATTTCCGGCCCGACGGCCTATGCCGCCCGTGGCGTTTTCGGCACATCAACGCATCAATTAGTTACTTTTGAGTATTTTGTTGCACAGAATTTCTCCGTACCTTTGCATGGGAAAAAATCGTTAATCATGATCGACAAGCAACGGGGCTACAACGCCCGCAACAATATGCGCGAGCTTATCCGCGACAACAACATGCTGCTGATGGCCATCAGCCGCTTCGACATAGCCTTCGGGTTCGGCGACAGCTCAATCGACGAAGTGTGCCGCGCCAACGGAGTGGATACCGACACCTTCCTGGCCGTGTGCAACCTGCTGAGCGGCTACGGATGCTCGCCGGAATCGGTAGCGTTACCGTCGCTCATGGGCTACCTGCGCATGGCGCACTCGTCGTTTCTCGACGTGACGCTCCCGCGCATACGCCACCACCTGATAGAAGCCATCAACTATTTCGACACCAACGATGTAGCGTTTCTGCTCATGAAATTCTACGACGACTATGTGGTGGAGGTGAAAAACCACATGGAGCACGAAAACAATGAGGTGTTCGCCTACGTGGACGCCCTGCTCGACGGACGCGTCGACGAGCAGTTCAGCATTGCCAAGTTTTCTGTGAACCACGGCCACATGGCAGCCAAGCTCAACGAGCTTAAAGACATATTCATATATCACTACAACCAGAAAGACAACGCACGGCTGAGCGCCGCCCTGTTCGATATAATTATATGCGAACGCGACCTTATGGCGCATTTCGACGTGGAAAGCCGCCTGTTTGTTCCGGCTGTGGAAGCGCTTGAAAACACGCTGCGCACCCGCCTCGTCGACGACGAAAATCCCGAAGAGCCCGCCGAGGAGGAATCGGAGCAACTCAATGCCCTGGGCGAACGCGAAAAAGACATAGTGCGGTGCGTGGCGCGCGGCATGTCGAACAAAGAAATAGCCGACGAGCTGTGCCTGTCGGTGCACACTGTCACCACCCACCGCCGCAACATAAGCGCCAAGCTCGGCATCCACTCCACGGCCGGCCTTACCATTTTTGCCATCATCCACCACCTCGTGGACCTTTCCGAGCACAGCTGACGCCCTACTCCGCGACGAGCTGCAGCACCGGCGGGATGCGCTGGGGCGAATAGACCGGGATAAGTTCCCGAGCCGACACGGGCGCATCGTCGGAGGTCAGTCCGGCCAGGTGCGCCAGCCGCCCTATCACCTGCTCCGGCGTGCATCGCGCGCGCAGCTCGGCCATGCCGAGAGCGCCGTCGCGCTTCGACAGGCGCACACCGGCCGAATTGCACAGCAGAGGCACGTGCACAAATTCCGGCGCCTCCAGTCCCAGCAGGTCGTAAAGATACAGCTGCTGGGCCGTGGACAGCAGCAGGTCGCTTCCGCGCATCACCTCGGTCACGCCCATGAGCGCGTCGTCCACCACTACTGCCAGCTGATAGGCCCACGCGCCATCGGCACGCCGCACCACGAAATCGCCGCAATGCGTGTCGAGGCACACACTCTGCGGCCCGAACACCCCGTCGGTAAAACAGATGGCCCGGCCCGGCACATAAAGACGCTCGGAGCAGGACACGCCGGCTGCCGGCGCCTCAAACGGTGCAGGAAGCACCGGCGGACGACAGGTGCCGGCATATATGATGCGTCCGTCGCTCTGATGCGGTGCCTGCGTGGCGAGGATATCGGCGCGCCGGCATGTGCAGGCATATACCAGCCCGGTGCTGTGCAGGCGCCGCAGATACTCATTATATATCTCGCCGCGCAGGCTTTGGCTGTACGGACCGTGCGCACCGGCGCCTGCAAGGCCTCCTTCATCCCAGTCGAGGCCGAGCCAGCGCAGGTCGTCCTCTATGATTTCAGCATACTCGCGCCGCGACCGCTGAGGGTCAAGGTCCTCGATGCGCAGCACCCAGCGGCCGCCGGCCGACCGCACCGAAAGCCACGACAGCAATGCTGTGAACACATTGCCGAGGTGCATGCGGCCCGTAGGCGACGGAGCGAAGCGTCCCACTTTTTCGTTTTTCATCACAAATTATTATCTTTGCAAAGGTAAACTTTTTCCGACTGACATGCAACTAAATCCCTTCGACACATCCCGGCGCAGCGCCATAGAAGACATATACCTTGAGGCATTTCCACCCGAAGAACGCCGCCCGACCGACGACCTTTTCGGCCGCGCGCAGCGTGCCGACGGGATGTTGCGCCTGCTCGTCATAAGCGACGAACGCGGCCACACGGCAGGCATGCTCTCGTACTGGCAGTTCGACACGTTCTTATATGTGGAGCACTTCGCCATAGACTCGGCTATGCGCGGCCGCAACATGGGCGCGCAAGCCATGGCCGAATTCATACGCACGGCCGGATGTCCCGTGGTGCTCGAAGTGGAGCGCCCCGGAGCCAATGAGATGGCCGACAGGCGCATAGCGTTTTACAAACGCCTCGGATTCGCGGCACGCACCGAGATAGACTACATACAGCCGCCCTACGCTCCAGGCCTCCCCTCGGTGCCGCTGCTCCTTATGGCTGCCGGCCCGGGCTGCGGACAGCTCGACATCCGCTCCGCCGCCGACACGATACTGCGCAACGTGTACGGCGCCTGAAAACGTGCGGCGCAAGGCATTTTAAGAGCAAATATTTTCGCAGGCCGATAAAAAGTTGTAATTTTGCAGCCTGAAACAACGCTTGTATAAGCCAGAAAGAAATGAAAATACTACGAACAGTCGAGCAACTGCGCGAAGCCGTGGCCGAGGCAAAGGCCGCAGGCCGCAGCATAGGCCTTGTGCCCACCATGGGCGCTCTGCACGACGGTCATATCTCGCTCGTGCGCAAAGCCCGCCAACAGAACGATGTGGTAGTGACAAGCATCTTCGTAAACCCCACGCAGTTCAACAATCCCGACGACCTGCGCACCTATCCGCGCACCGAGCAGGCCGACTGCGCGCTGCTTGAGGCCGAAAGCGTGGATTTTGCGTTCGTGCCCTCCGTGGAGGAAATCTATCCCGAACCTGACACGCGCGTGTTCGACCTCGGCTCAGTGGCCGAAGTGATGGAAGGAGCCATGCGGCCCGGCCATTTCAACGGCGTGGCGCAGATAGTAAGCAAACTTTTCGACTGGGCCCGCCCCACTCGCGCCTATTTCGGCCGTAAGGACATACAGCAGATAGCCGTGATACGCCGCATGGCGCAGATAGTCGGATTCGACGGCACCATAGTGCCCTGCCCCATAATGCGCGAAGCCGACGGCCTCGCCATGAGCTCGCGCAACACAAGGCTGGACGCCGCCGCCCGCGCCACCGCACCCGCCATATACCGCGCGCTGTGCGCCGCTGTCGACTCCTGCACCGCAGGCGCCACGCCCGCGCAGGTGAAGGACACCACTGTAGGCGCGCTCAATGCCATTGACGGCCTGGACGTGGAGTATTTCGAGATAGTGCATCCCGACACCATGCAGCCCGTGGCCGCATGGCACGAAGCTCCCGAAGGAGCCATAGGCTGCATCACCGTGTTCTGCGGCGGCGTGCGGCTAATCGACAACATCAGCTTTCCCGCAACGCCACAATCATGAACGTTGAAATTCTGAAATCAAAAATACACCGCGTGACGGTCACCGAAGCGCGGCTCGACTATATAGGCAGCATCACCATCGACCAGGACCTGATGGATGCGGCCGGAATCCTTCCCGGCGAACGCGTATTCATAGTCAACAACAACAACGGCGCGCGCCTCGACACATACGCCATACCCGGCGAACGCCGCAGCGGCGTGATATGCCTCAACGGCGCCGCAGCCCGTCTGGTGCAGCCCGGCGACGTGGTAATCATAATGGCCTACGCCTCCATGACCGTCGAGGAAGCACGCACATTCAAGCCCTCGGTGATATTCCCCGACACCGCGACCAACCAACTCGTCTAATCCCATCCCACCACCCCGCAACCAAATATGTTTGAACGACTAAGCGACCGCCTCGAGCGCAGTTTCAAGATACTCAAAGGACAAGGCAAAATCACCGAAATCAACGTAGCCGACACCCTCAAGGATGTGCGCCGCGCACTTATCGACGCCGACGTGAATTTCGCCACCGCCAAGGCTTTCACCGACGCCGTCAAGCAAAAAGCGCTCGGACAGAACGTAATCAACGCCGTCAAGCCCGAGCAGCTGATGGTGAAAATCGTCAACGACGAACTCGCCGCACTCATGGGCGGAGAGGTGGCGCCGATGACACTCAAGGGCAATCCGGCCATCATACTCATGAGCGGCCTGCAAGGCTCCGGCAAAACCACCTTTACCGGCAAGCTGGCCAAGAAGCTCATGGCCGAGAAGCACATGCGTCCGCTGCTCGTGGCATGCGACGTGTACCGCCCCGCGGCCATCGACCAGCTCAAGGTGCTGGCTTCGAGCATAGGCGCCGAGGTGTACACCGAGCCCGATGTGAAAGACCCCGTGGGCATTGCGCGCCGCGCCGTGGAGCATGCGCGCGCCAACCGCTTCGACCTCGTGATAGTCGACACCGCCGGCCGCCTTGCCGTGGACGAGCAGATGATGGACGAAATCGAAGCCATCAAGAAAGCCATCAATCCCGGCGAAATTCTGTTCGTCGTGGACTCCATGACTGGTCAGGACGCCGTCAACACCGCCAAGACATTCAACGAACGCCTTGACTTCGACGGCGTGGTGCTTACCAAACTCGACGGCGACACCCGCGGCGGTGCGGCGCTGTCCATACGCAGCGTGGTGCAGAAGCCCATTAAATTCGTGGGCACGGGCGAAACGCTCGACGGCATCGACGTGTTCCACCCCGACCGCATGGCCAACCGCATCCTGGGCATGGGCGACATCGTGTCGCTCGTGGAAAAGGCCCAGCAGCAGTTCGACGAGAAAGAGGCCGAGGAAATAGCCAAGAAATTCCGCCGCAACCAGTTCACCTTCAACGACTTTCTCAAGCAGATACAGCAGGTCAAGAAGATGGGCAACATCAAAGACCTCGCAGCCATGATACCGGGCGTGGGCAAAGCCCTAAAGGATATCGACATCGACGACAACGCCTTCAAAAGCGTGGAGGCCATAATCATGTCGATGACTCCTGAAGAGCGCGAGCATCCCGAAATCCTCAACGCCGGCTCCAGGCGTCAGCGCATAGCCCGCGGCTCGGGCACGACACCCGCGGAAGTGAACCGCCTGCTCAAACAGTTTGAGCAGATGCGTAAGATGATGCAGCAGGTCACCTCCATGAAGAACCCCATGGGCATGATGCGTCAGATGCGCGGCATGCGCCGGAAATAAATAAGCAACCCCCTAAGGCAGCCGATGACAATACTCGACGGGAAACAGACAGCAGCACAATGGCGCGCCGACATAACGCACCGGGTGCATGAGCTTGCGCCGCTGTACGGCGGCCGCACGCCCAAGCTCGCCGCTGTGATAGTGGGCGACGACCCGGCGAGCGTCACCTACGTGAACCTCAAGCAGAAAGCGTGCGCCGAGTGCGGCATACGCTCCACCGTGAAGCGCCTTCCGGCAGACTCCACGCAACAACAGGTGCGCGAAGCAGTGCGCCGCCTCAACGCCAACAGCGACATCGACGGCATAATCGTGCAGCAGCCCCTGCCGCCGCACATCGACAGCAAAGACCTGCTGCTGCACATCAGCCCGAAGAAGGACGTAGACGGATTCACGCCCGACAACATAGGCCGCATGGCGCTCGGCCTCGACTGCATGCGCGCCGCCACCCCGGCCGGCATCGTTGAGCTGCTGCGACGCAACGGCATCACCACACGCGGCAAGCGCGTGGCTGTGATCGGACGCAGCAACATCGTGGGCCGACCCATGGCATCCATGCTGCTTGAGAAATCCGAAATGGGCGACGCCACCGTGACCGTGTGCAACAGCTCCACCCCCGACCTCAAGGAGATACTCGCGGGATGCGAAATCATAATCAGCGCCGCAGGCTGCCCCGGACTCGTGCAGGCCGACATGGTGGCGGAGGGCGCCGTAGTGGTCGACGTAGGCACGACACGCGTGGCCGACCCGAGCCGCCGCAGCGGCTACCGCCTGGCCGGCGACGTCGATTTCGACGCCGTGGCTCCGAAATGCAGCTACATCACCCCGGTGCCCGGCGGCGTAGGCCCCATGACCATAGCTTCGCTGCTGCACAACACCCTTACGGCGTTTGTAAGACGCCGCCGACGCACGCTCTGAACTCCACTTCCACCGCCCCACGCACCCTGCAATGGCACTGATTCCGCTGATCACATTTCTCGGGATGCTCCTCGGACTCAACGACGTGGAGATAGCCTTTGCCGGCGATGCCATGCAGCACCAGGCGCAGCTCGACGCCGCACGCCGCCCGGGTGGCGCATGGGACTACTCCGAGTGCTTCGCAGGCGTGGCGCCGTGGTTCAAGACCGTGGATTTTGCCGTGGTAAACCTCGAAACACCCATAGGCCCCGCTCCACACAGCGGATATCCGTGTTTCAACGCGCCCGAACCCTACCTGCACGCGCTGCGCGACGCCGGATTCGACTTGTTTCTTACGGCCAACAACCACACACTCGACCGCCGCGACCGCGGACTGCGCCACACCGTCGACGCCCTCGACAGCAACGGACTCGCACACATAGGCACCTACCGCGACGCTGCCGCACGCGACTCGCTTATGCCGCATCTGCGCGAGGTGAACGGCATACGCATCGGATTTCTGAACTACACCTACGGCACCAACGGCATAGAACCGCGCGACGGAGCCGTGGTCGACCTCATAGACCGCACCTTAATGGCGGCCGACATACAGGCCGCGCGCCGGGCCGGAGCGGAAATAGTGTGCGTGTGCGTGCACTGGGGCGACGAATACAAGCTGCTGCCCAACGCCGCGCAGCGTTCGCTCGCCGACTGGCTCCAGGGCATGGGTGTGGAGCTGATAATCGGTTCGCACCCACACGTCGTGCAGCCTATGGAGCTGAGGGACAACCCCGACGGCTCGCGCTGCCTGGTGGTGTACTCGCTCGGCAACCTGATTTCAAACATGCGCACCCGCGACACGCGCGGCGGAGCTGCCGTGACGGTGCGGCTCGAACGCCGCCCCGACGGCAAAGTGCGCGTGGCCGATGCCGGCTGGCAGCTGCATTTCACAGAACCGGCCGGCAACGGACGCAATTTCAGAGTGGTCGACGCCTACGAGAGCGACGATCCGCGGGCAGCCGCCTTCCGCGAGGCGGCCGAAGCGATATTCCGCAAGCACAACCGCGGAGTAGAACGCATATCGCCCGCCCGCTGGATGTTTGGAAATTAAACCAGATTGGCGCCGGGGTCGGAGCTGTCGTCGTGGCTGGCGCTGTGATAGCGGGTGATAAGGCTCGTGATGTAGACCGTGAATATCGGAAACATCATCATGCCCAGCGCCGCCACAAGCACAGACAGCACACGGCCCACAGGCGTGACGGCCACTATGTTGGAGCCCACGGTGGTGCAGTCCATAAGCGCCCACCAGAGGGCGTCGGTGTACTTTACCACCAGCGGATTCTGGCCGTGCTCAAACACATAGAATATCAGACTCGAGAAATATATGCCCGAGATAAGCGTGGCCAGATAGGTCACAAACAGACTGGTGGCGCGATTGCTCGTAAACCATCCCACTACGAGCGCCAGAGCGTAGCCGCCGCGCAGGAAAGGCACGAAGCGAAGCACATAGCCTGCCACATGCCCGATGTGCATGTCGAAATACTTCATTATCGGCAGATACGGCAGCGAGATAAAGAAAAACAGGATGTTGCGCATGAAAAAGCGCCCTTTGTTCTGCGCCACGGCCATCTCGAAAAAGAAATCGACAAGAAACACCACGCATATCCAGAATTCAAACTTGACAAAGTCCGGCTCGTTGTTGTAGCGGATGTTCTTGAACGTATCCACCGAGATGGTCAGTATAAGTATCACCGATAGCACCAGCACAATGATGTGCAGAAAGTTAAGCACATTCTGCGTGGTGAAAGCGTAAGCCTGCTGCGGGGAAGGCATTTTGGCGGGCTTGTTGCCGGAACCGGCGGTGTCGGATGGAGAATTGTTTGCCATAATGCTTTTATTTTGAATTAATAACCGAGAAAAGAGAGGATTTCCATATTGTCTGTTATATCGCAGCACACGCCGTCGGCCACGATCCTGCCCTCGTCCAGCACGATGGCCCTGTCGCACAGCGCGCGCGCCATGCCGAGGTCGTGTGTGGCTATGAGGCATGTGGCGGACAGCGATGCCATGGTGTCGATAAGGCTACGGCGCGTGCGCCCGTCGAGGTTGGATGTGGGCTCGTCGAGCACGAGTATGTCGGGCTGCATCGACAGCACTGTGGCCAGAGCCACCGCACGTTTCTGTCCGCCGCTGAGCTGCATGGGCGAGCGCTTGCGCAGCCCTTCCGCACCGACAGCTCGCATAGCAGCCGCCACGCGGCTCTCGACCTCGTCGGTAGGCAGGCCCATGTTCATGGGCCCGAACGCCACGTCTTCTTCCACTGTGGGCATGAAGAGCTGGTCGTCGGGGTTCTGAAACACCATGCCCACGCGGCGGCGCACTTGCGCCAGCGATTTGCTCTCCACTGGCAGCCCCGCCACGAGCACCTCGCCGGCTGAAGCGAGCAAAAGTCCGTTGGTGTGCAACAGCAGCGTCGACTTTCCGGCTCCGTTGGGACCGAGCAAAGCCACCTTTGTCCCGCGCTCCACGGCAAACGATATGCCGCGCAGGGCCTCGCCGCCGCCGGCATAGCCGTAGCGCACCTGACGGAACTCTATATCGGGGTGACTGTTCATCTCGTAAAACATATAATGGCGCCGAAGCGCAGATAACACAACACAGCGACCCAGCACACGCACCACACCACCGCGCCGGCGCCGTGCGCGCCGTGACGCTCCGCTGAGGTATAGCGCGGCATAGTGCCGTCGAAGCCGCGCGCGAGCATGGCACGGTGGATGCGCTCGGCGCGGTCCACCGACCGCAAAAACAATTGTCCGGCCATCGCCGCCCACAGGCGCAGCGGATACGAAGCACGCCCATAGCCGCGGGCCGTGCGCGCGCGTCCCATGACAAGGAGCTCCTCCAGCAGCACGCTCATGTATCGGTACACGAGCTGAAGCTGCGTGGTCAGAAACGAGGGCACGCCCGCGGCGCGCAACTCGCGGCACACGTCGGCGAAGCCGCACACAGCCGTGAGTGTCAGCACCGCCTGCACGGCCAGCATGCCGCGCAGCGCCACCGACACAAAGCTCACCCAGCCGCGGCTCACTGTCAGGGCGCCTATGGTCCATGCCGGAGCCGTATCGACCAATGGATTGAAAATACCTACAAAAAGTATCAGCGGCAGCACATACAGAGAGCGCTTCAGCACGCATCCGTAGCCTACGCCGGTCACCGAAGCCCAGACTATGGGAAACGACGCAAACCACACGAGCCGCTGCAGATCCTGAAGCGGCACCGAGAGCAAAAGGCACACATACAGCAGCGTAAGCAGCATGCTGACGCGCGTGGACGCGGCATAGCCCGGCACGGCCGCCACGCAGCCGCGCTCCATTTCGGAAAGCGCCGATAATGCCTTGTCGATTTTGCCCATATGGCTATGCTTTCGTTTATTCTTTTTCTGTAATCGCAGCCGCGCGGCGTCGGTGCGTCAGCAGGGCGCACACGCCCCACACGGTAAGCATCACGAGCGACGCACCGGCCACGCCGGCAAAGGTGTTGTCGTAGTCAGGCATCGCGGCTGTGGCGTCTTGCACTTTCTGCGCACGTGCCGCCGCGGCGCCCGATGCCGGCACCTCGGCCGAGCCGGCCACCCGCGCCACCGACCACTCCAGGCCGTCGGGGTCCTGCGACGCGGCGAGCGACAGACCGCCTGCTATGGCCAGTGCAGCGAGCGCAAACCCCACTATCGCACCCGTGGCGCGTCCGCGGGGCTCGCCGGCTCCGGCGCCTACAAGCAGAGCCGGCCTCATACGCTTCACGAAGGCCAGCACGGCGCCCGTGGCCACACCCTCGCCTACGCCTATGGCAAGGTGTATCCCCGCCATCAGCAGCAGAAAAGTGCCCGTGGACAGCGCCGTCACTCCCGACAGCTTGGTTTCCACGGCCACCAGGCACGCGCCGAGCTCAAGGGCGAGAGTGCAGGACAGCACCGAGGCGCCCATGATGCGTGCAGCCGACGCTCCGCGGCTCACGATGGGCCGGAACACAAGCGGATAGGCTATCAGGCAGCTCATGGCCGCCATATTCACTATATTGCAGCCGAGCGCGAGCAGGCCGCCGTCGGCAAAGAGCAGGCATTGGATTATCAGCACAGAGCTTAGGGCAAGAAACGCCGCCCACGGCCCCAGAAACGCCGACAGCAGCACGCCGCCTATGATATGCCCGGAGGACCCGGTGCCGGGTATGCTGAAGTTTATCATCTGGGCCGCAAACACGAAAGCGCCGAGCACGGCCGTAAGAGAAACCAGACCGGGGCGCGTGTCTTTTTTCACTTTCGCTCCGGCCACGCCTATCAGTGCGGCTGCTGCTACGGCCGCTACAGCGGCCACGGGAGTGGATATCAATCCGTCGGACATGTGCATAGTGTGACAGTTTTTTTATGGGTTCATATTTCTAACAAGCATAGGCGGCATTTGTTTTTTTGCAGAACATTGGAAATGGCGTGTTTGTTAGAATAATGATTTATAACACTCGCAATTATGACGGATTCTACTATTTCCATTTCCCGAACCGTGCGCACCTTGCCATGGTCCTTGAGCAGAGGCGTAGGTCAGGTGATGTTTCAGGACAATGTCTGGACCGGCGTTCTTTTCATGATAGGTATTTTTGCAGGCGCCTATATAGAAGGCCTTCCCGTAGTGGCATGGGGCGCGCTCACCGGCTTGTTCGTCAGCACTGTGTGCGGCTATCTGTTCGGGCTGCCCAAAAACGACGGGCGACAAGGACTGTGGGGCTTCAATGGCGTGCTGGTGGGCTGCGCGCTGCCTACGTTTTTGGCCAACACCGTGTGGATGTGGGTAGCCCTGGTGGTGTGCTCGGCCATGACCACATGGGTGCGCACCGGCATGAACAACCTGCTCGCCCCGTGGCGCATCAGTTCCTTTACTTTCCCGTTTGTATTCTGCACATGGTGCTTCCTGCTTGCCGGCAGGGAGTTCGCCGGCATGGCCGGAGTGCACATGAGTCAGCCCGAAATAGACTACACCATCACACCCATCGTGCTCCACAATGCGCTCGATGCCGTGGAGTACTGGCTGAAAGGCGTGGCTCAGGTGTTTCTGATAGACTCATGGCTGACGGGCGTGATTTTCCTCATCGCACTGGCAGTGGCATCATGGCGTGCCGCCATGTGGGCGGCGATATCGTCGGCGGTGGCTCTTGCCATGGCACTGCTGTGGGAGGCTCAGGGCAGCTCCATAATAGGAGGGCTCTACGGCTTCAGCGCCGTACTTACAGGCATAGCGCTCGGGGCCACATTCTGGAAACCCACGCTGCGCAACTCTCTCATGGCGCTCTTCGGCGTGGTGGCCACAGTATTCATCCAGGCAGCCATGAACGCGCTGCTCGCACCCATAGGCCTGGCATCGCTGACGGCACCTTTCTGCGTGGCCACATGGCTGTTCATGCTGCCTAAACTCGCTCCCGACACCGGCAGCGACACCTCGAAATAGCGCGACGGCATGGAAGGGCACACAGTACTGATGTCGACAATGCCCCTGCGGGCAGGGCACTACCGCACGGTGTTCACCGCATCGCTCGGCCAGCTGACAGGCACCGCTCTGGCCACCACGGTGGGCGTGGTGATACCGCTCATGCAGATTGTGGGGCACCCGGAGCTCTCGGCCTCGATGCAGGGCCTGGTGGGCGCCGCCGACCTTATAGGCATAGCGGCAGGTTCGGCCGTGCTCGGTCCTATCGCCGACCGCCGCGGCTATCTGGCCATGTTTCGCGCGTGCCCGGTGCTCATCATGCTGGCGGCCGCCGTAGCGGCGCTCGTGCCGTCGCTGCCTGTTCTGCTGGTGTGTCTGTTTGTCATGGGATTCGGCATCGGAGGCGAATACACTCTCGATTCGGGCTATGTGTCGGAGATAATGCCGGTGAAATGGCGCTCCACCATGGTGGGCGTGACCAAGGCCGCGAGCGCGGGCGGCAACATCATAGCCGCGTGGCTCTGCTTTATGGTGCTCTCCAGCGGCCTTGAGGCATCGCACTGGCCGCGGCTCATGTGGATCATAGCCGGCATAGCGGCCTTCATGGCTTTCACACGCATCGGCTTCGTGCAGAGTCCGCTCTGGCTGCTCAAACACGGCCACATGGCGCAGGCTGAGGCCGCGGCCGAGAAACTGCTCGGCCCCGACGTGCGCGTGGCCACCGCGGCGCAACCCGCAGCGCCTGCCACGCCACGCAGCAGCGCAGGTACTCTTGCCTTCATGCGCGACAATGCCGCGCGCGTGGTGCTGAGCGGCCTGCCATGGGCCTGCGAGGGACTCGGCGTGTATGGCATAGGAGTGTTTCTGCCGGTGCTTGTGGCGGCTCTCGGCCTTGAGCATTTCACTCCGCAGATGGCACCGGCTGCCCATGTGACCAAATCGGTGGAAATCACCCTGTGGATAAGCTGCATAATGCTGCCGGGATTCATCGCGGGGCTGTTGTTGCTGCGCCGCGCCGGAAAAGTATCGCTTCAGGCATGGGGGTTCTTTCTGAGCGCGGTGTCGCTCGCGCTGCTCATGGCGGCCTACGAATTCAGATGGCCGTCGTGGACAGCCATCGGGGCGTTCATGGCTTTCGAACTGTTTCTGAACATGGGTCCCCACCTTGTCACCTACATAATGCCGGCAGCCATCTATCCCGTGGCCGACCGCGCACGCGGCGCCGGCATAGCGGCCTGCATAGGCAAAATCGGTGCTGTGCTCGGCGTGTTCTTCATGCCCGTGCTGCTGCACGCGGGCGGCATGCGCCTCGTGCTTGCGGTGAGCATAGGCGTGATGCTTCTCGGCGGTTTCGTCACGGCAAGCGCAGGACGCTTCGTGTGCCGCCGCAGGGCAGCCGGCGTCAGAGCATCGAAGCCAGAAGCATGAGAGCCTCGGTGGAGGCACGGTCTATGACCCGCGCGCGGTTGCCGGGCAGATGCAGCAGGCGGCTTTGCACGCCCGCGGGCGTGGCAGCCGCTATCCACACTGTGCCCACAGGCTTGCCCTCGACGGCGCCTCCGGGACCGGCAATGCCGCTTGTGGCCACCGCGCAGTCGCATCCGAGCGCACACCGCGCTCCCGCGGCCATCTGCTCCACCACCTCGCGGCTCACGGCTCCCAGGGCTTCGATATCGGCAGCACTGACGCCGAGCACGGCAGCCTTGACACTGTTGGCATAGCTGACCACCGAGCCGGCAAACACGTCGGAGCACCCTGCCACAGCCGTCACACGCGAGGCTATGGTTCCGCCGGTGCAGCTCTCGGCCGTGCCGAGCGTGTAGCCATGCCTGCGGCATGCGGCCAGCACAATCTCCGCGGCGGAAGCGTCGCCGTCGTATCGCATGTGTTCTCCCACGGCGGCTTTCAGCCCGTCGAACTGACGCGCCATCTCCGCATCGAGCGCCGCAGCATCGCGGCCGCGTCCGTCGAGCCTCAGCCTTATCAGGCCGGGGACAGGCAGATAGGCTAGGTGCATGTACGGCGGCAAGGCTGCTTCCCAGGCGGCAAGACGCTCGGCCAACGCCGATTCGGTGATGCCGCCCACCATCATGCAGCGGTGTCGGAGCACATTGTCGCTGTCGAAGCGCGCGGCCACAAGACGTGCCACCTCAGGGAGCATGCCCTCAGTTTCGAACGGCACGCCGGGCATGGATACCAGCACACGGCCGGAGCGCTCGAACCACATCACGGGCGCTGTGCCGAAAAGGTTCTGCACCACACGGCACGACTCGGGCACATCGGCCTGCGCTTCCGTAAGGCTGTTCATGGCGAGTCCGCGCAGACGGAACACGCGCCGTATGTTGTCCACCACCTCCGGGTCGCGGCGCATCGGGCCGCCGAATATTTCCGCCAGAGTGTGTTTGGTGATATCGTCTTTGGTGGGTCCGAGGCCGCCGGTGCATATCACCAGCTCCGCCTCCGCGAGCGCAGCCTCCACGGCTTCGTGTATGGCCCGCTTTTCGTCGGGCACGGTGCGCACGCACGCTATATCCCAGCCCATAGGGCCGAAAACGCGCGCCACGGCGCCGCTGTTGGTATCGGTCACCTGTCCGATAAGGATCTCGTCGCCGATTATTATTATGGAAAGTTTCATTGCCTTGTCACACTACAGTGCGCGCGAACGGCACAGAGTCGTAGGCGCAGAATTCGCCGTCGAGGTATTTGAAATATCCCGCAATGGCCACCATGGCGGCGTTGTCGGTGGTGAACGCACGCTCGGGAATAAAAGCCTTCAGGCCATGGCGGCTGCAATAGTCGGCCACGGCCGCGCGCACGCCGCTGTTGGCCGACACGCCTCCGCCTATGGCTACGGTGCGCACCCCTGTGCGCCGCACCGCAAGGTCGAGTTTGTCGAGCAGTATGCTTATGATAGTGGCCTGCAGCGACGCCGCGAGGTCGGCTTTGTTTTTTTCAACAAAGTCAGGGTCGGCCGCCACGGCATCGCGCAGCGTGTAGAGAAACGACGTCTTCAGACCGCTGAAGCTATAGTTGAGCTCGGGGATGTGCGGCTTGGCGAAACGGAAACGCCGCGGGTCGCCCTCGGCCGCCAGACGGTCGATGTGCGGACCGCCCGGATAAGGCAGCCCCATCACTTTGGCGCACTTGTCGAAAGCCTCGCCGGCAGCGTCGTCTATGGTCTGTCCGAGCACCTCCATGTCGCGCGGCGAGCGGACCAGTATGAGCTGCGAATTACCGCCCGACACAAGCAGGCACAGATATGGAAACTCGGGCACCTCGTCGGCAGGGTCGCGGCGCACGAAATGGCTGAGCACATGGCCGTGCAGGTGGTTGACGTCCACCATAGGCACGCGCAGCCCCAGCGACAGCCCTTTGGCGAAGCTGGTGCCCACCAGCAGCGAGCCGAGAAGCCCCGGGCCGCGGGTGAAGGCGATGGCCGACAGGTCGTGCCGGTCAATGCCCGCACGCCGCAAGGCGGTGTCGACCACCGGCACTATGTTCTGCTGATGCGCGCGCGAGGCCAACTCGGGCACCACGCCGCCATACTCCTCGTGCACCTTCTGCGAGGCTATTACATTGCTCAACAGGATGCCGTCGCGCAGCACCGCCGCCGACGTATCGTCGCACGACGATTCTATGCCAAGTATTATTGTGGGTTTTGCCATCAGAAAGTATAGCAGATAAGAGCGTTGAGATATCCCCCGGAAAAGCGCTTCAGCAGAGTGTACTTTGCCTCGATGCCCACTTTGAGAGTGCGCGAGCAGCGCAACTCGAAACCGGCACCGAGATTGACTCCGAAGCGGTTGTAGCGCGAGCTCACGTCCGTGCCGGCTTCTTCCAGCGCGCCGTTGGCTCCCGGGTCCTTGAAGGTTTCATACCACGACGAATAGTTCAGACCGGCCAGCGGATAAAGCGCGGCCTTGTTGCCGGTGAAAGCAAACGGCATGTGAAGATTAAGGTCGATGGTGAACGCGTCGAGGTTTTGGTGCTTGAACACGCATCCCACTTCGGGCGACAGGCGGAAACGGCTCGACAACGCATACTGGAACACCAGGCCCACGTCGGCCGAACTGTTTTTGCCCACGTAGCCTATTTTGGCACCGACACTCTTCTCGCCACGCACCATCTGGCCACTGGCCGGGAGAGTGCCTGCGAGCACCGCAAGCACCGCACACACGCAACATGCGGCAATCTTCTTTCTGAAATTCATGTTATCAGTCGTTATTATGATTCAAGATGCAAAAATACTAAAAAAACCTTTGCAAATGCATCTCTTTGCAAATCTTTCATTAACTTTGCGCCGTAAAATCTACAGAACACGCTTTTATGAAAAGACTCAGTGCGATTGCCGCCTTAATATGCCTGTGCGCCGCGAGCGCCATGGCCCAGTTCCGTGCTGCCGGAGTGGCCGGAGTGAACGTCAACACCCTCCATTTCTTCCAGGAAGGCATCGCACCCACAGGCAATGCCGTTGGCTTCCATGCCGGTGTGCTCGGCGAGCTGATGTTCCCGGGCATCGGTTTCGGCATTGATTTCGGACTGCTGTACAATCAGAGCGGCTCCGAGGTGGACCTGACAAAAAAAATATGGTCCAGCCAAGGATTCGGCAACGAGCGCGTGCGACTGCACTACGCGCAGATACCTCTGCATCTCCGCTTCAAATGGACGCGTCTGAGCGGCCTTGAGGACTATGTGGCACCCTTTGCCTACGGCGGCCCCGAGCTCGACATACTGCTCGCGCACAGCGACTGCAAGGCGTTCGACTACAACGGCGCGGCCCTCGGACTCACGGCAGGCCTCGGCGTGGAAATCATGCGCAACTGGCAGGTGTCGGCGTCCTACACATGGGGCATGACACAGGCCGTGCAGACCAAGCTGCTCGACAACTTCTTCGCCCGCAACCGCCAGTGGACCGTGCGCGTGGCCTATTTCTTCAAACACTAAGCCCCCCGCACCACCGTCCAGTCGGGGATTTCCCTCACAAACGAATATCGCCCCGAAGCGTGGTCGTAGCGGCAGCAATAATGCTCCATGCCGTTGCTCACCACAAGCCAGTCGGCACGCATCACCAGATTGTAGCGCGCTATCTGGTCGAACACCTTCTGCGTCACCGCCACCTCCGGGGCCTTGTACTCAACTATCACGGCCGGATGCCCGTCGAGGGCATATACCACCGTGTCGCAGCGGCGCAGCGTGCCGTTGAGCCGTAGCCCCACCTCGTTGGCCGTCAGCGAGGCGGGATATTTTTTTTCGGTCAGGAGCCAATGCACGAAATGCTGCCGCACCCACTCTTCGGGAGTGAGAGCCACGTGTTTGCGCCGCAGAGGGTCGTAGATTTGCAGCGAGCCGTCGGCGCGGCGCGACACCGGGGCATCGTAGGCAGGCAGGTTCAATTGCATTTGGCACTTTCGGAATTATTGCGTAAATTTACAAAATAATTCCGAGATTACCGCACGCACATGGCCGCACCCTCCGCACCCTCACTGACGATAGACGCACTGCGCCGCCGCATAGCCAACGGCCAGTATGCGCCCATATACCTGCTCCACGGCACAGAGGGCTTCTTCATTGATTCGCTGATGAAGGATTTCGAACGCATCGTGCCCGACGACATGCGCGAGTTCTGCCTGTACGTGCTTTACGGCTCGCAGACCGAGCCCGGCGCGGTGATGGACCTGTGCATGAGCGTGCCCATGATGGCCGAGCGTCAGGTGGTGATACTCAAGGAGGCGCAGAGCATGCGCGCCGACCAGCTCGAGCGCTTCGTGCGCTACGCGCAGCAGCCATCGCAGTCCACAATACTCGTGATATGCTCCCGCGGAGCCGACTGCAAAAGCAAAAAACTCGTCGACGCCGTGCGCCGGCATGGCGTGGTGTTTCAGACCCCGCGCATCTACGACAGCAATCTGCCCACGTTTGCACAGTCGATAGTGGAATCGCGCGGCATGAGAGCCGGCAGCAAAGCCGTGAGCATGCTCTGCGAGTTCATAGGCTCCGACCTCAGCCGCATGTACAACGAAGTAGGCAAACTGGCCGACATACTCGGCCGCGGCGCCGAAATCACCCCCGAGAGCATCGAACGCAACATCGGCTACAGCAAGGATTTCAATGTCTTCGAGCTTATCGACTCCATAGCCACGCGCGACACGGCCAAGACATGGCGGATTATCTCGTATTTCGAATCAAATCCCAAAGCCGCGCCGCTACCGCTGCTGCTGGGGTCGCTGTACGGGCTTTTCGCCAACATAATGATAGCCGTGTACACCCCCGACCGCAGTCCGGCCAACATGAAAAAAGCCCTCGGCACAGCCAATATGTTTGAGGTAAACCGCGTGCTCCGCGCCATGCAGCTCTACAATCCGTTCCAGACAATAGAGATTATAGACGCCATACGGCGCACCGACGCCATGAGCAAGGGCAACGGCTCGAGGCAGCAGCCAGTGGCCCTGCTGCGCGATCTCACCTACCGTATCTTCACGGCATCGGGACGCCTCCCCGTGTAAGAATAGCCCGCCACACTTTTTGACGCCCGCGGAACTTTTCGCAGCCTTAGCAGTTATTCTAATATGAATCAACTGCTACAAGGATGCTCTCTCATCACGTTTTTCAACTATTGACCGCGGCGGCGATAGCCGCCGCACCCCTTGCCGCCGGCGCATCGTCGCCGGAAAACGCGCTGCGCGCGCCGATGCCGGCAGCGTGGAGCTATACACCCGCCGCAGAGCAGACACTGCCCACCGACGACGCCTGGTGGAAGGCTTTTTCAGACCCCACACTCGACTCGTTGCTCACGCTCGGCGAAAACAACAATTTCGACCTGGCCATGGCCGCAAGGCGTGTGGAAGAAGCGCGTCAGGCCGTACGCACGGCCCGCGCCGCGTATTTCCCCACCGTGCAGGCCACCGCCGGATGGCGGCGCGAACGTAGCGGGGGCGTGACCGACGGCGGATACTCGCTGGGGGCAAACGCATCCTGGGAGATTGACCTGTTCGGCCGCGTGCGCAGCAGCGTGCGCCAAAGCAAGGCTGCACTCGAAGCTACGCGCGCGCAGCGCACGGCCGCCATGGTTTCGCTGTGCGCCGAAATCGCCACCACATATTTCGACCTCCGCACGGCGCAGACACAGATGAAACTGGCCGAAGAGCACATAGGCCGGGAAAAACACGTGGTCGACATCACACAGGCCCGCCACGACGCCGGCCTGGAATCGTCGCTCGACGTGGCGCAGGCCCGAACCGTGCTCTACTCCATCGAGGCCACAGTGCCGCAGCTCGACACACAGATAGCGGCCGATATCAACGCCCTGGCCACACTCTGCGGCCTATACGCGGCCGACATAGCCCCACTGCTTGAAAACGGCTCGGGCGTGCAGCCCGACTGCCGGCGCATAGTAGCCGCGGGCGTGCCGGCCGAGCTCCTGCGCAGGCGGCCCGACGTGGTCGAGGCCGAAGCATCGGTGGCCGAGGCAGCCGCATCGCTGGGCCTCGCACGCAAGCAGTATCTGCCCGTGCTCGCACTGACGGGCTCCATCGGCACCGAGGCTGCCGCGCCGTCGGGGCTGTTCGGCCACGGAAGCCTCACATGGTCAGTGGCCCCCACCCTCTCCTGGACAGTGTTCGACGGCCTGGCACGCGAAGCCGGAGTGGCTTCGGCGCGCGAGGAGATGGAGGCTCGTATCGACAACTACAACGCCACCGTGCACAACGCCGTGCAAGAAGTGGAAAACGCGCTCACAGCCTACTCCAACGACATGCGGCGCATAGCCATACTCGAACAGGCCGTGGAGCAAAGCGGCATAGCCCTCGAGCGCTCTCTCGACCGCTACAAGCAGGGCCTGTCGGCATTTATCAATGTGGTGGACGCGCAAATGAGCTATATCGAATACACCAACTCAATAGTCAGCGCGCGCGGCGACGCCCTTGTGGCACTCGCCACCCTGTATCGCGCCCTGGGCGGAGGAAACACCGACTGAACACCCGCGTGCGGCCCTGCACACCACATACCATAAGACAATCCACACCTTCCCTATGAAAGCTCTCCATATCATCGCAGCCGCATCGCTGGCCATGGCGGCCGGTTCCTGCAGCCACAAAGGCGACGGCCGGGACACCGCCGCCGCACCGGCCATCGAGGTGACACCCGTACTGACCGATTCAGTGACCATGTACAAAACATTTCCGGGCACCCTCTCCGCCGACGCCACGGTCAATGTGGTGGGACGCGTGAACGGCACCCTTGCGAGCAAGCAATACACCTCCGGGCAAAGCGTGAAGAAAGGCCAGGTGCTGTTCACCATAGAAAGCACCTCCTACCGCGACGCCGTGCAGCAGGCCGAAGCCGAACTCACCACGGCCCGCAGCCGCTACGACTACGCCACGCGGCAGCGCAAGGCCATGGAGCAGGCGTTCAAAAGCGACGCCGTGTCGGAAATGGAGGTTATACAGGCCGTGAGCAACGAACGCGAGGCCGAGGCAGCCATACGCACCGCCGAGGCGGCGCTGAGCACTGCGCGCTCCAATCTGGGCTACTGCACCGTGACCGCCCCCATCAGCGGGCGCGTCGACGACAACACGCTCTCCGTGGGCAACTACATCAGCGGCGAAGGTTCGCCCACGACGCTTTGCACCATCTACGACATCGACTACGTGCTGGTGCACTTCTCCATCGAGGATGTGGACCTGATAGGCCGCGTCCGCGAGGCCATGAAAGCGGGCAGTGTGGAGATACCCGTACGCTTCAGCGAGAAGCTCGCCCACGACTATCACGGAACGCTGCAATACGTTGCCCCGAACATGAACAACAGCACCGGCGCGCTCGCGCTGCAGGTCATGATAGCTAACCCTTACGGCGAACTCCTCCCCGGCATGTATGCCGAGGTGTCGCTGCCCACAGGGTTGAATCCGCGCGCCATGCTCGTGCGCGACGCGTCGCTCTCCACCGACCAGCTGGGCAAGTTTCTTTACACGGTCAATGATTCCGACCGCATAGTCTACTCCCCGGTGAAAACCGGCGAACTCGTGAACGACACCATGCGCGTGATTCTCTCGGGCATCCAGCCCGGGCAGCGCTACGTCACATCGGCGTTGCTCAAAGTGCGCGAAGGCATGAGTGTAAAACCTGTCGAATCACGCTAAAACGCCGCGCCATGTTCTCCAGATTCTTTATTGAAAGACCCATCCTGGCCATTGTGCTCGCTGTGGTCATGCTGCTCGCCGGCGCACTCACCATAGGCACGCTGCCCGTGTCGCAGTACCCCGACATCACCCCGCCCACAGTGCGTGTTTCGGCCTCTTATCCGGGAGCCGACGCCGAAACCGTGGCAAAAACCGTGGCCGTGCCGCTCGAGCAGCAGGTCAACGGCGTGGAAGGCATGATGTACATGAGCAGCGACTGCGGCGCCGACGGCTCCTATGGCCTCACCATCACTTTTGAAAACGGCACCGACATCGACGAGGCCGCTGTGAAGGTGCAAAACCGCGTGGCTCTCGCCGACCCGCAGCTGCCGGAAGCGGTAAAGCAGCAGGGTGTGTCGGTGATGAGCGAGTCGTCAAACATAATACTCTTCGCCGCGCTCGAAAGCGACGACCCCGAGCGCTACGACGCCCTATACCTCACCAACTACGCCAACATCAACCTTACGGACGAACTGTCGCGTGTGCCCGGCGTGGGCGGCGTGGGAGCTTTCGGCGGAGGCGCCTACAGCATGCGCCTGTGGCTCGACCCGGAGAAAATGCGCGTGCGCGAAGTCACCGTGCAGGACATCCAGGCCGCCGTGCAGTCGCAGAACATGCAGGTGTCGGCCGGCTCCGTGGGCAGTTCGCCGGCCGAACCCGGGCAGGCGTTTGAGTACACCATCACCACGCCGGGGCGCCTGAGCAGCCCCGATGCGTTCGGCAACATAGTGCTGCGCACGGGCGCCGACGGCTCGGTGCTGCGGCTGCGCGATGTGGCGCGCATAGAGCTCGGTAGCCAAAGCTACTCTCAGGTGGCGAGGGTGAACGGCGGCCAGGCGGCGCTCATAGGCATATACCAGCTGCCCGGAGCCAACGCCCTCGATGTGGTGAAAGGAGTGCAGAAAAAACTCGACGAACTCGCCGAGTATTTCCCGGAAGGCGTGCACTATCGCGTGCTGCTCAACTCTACCGACTTTGTGACCGAATCCATCGACGACCTGCTCGTGACGCTTCTCGAAACCACTCTCATAGTAATGATTGTGATTCTGCTGTTTTTGCAGAGCTGGCGTGCGGTGATCATACCTATGCTCACTATCCCGGTGTCGCTCATAGCCACTTTCGCGGTCATGAAACTGGCCGGATTCAGCATCAACACACTCACCCTTTTCGGCATGGTGCTCGCAGTGGCCATTGTGGTCGACGACGCCATAGTCGTGGTCGAAGACTGCTCGCGCCTGCTCGACAAGGGCACCCTCAACCCACGCCAGGCTGCGGAAAAAGCCATGTCGGAGCTTCAGGGGCCTGTGGTGGGCGAGGTGCTCGTGCTGCTGTCGGTGTTCATACCCACGGCCCTGGTGAGCGGCATCACGGGCGAGCTCTACAAGCAGTTCGCTCTCACCATAGCCATCAGCACCGCGTTCTCGGGATTCAACGCGCTCACGTTCACTCCGGCCATGTGCGCGCTGTTCCTGAAGCCTGCTCCTGCCACTCCGCGCTTCTTCCTGTTCTGCTGGTGGCGGAAAGGCGAGGCATCCGCCAACGCTGCGTACATGAAGACCGTGGGCCACTTCGTGCGCAAGCCGTGGGTGGCCGTGCTGCTGTATTTTCTGCTCACGGGAGCCGCGTTCTGGGGCTTCTTGCGCTGGCCCACGTCCTACATCCCGGCGGAAGACATGGGCTATTGCATAGCGTCGGTGCAGCTGCCCACCGGGGCCGCACTCGACCGCACGGACCGCGCCGTGGCGCAGCTCACCGACAGCGTGATGAAACTTCCGGCCGTAAAGAATGTGATTTCTGTTTCGGGCCAGAGTTTTCTCGGCGGAGGCTCGGGCAGCAACATGGGCTCCATGTTCGTGGTCCTGAAGCCTTGGGACGAGCGCAAGGCCCGCGGCGAGCACGTGCAGGATGTGATAGCCGAAATCGGGCGCATAGGGGCGTCGATGCAGGAGCCCGTGGTGTTTGCCCTCAACCCGCCCGCCATCCCGGGGCTCGGCATGTCGTCGGGACTCGAGATGCAGCTTCTCGACATCGGCAACCGCGGCCCGGAAGCCATGCGCCGCGCGCTGGCCGACATCACGGAGGAAGCGCGCCGCAATCCGGCCATAGCGGATGTGACGTCGCTGTATGAGGGCAGCGTGCCGCAGTACACGCTGCAGGTGGACCGCGACCGCGTGAAACTCCGCGGCCTCACACTCGAGGATGTGTACGCCACTCTGTCGGCCTTCATGGGCGGCAGCTATGTCAACGATTTCGTGGAGTTCGGACGCGTGTATCAGGTCACGCTCAAAGGCGACGCCGCATCCCGCTCCCGCATAGCCGACATCATGAACCTCAGCGTGCGCAATGCATCGGGCGAGATGGTGCCTTTCGGCTCATTCTCCGAGATAGTGCCCTCGTTCGGCGCTCCCAGCGTCAGCCGCTACAACATGTACACCACGGCCTCTCTGACGGCCACTCCCGCCAAAGGCGTAAGCTCGTCGGACGCGATAAAGGCCATGGAGCAGGTAATCGACAACTCCGTGGGCACCAACTACTCCTATGCATGGACCGGCGAGGCCTATCAGGAAACGCAGTCGGGCACCACCGTAACGTTTGTGCTGATTCTGGCCATCGTGATAACACTGCTGGTGCTGGCCGCACAATACGAGAGCCTGACCGACCCCGTGGCCGTAATCATTGCCATGCCTACGGCCATACTCGGCACCGTCACCGGCTGTATATTCATGGGCCAGAGCATCAGCATCTACACGCAGATAGGCATCATACTGCTGCTGGGCCTGTCGGCTAAAAACGCCATCCTGATAGTGGAATACGCCCGCGACTACCGCGCAGCCGGACAAGACATAGCAAAAGCCGCCATGGATGCCGGGCAGGTGCGTTTCCGCCCCATCATGATGACTGCGCTGGCGTTTGTGTTCGGTGTGCTGCCCATGCTGTTTGCCACCGGCGCCGGTGCCGCGAGCCGCGTGGCCCTCGGCACGGCGGTGGTGTTCGGCATGGCTGTGAACGCCGTTGTGGGCACGCTGTTCGTACCGAATTTCTGGATTATACTGCAACGCTTCAAGGAGCGTCACCTCGACAGATTCTTCCACGGCGACAAAGGACTCGACGCCGCCACCGAACAAAATGCCGACAAGGATGTTTAGATAGCAAAGACACGTTTCAACAACCCCTCATAACTCTCTACCAAAATGATCAAAGCAATGCTCATAGCCGGATGCGGCGGTTTCGTAGGCACCTGCGGACGCTACCTTGTAGGAAAATGGTGCTCCGGCATGTTTCATGGCTCGTTTCCGATGGGCACTTTTCTGGTAAACATAATAGGATGCTTCCTCATAGGCCTGTTTTTCGGCCTGCTGGAAAAAGCCCACGTAATGACACCCGGCGAAAACGTGCTTCTTATCACCGGCTTCTGCGGAGGCTTCACCACGTTCTCGTCGTTCGCCGACGACATGTGGGTGCTCGGTTCCAAAGGCGACTGGACCACGTTCGCACTCTATCTCGTGCTGAGCATTGTACTCGGCGTGCTGCTCGTATGGAGTGGCCGCGCTCTCATCCGCTGACCTCGCGGGGTTTACCGACCTTGCAGCCGCGCTTTGCACAAGGCGCGGCTGCTATTTTGTGTGCCGGGCCGTGACGCCGATGCCGAACAGCGCGTAGTCAAACAGCGTGGGGTCGGATGGCTCAAGCGCGCGCAGCTCGGCCGTAAGCATCTCCACGGCGCGGCGGTCGTTGCTGCGGCGTGCGAGCAGGCCGAGGTCGCGCGCAGTGTTGCCCACATGCACGTCGAGCGGTATGTACAGCTGACTCGGGTCAAGAGCCGTCCATATGCCCATATCGACTATGCCGTCGCGCCTCACGAGCCAGCGCAGCGCCATGTTCAGGCGCTTGAGCGCAGTGCTGTCGAGGTTCTGCGGCAGACAGCGCGAATCGGCACGACCGTCGTTGGCCTCGCACAGCTCGCGGTTGAGCTCGCGGGCGAGTGCCCATGCCGGCGCGGCTTCGTCGGCCACGCCTTTGGCGCGCACCAGCCCCTCCACGCTCCCGTAGCGGGCGAATACACGCCGCAGGCCGCGCAGATAGTGCTTCAGATTGGAGTTGAAAAACGTACGGTGCACATTGCCGTCGGGCAGAGTTTCGTAGCCTTCGTCCATGATATAGGCATAAGGCTGCCACTCCAGCAGCCCCATCATGCGCTCGCAGTTACGGCATATCATGGTGCGGTTGCCCCACGCTATGGTGGCGCAGAGCAGCGATGCGGCTTCCACATCGCGCTGCTCGGAAAAGCGGCGGGGAAACTGCACGGGGTCGTCGGCCACAAATGCCGGCGAGTTAAGGCGCGCGGCCTCGGTCCGCAGGAGTTCTTCTATATCTTTTGTCATAATAGGGTTGTTTTCAGGCAGAATAATAAAAAAACAATGCCCGACATCACGTCGCGCATTGATTTGTTTTGCAAAGTTACGTTTTTCTTCTTTAGGGTGAACAGTGGGGGTCGAACCCACGACCTTCGGAACCACAATCCGACGCTCTAACCAACTGAGCTATGCTCACCATTTCGCTATTGCGGTGCAAAGTTACAACTCTTTTCTGAATTACGCAATACCCCGCCCGATATTTTTTTCAAAAAACGTGATAAACCGCATGGCGCCCCCGATTTTTCAGGCATGGGTGAAGAGTATTCAGCATGGCTGTTTCGCCACGGTCGTCGTGCCCCAGCTACCGCGGTCGAGGTTGCGGTAGTTCACCGCCTCGCTCATATGGGCGGCTGTAATAGCCGCGGAGCCGTCGAGGTCGGCTATGGTGCGGGCCACTTTGAGTATGCGGTCGTAGGCGCGGGCGCTCATGTCGTATTTCTGCATGGCCGTTTCAAGAAGACGGCGTGACGGCTCGTCGAGGCTGCAGTAGCGCTGCATGAGGCGGGGTGTCATCTGCGCGTTGCAGTGCACACCGCTTGTGTCGCGGAAACGCTCAGCCTGCACGCTCCGCGCGCGCACCACGCGTTGGCATATCGCCGAGCTGTCCTCGCCGCTGGCGGGCTCTGACAAGCGCTCGAAGGGCACCGGCAGTATCTCTACCTGTATGTCTATGCGGTCGAGCAGCGGCCCGGATATGCGGTTGAGATATTTGCCCACCTGCCCGGGCGCGCAGGTGCACTCCTTGGTGGGATGGTTGTAATAGCCGCACGAGCACGGGTTCATCGATGCCACAAGCATGAAAGATGCGGGATAGTCCACCCTATACCGGGCGCGCGACACGCTTATCACCCTGTCTTCAAGCGGCTGACGCATCACCTCAAGCACCGAGCGGCTGAATTCGGGAAATTCGTCGAGAAAAAGCACGCCGTTGTGGGCGAGCGAGATTTCGCCGGGGATGGGATTGGAGCCGCCTCCTACAAGGGCCACGGGCGATATCGTGTGGTGCGGGGCGCGGAACGGGCGGCGTGTCATAAGGCGCGAGCCGTTGCGCAGACGCCCGGCCACGGAGTGTATCTTGGTGGTTTCGAGAGCTTCGGCCAGGGTGAGCGGCGGCATAATCGACGGCAGACGCTTGGCCATCATCGACTTGCCGGAGCCCGGAGGGCCTACGAGCAGTATGTTGTGGCCGCCTGCGCATGCCACCTCGAAAGCGCGCTTGACGTTTTCCTGTCCGCGCACCTCGGAAAAGTCGAATTCGAAATTGCCGGCCTCGCGCGAGAATTCCTCGCGTGTGTTCACCACCGTGGGCTCTATGTTGACTTTGCCTTCCAGGAAAGCGAGCACCTGCGCCAGATTGTCCACGCCATACACCTCAAGATTATTGACCACGGCCGCCTCGGTGGCGTTCTCTTTGGGCAATATCATGCCCTTCATGCCGGCGGCACGTGCGGCTATGGCCATAGGCAGCGCACCGCGTATGGGCAGCACCGTGCCGTCGAGCGAAAGCTCACCCATCAGCACATAACGGTCGAGTTCGGGAGCATTGATTTTCTCGGCGCCGGCCATTAGCGCCACCGCTATGGGAAGGTCGTAGAACGAACCCTCCTTGCGCACATCGGCAGGCGAAAGGTTTATCACCACATTGTGGCGGGGAAGCTCGCGGCCGCAACTCTGCAGCGCGAGGCGCACCCGCTCGCGGCTTTCCTTGACCGCGGTGTCGGCAAGCCCGACTATAACATACTGATACCCGCGGTTGACAGCGACCTCGACAGTGACGAGGATGGCGTCAATGCCCTGTACTGCCGCACCGAAGGTCTTTACAAGCATGCCCTATCAGCTGTTTTCGGATTGGGCCAGCTCAATAGCCGTGGCAAACTGGTCGGGGCACGAGGTGGGTTTTGAGCCGCAGCGTATGCCGCGCAGACGGGCTGCCACCTCGGCGGCCGGCTGCCCTTCTACCAAGGCGGCTATGCCCTGCAGGTTGCCGTGGCAGCCGCCGGTGAAACGCACATTGCGGACTATGCCCGTGTCGTCAATATCAAATTCTATCAGACGGCTACAGGTGCCGCGCGTTGTATATGCGTGATGCATGATAATGTGGTTTCTGAAAATTGAGTGGAAATGTGCCCGAAGCGGGACTCGAACCCGCACAGCTGCAATAGCTAAGGGATTTTAAGTCCCTCGTGTCTACCATTCCACCATTCGGGCAGCTTCTGCAAAGTTAACAATAATTGTCGAACTCTGCAAAATGCGTGCTCTTATTTCTTCTCGTAAGCGTAGATATCGACCAGGCGCACGTTGAAGCGCAACGCCGAATACGGCTGAATCAGTGAGCTCATGTATGTTTCGCCATAAGCCATGTTGTAAGGGCAGATTATCTCTGCGCTGTCGCCCACGTGCATTGTTTCAAACGCGGCGGTCCAGCCGTCTATGACGCCGTTGAGCGCAAAGCGGGCCACTCCCGGACGTCCGTAGGCTGTCTGCGTGAGCGACGAGTCAAAGCGCTCGCCCTGGTAGTTGAAGCCCTGATATATCACGTCGACTGTGCTCGTGGACAGCGGCTTCAGATTGTCGGTGTTCGGCTCGCCGAAGCGGTGCACCAGCACATAGGCGCCGCTGTACCACGAGGGCGTCACCACCTCATAGAAGGGAGTGCCGTCTTCGTTGGTGCGCGAGTGCAGCTGCTCGAGCCACGCTATGTTGGCCTCGCGCCAGTCGGCATATTCTTCCCACGTGGTCTTGGCATCGTCGTCGGTACATGCTGCTCCCATACAGGCGGCTGCGGCAGCCAGAGCATAAAACAGTATTTTTTTCATCAGAACTGTACTTTAGGCGCCGACTGCGCAGCGGCATCGGCCTGGAACTGGGGTTTGGCATCAAAGCCGAACAGGCCGGCCACTACGTTGCGGGGAAAGCGGCGTATGGCCACATTGTATTCCTTGACCACCTCGGTATATCGGCCGCGTTCGGTAGCGATACGGTTTTCGGTACCTTCAAGCTGGGTCTGGAGGTCTTTGAAATTTTCATTGGCCTTCAGGTCGGGATAGGCCTCGCGCACGGCGTTCACGTACAGATTCAGCGCGCGGTTCAGCGAGCTCTGCGCGGCATTGTAGCTTTCGAAAGCCTGCGCGGCACCTGTGGCGGCAGCGCTCTTGAGGCTGTCGGCCGTATTGTAGGCATCGCTCAAGCCGGCACGCGCACGGGTTACGCTTTCAAGCGTTTCGCTTTCGTGTGCGGCATAGCCCTTGACCGTTTCCACAAGGTTAGGAATCAAATCGAGGCGGCGCTGATACTGCACCTCGACTTTAGCCCAGGCTGCTTCCACATCCTGGTCGAGAGTCACCAGCTTGTTGTAGGCACTCCATCCGAAGCCGCAGATGGCCACAAGGAGTACGACGACAATGATAATAGAGGACTTTTTCATTTCTTTAGTTTGATGAGTGGAGAGATTAGCCGAGCTTGCGCAGCAGCGAGTTGAGACTCACGCGGTCGTGAATCAGACGGTGCAGGTCGGCGATGGCCACGCGCTGCTGCTGCATGCTGTCGCGTTCGCGCAGTGTCACGGTGCCGTCCTCGAGAGTCTGATGGTCCACCGTGATGCAGAACGGCGTGCCGATGGCATCCTGGCGGCGATAGCGCTTGCCGATGCTGTCTTTTTCGTCGTAGTGCGTTGCGAAATCGAACTTGAGGTCGTTCACTATCTCGCGTGCTTTTTCGGGAAGGCCGTCTTTCTTGACCAAGGGCATTACCGCGCATTTCACGGGCGCAAGTGCCTCGGGCAGGTGCAGCACCACGCGGGTGTCGCCGCCTTCGAGAGCCTGCTCCTCATAGCTTGAGCAAAGCACGCTCAGGAACATGCGGTCCACGCCAATCGACGTTTCAATCACATACGGTGTGTAGCTCTCGTTACGCTCGGGGTCGAAATACTGTATCTTCTTGCCGGAGAATTTCTCGTGCTGCGAGAGGTCGAAATTGGTGCGCGAGTGTATGCCCTCAACCTCCTTGAATCCGAAAGGCATGCGGAACTCGATATCCGTGGCCGCATTGGCGTAGTGGGCGAGCTTCTCGTGGTCGTGATAGCGGTACTTCTCGTCGCCAAGACCGAGGGCCTTGTGCCAGCGCAGACGCTGCTCCTTCCAGTATGCGAAATACTCCATTTCGCGACCGGGCTGCACGAAGAACTGCATCTCCATCTGCTCGAACTCACGCATACGGAAAATAAACTGGCGGGCCACAATTTCATTTCGGAAGGCCTTGCCTATCTGCGCGATGCCGAAAGGCAGACGCATACGGCCCGTCTTCTGCACGTTGAGATAGTTCACGAATATGCCCTGTGCGGTTTCAGGACGCAGATACACCGTCATAGCACCGTCGGCCGTAGAGCCCATCTCCGTCTTGAACATAAGGTTGAACTGGCGCACCTCCGTCCAGTTGCGAGTGCCGCTGATCGGACATACGATTTCTTCGTCCACGATAATCTGTCGTAGTTCCTCCAGGTTGCCGGCGTTCATAGCTTCTGCGAAGCGCTCATGCAGTGCGTCGCGGCGGGCAGCTATGTCGGCCACGCGGCCGTTGGTCTGCACGAACATTGCCTCGTCGAAGCTATCGCCGAAGCGCTTGCGCGCCTTTGCCACCTCCTTGTTGATTTTTTCGTCGTACTTTGCAATCTGCTCCTCAATGAGCACATCGGCGCGATAGCGCTTCTTGCTGTCGCGGTTGTCGATCAGCGGGTCGTTGAACGCGTCCACATGGCCGGATGCCTTCCAGATAGTCGGATGCATGAAGATAGCGGAATCAATGCCCACGATATTCTCATGCAGAAGGGTCATCGCCTCCCACCAGTAACGCTTGATATTGTTTTTAAGCTCCACGCCGTTCTGACCATAGTCATAAACAGCCGAGAGGCCATCGTATATTTCAGAACTTTGGAAAACAAAACCGTATTCCTTGGCATGGGAAACGATTTTCTTGAACACGTCGTCTTGTTGTGCCATATATTTGATTCAATTGAATATTCAGGTTACAAAGGTAGTAAAATTCTCAGAGTGCATTAATAAAAATCTGTTAAATAATGCATCTTAAGGCGCTGCTCACATCGCACACATGCTTCCGCAGGCATAAAAAGAAAGAGCCCCGGGCTTCCTTGCGGAGGTCCGGGGCTCGGATAGG
>CAMWTJ010000004.1 GCA_947177185.1 uncultured Porphyromonadaceae bacterium | reverse complement strand
CCCTGCCGGTGTACTTGACCTTGCAACCCGCAAGATGTGCGGCACGCCATATCGCTGTGGCGCCCGGTGGGCTCTTACCCCGCCTTTTCACCCTTGCTCCGGCCTCCGCGGGGGAGGCCGGGGCGGTTGTTTTCTGTCACATTACTCTACCGTTGCCGATAGCTCCCCGCAGGGAGTGCGGTGCTCTGTGTTGCCCGGACTTTCCTCTTCCGCCTCATGCGTTCGGAAGCGACAGACCCGCCTTCCGGCAAAGCCTTCGCGCCCGCGCCGTATAGTGGTGCTTATACGTAGCCGCGTATGATGCCGCGCTTGGCGTTGCGCACAAACAGGATTATCTCGTCGCGCTCCTTGGTGGCCGGCAGTTCGGCTTCGATGCGTTCCACGGCATCGCTCACGTTAAGGCCGGACAGGTACAGATAGCGGTATATCTCCTGAATATCGCGGATGGTATCGTTGCTGAAATTGCGTCGGCGCAGTCCGATGCTGTTTATGCCGGCGTAGCTGATAGGCTCGCGTGCGGCTTTCACATACGGCGGTATGTCTTTGTTCACCAAAGCTCCGCCCTGAATCATCACGTGCGGGCCGATGTGGCAGAACTGATGCACCAGCGTGCCGCCGCCAATGACAGCGTAGTTGTCGACCACGACCTCGCCTGCCAGCTGTGTGGCGTTGCTGATAATGACGTTGTCGCCCACGGCGCAGTCGTGCGCCACATGGCTGTAGGCCATAATCAGACAGTTGTTGCCTACAGTGGTGCGTCCGCGCGCGGCTGTGCCGCGGTTCACGGTCACGCACTCACGGATAGTGGTGTTGTCGCCGATTATGGCGAGGGTGTCCTCGCCTCTGAATTTGAGGTCCTGGGGTATGGCGCCTATCACCGCACCGGGGAATATGGTGCAGTTGCGGCCTATACGGGCACCTTCGAGTATGGTGACATTGCTGCAGATGCGCGTGCCTTCACCGATTTCCACATTGGCATCGATGGTCACAAACGGGTCTATGACCACGCTCTGTGCTATCTTGGCAGCAGGATGTACGTAAGCAAGTGGTTGTTTCATAGGTTGGTTTTACTTGTTCTTGATGATTTGTGCCATGAATTCGCACTCACACACCACCTTGTCGCCGACGAAGGCGCGGCCTTTCATAACGGCCATGCCGCGACGCAGTTCAGTCATGAACGACACGTGGAATATAAGTGTATCGCCGGGCACTACTTTCTGACGGAACTTCACGTTGTCAATCTTCATGAAATACGTGGAGTAGCGTTCGGGCTCGTCGACGGTGGCCAGCACGAGCAGGCCGCCGGTCTGCGCCATGGCTTCCACGAGCAGCACACCGGGCATCACGGGCTCCTGCGGGAAATGTCCGAGGAAGAAGGGCTCGTTGGTGGTGACGTTCTTGACGCCCACTATATAGTTGTCGCTCTTGTCAATAATCTTGTCCACCAGCAGGAAAGGATACCTGTGCGGCAGGTGCTCGCGTATGGCGTTGTTGTCCATAAGCGGCGTGCGGTTGGGGTCGTAGTCGGGAGCCTGTATGTCCTGACGCTTGATGTCGCGGCGCAGGTCTTTTGCCAGACGGGTATTGATGCCGTGGCCGGGCTTGGTGGCTATCACTTTGCCTTTGAGCGGACGGCCGATGAGCGCGAGGTCGCCCACGATGTCGAGCAGCTTGTGGCGCGCGGGTTCGTTGGCATGTGCCAGCGGACGCGAGTTGATATAGCCGAGAGCATCGACAGTGCGGCGCTCCACGCCCATAGTGTCGGCTATCTTGTCGAGGCTTTCCTGACTCAGCGGCGAGTCGTAAATGACAATTGCATTGTCGAGGTCGCCGCCCTTGATAAGACCGGCTTCCACAAGCGGCAGAATCTCACGCACGAACACAAAAGTGCGGGCATCGGCAATCTCGCTTCCGAACTCCTCCACATGCTCAAGCGACGCATACTGGTTGTCGAGCACGGGCGAGTTGAAATTGACCTTCACTTCCACACTGAATTCGTCGTCGGGGAGAATAAGGATTTTCGAGCCGGTTTCCTCGTCGGCGATTTCGATTTTATGCTTTACGGTATAATAGTCCTTGTCGGCTTTCTGCTCCACCACGCCGGCTTCGGCGATGGCGTCGAACCAGGGTTTGGCGCTGCCGTCGAGTATGGGCACTTCGGGAGCGTCGACGCTGATAAGGGCGTTGTCGATGCCGGAAGCGTAGAGAGCGGCCATGAGGTGCTCGATGGTGCTTACGGAGGCTTCGCCGCGCGAAAGCACGGTGCCGCGCTGCGTGTTTACAACATTCTCTGCAAGAGCGTCGATTACGGGTTCGCCTTCTATGTCGATACGGCGGAACTTGCAGCCGTGGCCTTCGGGTGCGGGCTCAACGGTGGCTGTGACCGTGGCGCCGGTATGCAGCCCCTTGCCGGTCAGGGTGAAGGGCTTATTGAGAGTAAGTTGCTTCATTGCTGTTTATGGTGTTTGTTTTTTTATTTCTTTTTCGAGTGCGGAGAGGCGCGAGAACACGTCGCCAAGGCGCTTGACGTACACCGCCTGCCGGGCGAAATCGCCGAAAGGCACAGCGGGCGAGCCTATGATGCGCGCGCCGGACTCCACATTGCCCGGGATGCCGCTTTGGGCGCCAATCTGCACGTTGTCGCCCACGGAAATGTGGCCGGCGAGTCCGACCTGGCCGCCGAACATGCAGTTGCTGCCCACATGAGTGCTGCCGGCGATGCCGCATTGCGCGGCCATGACGGTGTTGGTGCCTATTTCGGCATTGTGTCCCACCTGTATGAGATTGTCGAGCTTTGTGCCCTGCCCTATGGCGGTGCGGCCCATGGTAGCGCGGTCCACAGTCGTGTTCGCTCCTATTTCCACATCGTCGGCGATTTCCACTATGCCGAGCTGCGGGATTTTGCTGTAAGAACCGTCGGCTGTGGGCGCAAAACCGAATCCGTCGGCGCCAATCACGGCCCCGGCATGTATGATGCAGCGGGCGCCTATGCGGCAGCCATGGTAAATACGTGCTCCGGGATATATCACCGTATCGTCGCCGATTGTGACACCTGCTCCCACATAGGCCTGCGGATATATTTTCACATTACGGCCCATGCGCACGCCGGCCCCTATATAGGAAAACGCTCCCACATATGCGCCTTCGGGCAATTCTACGCCATCGGCCACGAAGCTGGGCTGCTCGACGCCCGTGGGGCGCACGTTGACAGCGGCGTCGACCATCTGCAGCAGATGCGAAAGCGTGGCGTAGGGGTCGTCGACACGCACAAGAGTGGCCCGCACAGGATGCTCAGGCACAAAATCGCGCCGCACGAGCACTATGCCTGCCTGCGTGTCGTAAATGCAGTGGTTGTATTTGGGATTTGCCAAAAAAGTGAGGGCCTCGGGTGTGGCCTCCTCAATCTTGGCAAAGGTGCTGACGGCGACATCGGCGTCGCCCTCGACGGTGCCGCCCACTGCGGCGGCTATCTGTGATGCGGTGAATTTCATTTTATCGCACTATATTTTGCGTGTGCAAATTTGGCAAAAAAAATCCGAATTTCAGTTATGTTTATACCAAAAAGCCACTATTAAGGCGTATTCGTTCATAAGCTCGGGGTCAAACCTCGTTAAGGTCGTGGCCCATGCGCTCTTTCTTCGTGTGCATGTAGCGATAGTTGTAGGGATTGGGAGCCACTTCCACGGGCACATTTTCCACCACCTCCAGCCCGTAGCCTTCGAGGCCGATACGCTTCACGGGATTATTGGTCATCAGGCGCATTTTGCGTATGCCGAGCAGGCGCAGTATCTGCGCGCCCACGCCATAGTCGCGCTCGTCGGCGCCGTGTCCGAGGTGTATATTGGCCTCTACGGTGTCAAGGCCCTGTTCCTGCAACTTGTAGGCACGTATTTTATCCATCAGACCGATGCCTCGGCCTTCCTGGTTGAGATATACCACCGCTCCGCGGCCCTCCTTCTCAATCATCTGGAGCGCACGGTGCAGCTGCTCGCCGCAGTCGCAGCGCATGGAGCCGAAGATGTCGCCCGTGGCGCACGAGGAGTGCACGCGCACCAGCGCGGGTTCGGGCGTGTGCAGGTCGCCTTTTATAATGGCTATGTGCTCGAGCCCGTTGCTCTTCTGGCGGAACGGAATCAGGCGGAAATGGCCGTAGGCGGTGGGCATATCCACCTCCACGCCTTCCTCGACGAGCTGCTCGTTTTCAAGACGGTAGGCTATAAGGTCGCGGATGCTTACCAGGCGCAGCCCCCAGCGGTCGGCGTTGAGGCGCAGTTCGGGCAGGCGCATCATGGCGCCGTCGTCGGTCATGATTTCAATCAGTGCGGCAGCCGGAGCGAGGCCTGCGAGGCGCGCAAGGTCGACTGCGGCCTCCGTGTGGCCGGCGCGCCGCAGCACGCCCTGCTCCTGGGCATACAGCGGATTGATGTGGCCCGGACGGCCAAAGGTGTCGGGTGTGGATTTCGGGTCGGCCAAAGCGCGTATGGTAGCGCAGCGGTCGTGGGCGCTGACGCCGGTCGTGCAGCCTTCGAGCTTGTCCACCGTCACCGTGAACGGCGTACCGAGCATCGACGTGTTGTTTGCCACCTGATGCGGCAGGTCGAGCTCGGCGGCCCTGCCCATGGTGATCGGGGCGCACAGCACTCCGCGTCCGTTTTTGAGCATGAAATTCACCTGCTCGGGCGTGATTTTTTCTGCGGCAATGACGAAATCGCCTTCGTTCTCGCGGTCTTCGTCGTCGACCACTATTACCATACGCCCCTCGCGTATGTCGGCGATGGCGTCGGCTATGTTGTCAAGCTTTATTTTCTGTTGCATCTTCTTGTGCGTTGAATATTTCCATTAGGCTCCGCGTGGTGTCCGCTATGGCGGCCAAGCGCGCCGGCGTAGCGCGGAAGGGATATTTATTCAGAAGGTTAATTACTTTGGAGTCGCGCGAATTGGACAGATAGTCGACCAGCGTGTTGAGCCCCGAATCAAGCTGCGAGGCCGTGCGGGTGGCAAAACGCCTGCGCCACCGCGGACGCGCGTTCAAGGCCGCTTCCACGCGCTGCTCGGCCTGCTGCTGAGCCGCGAGCATTTCAAGCGCGCGCGCAGGCTCCACCTCTATCATTATCATTTCCTTGGGCTCGAGCGAGCGAGGCAGTTCGCGCCCGGTGATGCGCCGGAAAAGGGCCTTGTAGGCATCGAAATTGAACACAGCGCTGTCGCCCACGGCTTTGTACGTAAAAAACACGCCGAGCGGCAGCAGCACCGCCGAACTCAGCCATATGCCCTCCCATACTTCGGTTTTGCCGTCGCGGGCCATCTTGTAGCCGGCGTTGTCTATTATAAAATAAAATATAAAGAGCAACACACTCACCACCAGCGGGGTGCCGAGGCCACCCTTTTTGATGATGGCGCCGAGCGGAGCGCCGATAAAGAAAAAGATAATGCACGCGAACGAGAGCGTGAACTTGCGCTGCAGCTCTATGTCGTGGCGGCGCATCAGCTTGGCCCTGTCGTTGAGCGCGAGGCTGCGGAATTCATACTCCTGGCGCTGGCGCTTGGCCATAGTGAGTGCCTGACTCACATAGGTCTTGGCCATGGCCGGCGTCGGCGCGCCGAACACTGAGTCCACATCTATTTCCTCGGGGCGCAACGTGCGGGTGGCGGCGGCGCCGCCCTGCAGGCCTCGACGCTGGCCGATGCCCATTACAGGCGACAGCTTGAGGTCGGCGGCGTAGATGTCGCCCACGCTGTCCACCTCGGCGCCAATGCTGTCGATGCTCGCACGCAGCTGGCTTATGTTCTGACCTATGTACTGACTTCGCATGCCGCCTTCGTCCATGCGGTTGAAATTGGCATCGAAAGCGAAATATATCTGCTTGTCGGTGAAGTTCTCGCGACGGAAGGGCATGTAGCGGGAGGAGGTGTTGCCCATCGAGTTGTCGCGCAGATTCTCGAACATCTCGCCGTGATATAGATGCAGAAATAGTCGGGTTTTGTCTTCAGTAAAGCTGAATTTGCCGCTGTCGGCAAGAATCACACGCGAGTTGTCAAGGCCGTTGGTCACGTCGTAGATAATCATGTCGTAGAGCATGCCCGTGTCGGGATTCTTGCGCTCTATGTACAGATTCATATTGGGTATCTGGTCGTAGAACGAACGCTCTGGGATTTCCACCTCGGGCGATTTCTGACGCACGCTGAACAGCAATGTCCACATCTTGCTCTGCGCCACCGGCAGCAGATTGTTCTGGAAGAAAAACGCGCCCACGCTGATTAAAACCATGAGAATTATGAGCGGCCGCATGATTCTGAACAGCGATATGCCGGAGGCTTTCATGGCCGTGAGCTCGAATTTCTCGCCAAGATTGCCGAACGTCATAAGCGATGCCAGCAGCACGGCCAGCGGCAGAGCGGTGGGCACAAAAGTGAGCGCCGCATAGAAAAACAGCTCGCCGAGCACATCGACCGACAGCCCCTTGCCCACAAGGTCGTCGATGGTACGCCACAAAAACTGCATGAGCACCACGAACAGCGATATAAAAAATGTCATGGTGAACACCGGCAAAAACCGCTGCAACATGAACGTGTATAGTCGCTTGATTCCTAACATCTGTTATTATATGGGCAAATTCGTTGCAAAGGTAGTGATTTTTCACGAAATTAACCGCTAAAAAATTTAACGCACGCCCCAACCTTTCGCCAACAGATGTTGTTATATGATAAAATTAACACATCAGCATATGAAGAACGTATTCATCACCCTCGCCATCGCAGTATCGTTCTGCGCGCAGGCTCAGGAGGCCTCCGAGGGCAAAATATTCGTAGTGCCTGTAGATGCTTCAGGAAAAACCGTGCAGCTTCCCGACGGAACTTATCAGGGGCAGGTGGAACTGACCGCCTCGCAAGGCGCAGAAGGCATGAGCGCCAAGGGCGTGGCTATCGAGGGGGCGGGCTTCACGTTCTTCGCCGAAAGCACTTCCGATACAAAAGCCACCTTCTACAACATGCCCTCATGGGCCACTCAGCCGGCCATCATCGGCATGGAAAACCCGCTGTCGATAATGGGACGATACGCATCCGTAGACCCCGGCACCTACGACATCACTTATTACCAGAATCCCGGATACAATTACTTTACTGTCAAATACTCCGACAGCCCCGACGAAATCGTATATCCGGCACAGATTTTTCTAATGAGCAGCGATTCCGAATACGTGGCACTCTCAGGCTCCGACGGCGTATATGCCGGAAACGTGGTACTGCCTGCATCGTTCCGGGTGTCCTACGAACGGCAATACAGCATGCCGGTATTTATCTACGGACCGACCTCTTCCGCCCAGATTGTAAAGGACGAGCGCCTGCCTCTGCAGCTGCGCGCCAATACCACAACCAATCTCACTCCGGCCGCCGATGGCGAAGTGCGCTCTGGCGACAAAGTCTATGCCACAGTCAGCATCGTGCCCTCCGACCAGTATATCCTCGTGACGAAAGCCCACGCCACCGGCATCGACGAAATCGAAGCGCCGGAACAGGCAGCCGTGTACTACGACCTGGGCGGCCGCAGACTCCGCGAGCAACCGTCGGCGCATGGTGTGTACATCATGCTCCGCAACGGCAAAGCCACTAAAATAGCTATCTGATTTTCTTTTCTGCCATATATTTGCAGCGCGCCCGGGACCGTGAGGCCTCGGGCGCGCTGTGCTTCAGTTGAGCTGCGGTTCAGCCGAGTGAATAGCGCTCCTTCAATTCTTCAAGCTCCATACCGGCAAGCTCCCAAAGACTCATGGCATTTTCGAGCGCTTTGGTGGCCGCAGCGTGGCGGTCGTATATATCGGGAGCTGTGTCGCCCGCCGCGATTGCGGCCTCTATGGATGCAATCTCGCCTTCCAGGCGCGTTATCTCCGTTTCAGCATCCTCCACACGCTTTTGAGCCTTTTTAATGGCCTTGTCGCGCTCACGCTGCTCGGCGTAGCTCAGACGCTGCGCCGGCTTTTCGGCCGCGGCCGGGGCGGCGGGAACGTTCGCAGCCGGAGCGGATGCCGCCTTCTTCTCGGCCTTTGGCGCGGGGGCAGGTCTGTTGCGCTCGAGCTCCTGCAACGACGCTATACGCTTCTTTTCAAGGAACTCATAGATGCCGCCAAGACATTCGCGCACGCGTCCGCCACCGAATTCGTAGACTTTGGTCACAAGGCCGTCGAGAAATTCGCGGTCGTGGCTCACCACTATCACCGTGCCGTCGAAATCGCGTATGGCCTGCTTGAGTATGTCCTTGGTCTTCATGTCAAGGTGGTTGGTGGGCTCGTCGAGTATGAGCAGGTTGACGGGCTCAAGCAGCAGTCGTATCATGGCCAGGCGGGTCTTTTCGCCTCCGCTCAGCACTTTCACCTTCTTGTCCGACGCCTCGCCTCCGAACATGAACGCTCCGAGTATGTCGCGTATCTTCAGACGTATGTCGCCCACGGCCACGCGGTCAATGGTGTCGAACACCGTGATGTCGCCGTCAAGCAGCTGCGCCTGATTCTGCGCGAAATATCCTATCTTCACGTTATGCCCCACTTTAAGGTGGCCCGTAAATGGTATTTCGCCCATGATACACTTCACAAGCGTAGACTTACCCTCGCCGTTCTTGCCCACGAAGGCCACTTTCTCGCCACGGCGGATGGTAAATGTGCAGCCGTCGAACACCCGGTGGTCGCCATATGCCTTGCCCACGTCCTCCAGTATCAGGGGGAAATCGCCCGAGCGCGGGGCGGGAGGAAAGCGCAGGCTCAGACGCGATGTGTCCACCTCGTCCACCTCAATGCGCTCTATCTTGGCCAGCTGCTTCATACGGCTCTGCACCTGCACGGCCTTGGTGGCCTTGTAGCGGAAACGCTCTATGAACTGCTCCGTGTCGGCTATCTGCTTCTGCTGGTTCTGATACGCGCGCATCTGCTGCTCTATGCGCTCGCGGCGAAGCTCCACAAAGTGGCTGTAGTTCACGGCATAATCGTAGATTTTGCCGAGCGAAATCTCTATGGTGCGGTTGGTCACATTGTCGATAAACGCACGGTCGTGGCTCACAAGCACCACAGCCTTAGCCTTGGTGGAGAGAAAACTCTCAAGCCACTGTATCGACTCTATGTCGAGGTGGTTGGTGGGCTCGTCGAGCAGCAACACGTCGGGACGCTGCAGCAGCAGCTTGGCAAGCTCGATACGCATGCGCCAGCCGCCGGAGAATTCCGATGTGGGACGGTCGAAATCCGTGCGCACGAATCCGAGGCCCATCAGTGTCTTTTCCATCTCGGCCTCGCAATTGTCGCTGCCGCTCATGGCCACTTGCTCCGTAAGAGCGGTCATGCGGTCGATCAGCGCATGATATCCCTCACTTTCATAGTCGGTACGTTCGGCCAGTTCGGCGCTCATGGCGTCGAGCTCGGCCTGCATGGCATCGATATGCGAAAACGCCTTGCGCACCTCTTCTTTTACGGTGAGCGTGTCCTCAAGCACCATCTGCTGCGGCAGATATCCTATGGTGACACCCTGCGGCACGGCCACCGAACCCGACGTTGGGCGCTGCAGTCCGGCTATAATCTTGAGCATCGTGCTCTTGCCCGCGCCGTTTTTACCCACGAGAGCGATTTTGTCGCGCGGGTTGATTACATAGTTTATATTGTCGAAAAGCGATTTGGCGGAAAATTCCACCGACAGGTTGTTTATCGAAATCATGCTGCAAAGTTACGCTTTAATTTCGGGCTTTGCAAACACGCGTCATATGCGGCGATAGCTCGTAAGGTAGTCCGCGCCCTGCATCCGTGGTGCGCTTTCGTCGCGGTAAAAGGCTCCCGCATGCCCGGCCGCAGTTTCGGCCTCGTAAAGGTGGCGCAGGGCTATGCCGCAGTCGAGCACCGACAGCGCTCCCTTGCGCATACAGTATAAGTGCACGCTGCCACCGGCCACCACGGCCCGCCATGGCTGGGAGTTTGTGGACGAGGGTGCGAGGCGAAGCATATCAAGAGATTCGCCGAAGCATGATGCCGCGGCTGAGAGCGGTCGGCCTGGCTCGCCGTCGAAAAACAGCGTGCCGAACGGCTTGCGCCTGTCGGAGCCGACTCCCATGCGCATCACCCGCTCTATAAAACGCCTCCCCGCCGGATGCCCTATAGGGCTTACTATCTTCAGCGGCATCCCGTCGGGCCACACGCACGCACGGGCGAAATCAGTGCCGCGGAACGTGGCGGCAATCCAGCATGTGCCGAGCCCGATGGCCGTGGCGCGCAGCACCACCCCCTCCATGGCATATCCGGCACTCAGCCGTGCGGCATCGGAGCTGTCGTCGTAAGCCATCATGAGATAGTCCGAGGCGCCGCGAATCACACCGTACGTGCCGGGACGGAACTCGCCGGGGCCGGAAAATGAGTGCAGGCGTATCTCGTAGCTGCCGCCAAAAGGCGCGGACTCGGCTTTTATCGCGGCAAGAACCGACGCACGCTCGGCCGCGTCAAGAGCGCGGCCGTCGTAGGTGCGCACCGATGTGCGCGTCCTTATTGCTTCAAGGATATCCATCATATATATTTATAACGGCGGCAGACGGCGTTTGTTGTTCAATGCACATTTGCATTTTACAAAAAATGTTGTATCTTTGCAAACAAAACACATACCCACATGGCAAACTCACTCGACAACCTCGCCTTGCCGGCAACAAACGCTTCCGTTATCGACCGCCTGCGTTATCTGATAAAACTGTCGCGCATGACGCAGGCCAAGTTTGCCTCCCGCACAGGCGTAGACCCCTCCAACCTGTCGCGCATGCTCTCGGGCCGGATGCCTGTGACTGATGCGTTTCTCAACCGCCTCGTTGTAGACCTCGGCGTATCAAAGCAATGGCTGACCCAAGGAGAAGGGGTGCCGTTTCCCCGCGACATACATGCCCGCGAGCTCAACACATCGTCGGACTATTCGGGCGAATCAGCCATATCGGCACGCAAGGGGGCCCCGGTCTACGATATCAATGTGAGCGCCGGCAACGCCAATCTGAGCCGGGAATTCACCGACGACCGCATAGTGGGCTTCTTCAACCTTCCGGGCGTCAACCCCGACTACCCGCTGGTGCGGGTGCGGGGCAATTCCATGTCGCCACGCCTATCGGACGGCAGCTGGGTGTCTATCCGCCCTGTCAGCGACACGGCCCCGATACTATGGGGACAGATATATGTAGTGGTGCTCGACGACTACCGCATGATTAAATACGTGCGCCGGAACGCCGATCCCGACAAAATCACACTGCACAGCGACAACCCCGACTACGACGACATCGAAGTGCGCCGTTCCGACGTACGCTCGCTTTATCTTGTAGAACTGATACTCAACTGTGAAATCGCCATCTGAAAAACTCGCGGCTCCTCTGCCGCCGTGCCTGCGTCCGGGCATGTCGGAAGCAGGATGCGACGAAGCCGGACGCGGATGCCTCGCCGGCCCCGTGTATGCTGCCGCAGTGATTCTGCCCGACAATTTCAGCCATCCGCTGCTCAACGATTCAAAAAAATTGAGCGACGCGCAGCGTCGCAAGCTTGTGCCTGTGATCAAAGCCGAGGCCGTAGCCTGGGCAGTGGCGTCTGTTTCTGCAGAAGAAATAGACAGCATCAACATACTCAATGCGTCTATCCTCGCCATGCACAGAGCGCTTGACGCCCTCGACGTGCGCCCGGCGCACATAGCCGTGGACGGCAACCGCTTCAAACCCTATGCCGGTGTGGAGCATACCACTGTGGTAGGGGGCGACGGAAAGCTGGCCAACATAGCCGCGGCATCGGTGCTGGCCAAAACCGCGCGCGACGACTTCATGGACGCCGCAGCTGCGGAATTCCCGCAATACGGGTGGGATGTGAACAAGGGCTACCCCACCGCATCCCACCGCGCTGCACTTGCGGCCGCAGGAGTCAGCCCGCTGCACCGACGCACCTTCCGTGGCGTCAAGGAACTGCTCTGATTTCGTCTTGCGGCTCGCCGCACAGCACCGACTTGTAGCGGCGGCGACGTATCTCCTGGGGCGTCTGCCCGAAATGCTGCTTGCAGAACACGGTGAGATATGCACTCGACGATATGTTGAACTGCTCGGCTATCTCACCGAACGTCTTGCGCGTGTTCACAATCTCACTGTATATGAAATGGGCCTTGCGCGCAGCTATCCACGTATGGGCAGGAGCGTGAAACGTGCGCTTGAAACGCCGCTTGAACGTGCTTAGCGACATATGGCAAAGCGCCGCCAGCTCCGGGAGGTCCTTGACCTTAAGGCTGTGGTCTATCACCATGCGGCGGAAATCAAAGTCGGAGGCGAGCACCGGATAGAAAAACTCGGCCACCTGGCGCGGAGTGTAATACAGCGCCATCATGGAAATCATCACATCGTGCCACTGCGTGAACAGTTGCGGCGAGGCGTTCCCGTCCATTATAGTCTGCTTTATGCTGTGGTGAAAATGATTTATGGCCGGCACAGTCGGAAGCGCGCGGAACTCGTACTGAAAATCCTTGGTAATGAAATCAGACAGATTGCCGAACACGTTATAGCATTTCTCAACAAAGTACTCCGAATTATACACACGCATGCCCACCGAGGGCCGCACCACCGTCATGCGGTAGCAACTGTGGCGGAGCACCATCACAAACTCGCCGGGACGTATGGTGAGGGCCGGAAAACTATCGTACGCAACTGTGATTTCACCTTCGAGCAAGACAAAGAAAAACGGCTCCGTGGTATCCACATATACGGGAACCGGCGATATTTCATAATGCCGCACCAAAAATTGCGATGCAGCCTGGATATTGTCTGGTTGAATCATAATGCGTATTTTGTTGTGACTGTGATAATTCGGTCCACAAATATAATGTGCGTTTTCTTAAAATGCAAATGTTAAACAGTTAAATTTCATACTATTCCGCAAAATTTCTTATATTTGCAGAATATATCAGATTTTTCACCTCCGAACGATGTTGCCACCCGACCAGACTCTTGTACCTCAGCCGCCGGTCGTATCAGCCGACGAATTGCGCACGGAGTTGCTGCAGCGACGCTATGCCGAACTGCTTGCGCAGCCGGGAGTTTTTCCGTCGCAGGCCAACTGGGATTTTATCATCGGACATGCCCTCACGGGCATAGGATGGGCTCTGTACAGAAAATTCCTGGTGAGCGCGGTGCTGCCCGAGGAAGAACGGCGGGCGCCGAACCGCCTTGCGCTGATAGAGTTTCCCCGCTACCTGAAATCTATTCCCCGGCACTACGCTGTGGAGCTTGTCTACGACGACACCGTAAGCGCGCCGGAAGCTACGTACAGCCTGATTTGCGACTGCGAACTGTTCGACGCGCCATCCGTTATCGGGCTTATAGACCGCGGCGAGGCGTCGCTTGCAGCCGACCTGCTCGAGGCCTTCCAGCCCACCTACAGCCGCGAAGACCTCAGGGAAATGCGACGCCTCTCGAGGCGACTGCGCACACTCCCGGAAGAAGGCGAGATGGCCGACGGACGCGGACTGCTGCGCAAAGAACTTAGGTATATATGCCCGCACGGCCATACTAACGCCGCGGAAGCCGAATACTGCACCCACAGCGGCTGCGGACTGAACATCTACGGCCTCACGCGCGAACAGACGCAGCGCATCGACTCGTTCGACGAAAGAATCGATGCGCTGGCTGCGTTGCTTGATGAGAAAGAGGGCTACATATCGTAGCGGTTGTAAATTTCACGCGCGAGCTCTCGTGCGCGCGCACGTGTAGCAGCGTCGAGCGCCGCATGGTCGCCAAGGTCGGGCACCACGACACGCGTGCCCGGAGGTATGCGGTTCGGATGGCGCAGGATGTCGGTATTAGCCTCGTAGATAAACACCCAATAGTCCTTGCGGCCATAGTGGTCGCGTGCGATTGTAGTGAGGAAGCGCGAGGTGGAAACAGTGTCGTAGACCGGCTCGGCCGCCTTCGCAGGCTGCTTGGGTGCTTGCTCTGCCTCGGGCGCTGAAATGACCACCCGCAGCGTGTCGGCTGCATCAGAATCCTGCGGCGTCGCCGCAGCAGCGTTTTCCGAAATGCAGTCTGTAGCCTGCACCGTCTGCGTGACCACCACTGCAGGAGCTCCATAGCGGGTGCCTATCCAGTAGCCTGCACCCATGCCTATGATAATGCCCAGCAAAGCCGTGAGCCACGGAAGCAGCGTAGCTCCGCCGCCCGTGCTTTCATATTCGTCGTCGTAATAATGCGGGGCCGACGGCTCAGTCGCCGCCGACGGCGCCGTATCGTCGGTGTGCGCAGCCGGTTCGGCTTCGGGCGCCGGTTCGGGCGCGGCAGCCTCGTCGTCGACTGCCGTATCGCTGTCTGCCGCGCATGCTTCGGCAGCATCCGAAGCGTCGGCTGTGGCGACAGACTCCGCGCGCTCTACCTCGTCCTCCGCTTCGGACGCGACGCTGTCTGCCACGGCGGCCACCGTCGCATCGCGATCGTCGTCCAGCACATCCTGCGGAGCACTCTGCGGGAGAACTACCGGCTCAAAGAGCGAGAATGGCGCGTTCACAGCGTCCGCCAGTCCGGCGTCGGGCGTAAACGTCACTCGGCCGGACACGGCATCGCGTGCGAATACACCGATACCATCCACCTCAGCCGGGCCTCCGGCAGCGAGCGCCGACTCTATCTGCGCCACCAGTTCAAGGATAAAGCGCGTTGCAGTATCGCTGTCCGTGGCCGCCGCACGCGCGACGATAGCGGACAGCTCGGGTAGAGTGACTGTGCTATTCATTGGCCGACAGACGTTTGCGCAGCATGCTGCCGGGATTGAACGTAAGAGCCACATGCGGCGGCACAAGCACGCGCGAACCGTCGGGCTCCGCCACAATGTGCTCGTCGGTCTTGACCGGCACAAAGTTTCCAAAGCCCGGAATCGCAATAGTGTCGAGCTGCGAGCAGCGCTCGCGTATGGCCGAAGCAATAGCAGCGGCAACAGCGCGCCCCGCCTCTCCTCCTATGCCGGCGGCAGCAGCCGCGCGCGATATTATATCGGAACCGCTCGTCATATTATAAGCATGGCGTCGCCATAGGCGCCGAAACGATAATGCTCCTTGACCGCTTCCGAATATGCGTGCATCACCTCATCATAGCCGCCGAAAGCGGCCACCATCATAAGCATGGTGGAATAAGGCATGTGGAAATTGCTCACCAGCGACGTCGCCACCGTGAAATCGTACGGCGGGAATATGAATTTGTTGGTCCAGCCGTCATAGGTCTGCAGATGGCCGCCCATGCTCACAGCCGTAGCCATGCCTCGGAGCACACTTGTGCCCACGGCGCATACTTGCTTCTCCGCGTCCTTTGCTGCATTGACCGTATCGACAAGCTGTTGCGACACTATCAGCTGCTCGGAATCCATCCTGTGCTTGGTAAGGTCCTCGACATCAATCTCGCGGAAATTGCCCAGACCGCTGTGCTCCGTTAGGAAAGCCTGGCCGACGCCTTTGATTTCAAGGCGTTTGAGCAGCTCGCGGGAGAAATGCGTGCCGGCAGCGGGTGCCACCACAGCGCCTTCGTTGCGGGCAAATATGCACTGATATCTTTCTGCATCCTCTTCCTCCGGCTCACGCTTGATGTATTCGGGAAGCGGCGTATGGCCGAGGGCGTAGAGATCGCGCTTGAAGGCTTCGCGCGGTCCGTCGTAAAGGAAACGCAGCGTGCGACCGCGCGAGGTGGTGTTGTCTATGACCTCCGCCACCATCGACTCGTCGTCGCCGAAATACAGTTTGTTGCCGATGCGTATCTTGCGGGCAGGCTCCACGAGCACATCCCAAAGTTTTATATCTGCGTTCAGCTCGCGCAGCAGAAACACCTCGATGCGCGCGCCGGTCTTTTCTTTATTGCCGTAAAGCAACGCCGGAAACACCTTGGTGTCGTTGAACACCATGACGTCGCCGTCGTCGAAATAATTAAGTATGTCTTTGAACAGACGATGCTCAATCTCGCCTGTGCGGCGGTGAAGTACCATCATGCGCGACTCGTCGCGGTGCTCGGCGGGATGCTGCGCTATCAGCTCCTCGGGGAGGCGGTATTTGAATTGCGAAAGCTTCATATTGCTTTTATTATGTCTGTGATTTTGGTTTATGATTTATAGGAAGAGAGAGTAGGCGCGGGCGAGCGTCACGCTCCCTGCTCCTTGCGCGGGCCGTCGTACCAGTCGGGAAACTCCACGGGCACACTGGCTATGATGTCGGCAGCCTGCTGCACGCTCACACAATCGGCTATGGATATATCCCCTACCCGTGTGCGCCGCAGCGCCGTGAGATGGGCGCCGGACCCGAGCGCGACGCCGATGTCGCGCGCGAGCGCTCTTATATAAGTGCCCTTGCTGCAGACCACACGCACCGTGATGCTCTCGGGCGAGTATTCCAGCAATTCAAGCTCGGCAATGAAGAGCGCACGCGGTTTCAGTTCCACTTCCTGGCCTGCGCGCGCGCTTTTGTAAGCACGCTTGCCGTCGACCTTACAAGCCGAAAATGCCGGTGGCACCTGCTGTATGTGGCCGGTAAAGCTGCTCAGCACACGCTCCACCGCCTCACGCGTTATGTGCGCGGTAGGATATGTGGCGTCCACCTCGGTTTCAAGATCAAAACTCGGGGTCGTGGCGCCAAGGGCCATTGTGGCCACGTATTCTTTCTCGCCGGCCTGCAGCTCTTCAATTCGTTTGGTGGCGCGTCCCGTGCACACTATCATCACTCCTGTGGCCAAGGGGTCGAGCGTGCCGGCATGTCCCACTTTCAGCCTACGCACGCCTAGGCGGCGCGTGAGCGCGCCGCGCACGCGCTTGACAGCGTCGAACGACGTCCAGCCCAAAGGCTTGTCTATGCAAAGCACCGCGCCTGAAATGAAATCCATAATATCAGAACAGCGGATAAACAAGGCACAGGAGTCCGGCTGCCACGCAATAGGCTGCAAACCATACGAGCTTGCCTTTCTTTATTATATCAAGCATCCAGCGGCAGGCTATACATCCCACAACAAATGATGCGACAAAGCCGATAATTAGCGACATGGCGCCGACAGACCCTCCGGCCGCCACTGCGTCCGTCGCAGGAGCCAGCATATCCTTTATGTCGAGCAGTCCTTCGCCGAGAATCGGTATAATAACCATCAGAAACGAAAAACGGGCAACCTTCTCACGGTCGTCGCCTAAAATTATGCCGGTAGCGATAGTAGTGCCCGAGCGGGACAGGCCTGGCAGCACGGCCACAGCCTGCGCGGCACCTATAATTATGGCGTCGCGCCACGAGATGTCGCGTCCCTGATGGGCCGCTGGAGCAAGCATCGCCTGACGGGTGCGCGAGAAATAAGCGAAGCACAGCAGTGCGGCGGTGACCATCAGACAAACGCCCACTATGGTAAGATTGCCTTCAAAAAGCGTGGAAATCTGCTTTTTAAAGCACACGCCGACTATGCCCACCGGGATGCACGACAGCAGAATCTTGCACACATAATAGAAATTGTAGTCGCGGCGAAACGTAAAGAACGAAACGCACAGCGGCCAAAATTCGCGCCACAGTATCACGATAGTGCTGAGCACCGTGGCCACGTGAAGCATAACACTGAACTCAAGCGAAGCGTCAGGGTTCAGCTCCACTCCGAGTATCTGCTTGAAAATTTCGAGATGTCCGCTGCTGGAAACGGGCAGGTATTCCGACAGGCCCTGTATTATGCCGAGCAGCAATGCGTCAAGCCATTCCATTATTTATTCTGTTTGCTGCGAGGTTTTAACACTATGGCTACAGCCATGGCTACAAATCCAATGAACGCAAGCGCCGGACCTATTACTATACGGCGAGTGCTGAAAATATCGGGGTTGAACTCGGTTTCGGTAGTACTGCCGCCGAGCATCAGTACAAAGCCGAGCACGATAAGCGCGCCGGCCACTGCCATGGCGATAAAATTGTTGCGCATCAAGGGCTTTTCGCTCTCGTTCTCGCGCTTTATAGCATCATTTTTCTTCTTTGATTCCATATGCTTACGGAATTGTTAGTTCATATAATAATCGTCGATATCGCTGCGCAGATAGCGGTTGGTAGCCACTACCGACGCTATCAGGCATATCAACACACCGGCCACAGCGAGGGCCGCATATATCAGGGCACTCGCCCGCCAGTCAAGAGTAGCAGCGACAGCCGGATCCATACGCATCACGTAGGCCTGCACGGCTGCGAGCACAGCAGATGCCGCCACAGCCGCCACAAGGCCGGTCATGGCGCCGGCAGCAAGGAAAGGCCTGCGAATGAACGCGCCGGTGGCCCCGACAAGGCGCATGGTATGAATCACAAATCGGCGGGAATATACAGCGAGGCTCACCGTGTTGTTTATCAGCACAAACGATATCACCAATAACGCCGCCGCCACTGCGAGCATTATCCACGTCAGGCGCGTTATGTTGTTGTTTATCGTATCGATAACTGCCGTGTCGGTAAGAACCTCGTCCACGCCCTCTATTGCCTCAAGGCCACAAACGACAACAGCAATACTATCGCCACAAGCCCACTCGGGACGCAGGCGCACATCAAACTCCGCGCCATAAGGGTTTTCATCGACAAGCTGCATGATGTCCTCACCTATCAGTTCCGCTTCCTGGGCGAGAATGTCGTCGGCGCTCGCGTACACGAACGATTCAGCATATGCCGCCCCCGCAAGTGCTTTCTTGACGGCGTTGACATTGCCGGCTGACGCGTCGCGCTGCATTTTCACCGTGAAGCCCATGTCGCGGCGCACATCGTCGGTGGCACGGCGGGCGGAAACAGTAATCAAGGCGGCGAGCCCCAAAAGGATAAGAACCAACGCGACACTCACCACGGAAGTGGCGCGCGCACCGAACACACTGATATGTAATGATCTTTTCTTGGACATTGCTCTTCGGGGGCTTCTGCAAACCTAAAAACATGCAAAATTAATGAATTTTCAGGCCGTTGTCAAGTGTTTGCGCGCATTTTTCGCTGCAAACGGAAAAATAAGTAACTTTGCAGGACGAAAAAAGTGTGCGCAGCAAACTTAGCGAGCCGTGCAGTGTTAATATCTTATACGATAATTCTACGCATATGAACAGCATGTTCGATCTTCTGATGGAACTTCCGCTTTTTCGCGGTGTGAGCAAAGAAACCATAAAAAAAACCGCCGGAGCATCGAAATTCCATTTTCTAAAATACCCTGAAGGCGCTACCGTGGTGAAGGCTGGCGAGCCATGCACACACATCACTTTTGTAATAAGCGGCTCTGTAAGGCTCACCACCACCAACCGCAACGGTCGTATCGCTGTGTCGCAGACCCTGCGTGCACCCGACGTGATTGCGCCCGACTTTCTGTTCGGACGCGCCACCAACTACCCCTGCACCGCAACAGCCCTCGAGGCCACCGGCATACTCCAGATAAGCAAGTCCGACTATCTTAAAATACTCAATTCCGACCCGGTGTTTATGTTCAACTACCTGAACATTGTGTCCATGAACGCGCAGAAGAGCGTCGTGGGCCTTATGTCCATGACCTCGGGGTCGCTTGAGGAGCGCATCGCGTTTTGGGTTGTGGCGCTGACACAGGCCTCGGGCGAAAACCTCGCCATAGAGTGCCCGATGCGCAATCTGTGCGCCATATGGGGCGTGCAGCGCTCGGCCCTCGTTGAGGCGCTCAACCGCATGAAGGATTTCGGGGTGCAGTCGTTCGGGCCCTCGGGTGTCGTATTCGACTCTCGCAAAAAGCTGCTGGAAATGTTGCACGAGCATCCCGAAATCGGCACAAGCGAAGAAAACAGCGCCATAAATTGCGGCGAAAACTGCGATTGACACCTATATTTCGGTTTATATTTCGGCAGCACCACCACAGCATCAATCTATTACTTATCAGTTATTTAAATAAATCTTACGCTTAATTTTATTTATATTTGCTTCATGCACTCGTTGTCCATGGCGCAATTGATGCTAATTTTGCAATGTAAATAATTGTTAGGACTAAGATTTTAGGTTCTGATAAGGTTAAAACAAGATTGTAAAAAGGATTTTAATGGTTTTAGGTATTTAGTGTTAGAGACACATAATAAAAGAGCCGCTTCGTGAGGAGCGGCTCTTTTGCCATATGCCCGGCGCGCAATCAATCACCGGCCGGGACACGACATCGCCCACCTGCTCACAGGGGGCCTATAAATCAATTTCGCGACGCTCAAACGCATCAATGAAACTGCCCGGAGTGGAGTTGAATATCTGCACCCCCGATGCTGCGGCGTATTCGGCTATCTGATGGTAGCTGCGGAAAGCCATCGTAAAGCCCCCCAGCACCTCGTGCAGACGGTAGCCGCGGTATTCCGTAGCCGAACGAGCAAGCTCCCGCTTGTCGTCTTCGTAAAAATGCGGTTGGATGCTCAGCACCGCATTGTCGTCGCCCACGCTCAGGGTTTTAAGCCAGGAGTGGTCGGCACCCACGAGATATATGCGCCTGAAACCGGCTTTTATGGCAATCATAATCGACGGAATGAGCACGTTGCGCGGACGCGGCATAGCAAGTCCGCTGCGATAGGCTGCATGCCTTAGCCACCGCCATCCGTCGGCACCCACTGCGTTGAAGCCTTCCACTTTCAGATTCGGAACGCGCCGCTGTACCGACATGCGCTGCGGCGACGGCACGTACAACGTCATCGGCCAGTCCACCTCCGACAAATTGCGCCACAGACTGCACACGTTCGGCTCGTCAGACCTGAAGAAATGCGGGTCGGCCATCACATAATACTTCGGCCGGAGCACACCGAACTCAGCCGTATTGGCGGCGAAATTCACGGCAAGCGAAGGGTTGCACTTTAGCGCATCCGACCGGCGCTCTATGGTCTGACGCAAAGACGGACCGTTGCCGAGTATTATAAGCGCATCGCCGTGCGCGGCGTCGCGCCGGCTTATGGTGCAGCGCCGGCTCAGCAACGCAATTTTCGCAATGCTCTTCAGCGAAGAACCGGCATCGCTGAAAGCCTTGGCTATTTTATCGCTTGTTTTCATATTTTATATTGTGAGATAATAGCACACAGACAGCAACACGGCCATGGCCGTCGCAAACAGGCACATCCATACCACAAACGAACGGCGGCGACGGTAGCTACACCACGCATAGGCTGCTCCCGGAACAAGCAGCGAAACCAGCGGTATGCCGTAGCGCGACACAGTGCCCCCAAACTGGAAAGCCGTGGCAAGATACAGCGCGACGCCAGCCACAAAAAGCCTTAGCAGCAGCGTGGAAGAACGCCCGCGCCCAAACTGCGCCCCGAGATAATACATAGCTGCCGCCCCCACTGCATAACGGCAAAACGAAAAATGCGCCAGCGCGATTGCGGGTCCGAACATAAGATATTTGTCCCAAGTCCACGGCAGAGGTATCAAAAACTGTATGGCCGCAGTGACAGGCAGCAACAGACAGTGCTCGGCAAAAGAAAATGCGTAGTAGTCATGAAACAAGCGCATGTAAAATGAGTGCTGGGATATTTCTCCGGGGTCGTCGGATAGCGCACGACCCGTAGAATCCACAAAACGCTCGAAGGGCACAACCGGGAATACCGCGTGCGCCACAAGCCATCCGGCCAGCACGAAAACCACTACCGCTATGGTGCGCCGCGCTCCCGCTCTGTCTGTCCACGCACCGAGCGCCGCCACAATCGCAGCTTCAGCCAGCAGATAGTTCGGACGGCAATAAACCGTAATCACTACCGACACCGCAAGCGCTGCGACAAGGGCGGCATCAAAGCCGCGGCGCGCGCGCAGTCCGCACCACGCGGCAAGAGCCACAGCCAAGGCCAGCGGACAGTCCTTGATAAGCAACATGCCTGATGCAATGAAATAGCACAGTGTCGACGCCATGACAATAGCGCATGTGGCCACACGGCGCCGCTCCGATGCGGAACCGCCGCTGCACCCGCACGCCACAGCTCCAGTGAGCACAATGGTCGCCAAGGCGCAAAACGCGTTGAACAGCAACGGCACACATATATCCGTGCCGAACAGGCGCAAGAGCAGGCCCACAAACAGTCCATACTCTTTGGCCGGCCAACTTTCGGGCACGCCGGGAGGCTGCTCTCCTATGGACGCAAGAGCATTGTTCCACGCATTGGAGGCATCCACGTTCACAAGCGACGGAGCGCCGGGATTGCCATCGCCCCTTACACATATATAGTAATGACAATTCAGTATGATACCCAACGCCAGGACCACCGACACCACGAGCAAGGTCCAGCTGCCGGCATCAGAGCTCCACGGCTGCCGGCGATATGCCGCAAGCAGAGCAAACACAGGCACAAGCCATCCGCACATCAGCGGCAACGGGCTCGCGCCGGGCAGCAAGAGCAAGGCAACACCTACGACACACACTGCCGCAGGCACACCGTAAGCGACGACCGCTCCTCGGGCCGCGCCACGCAATATATGACAATCCGCACTCATAATATCGGAGATGCAAAATTAGCCGAAAAATGCGAGCAGAACAAATTTAACGCGCTTTAACGCCTGAAAAGACTATTGTCCGTTAATTTTCGCTAATTTTGTAGCTAAATTCGCAAATATGTCCGACAGCCAAGGCCCGATACACATAAACCTCAAGGAAGTCCTGCAGCAGAAGCTGGGGAAGAAAAGCCGTTTTGTGCCCGGTGTGCTCCGCAGGGCCCTGGAGCGGCTTATCTGCCAGGACAGCCTGAACGAGCTGCTTGAGAACAACTACCCCGCACGCGGTTCGGAATTCTGCCGCGGCGTGCTGCGCGACCTTGACGTGAGTGTCGACCTGCAGTGCCCGGCGAATCTCCCTCCACGCGAGCAGAAGCGGGTGCTGTTTGTGTGCAATCACCCGTTGGGCGGCCTCGACGGCATGGCGCTCATAGCAAGCCTGTCGGAGCACTACGGCTGCGAGCTGCAGGTAGTGGTCAACGACCTGCTGATGGCCGTGGAGCCGCTGGCCGGATGCTTCGTGCCCGTCAATACCCACGGCGCGCAAAGCCGCGGCACGGCCCGCAGCATGGAAAACGCCATGAAAGGCGACGGCCCTGTGCTGATGTTTCCCGCCGGCCTGGTGTCGCGCCTCCGCGACAACGGCGAGGTGTCGGACCTGCGCTGGAACCGCATGTTTATCCGCAAAGCCATCGAACACCGCCGCCACATCGTGCCGCTCCATTTCGACGGGCACAACACCCCGGGCTTTTACCGGGCGGCGCGCAGGCGCATGCGCATGGGCTTTCGTTTCAATTTCGAAATGATACTGCTTCCGCGCGAGGTATTCGCGGCCCGAGGCTCGCATTTCACCATCACCTGCGGGCGCCCCATTGCCTGGCAGGACCTTGCCGGCGCGACCGATGCCGAAGCCGAGCGCATAAAACAAATCGTGTATAACCTTCCGTCACAAAACCAATAGCCGCTATGGAGAAAATCATTTCGCCCGTAGACACCGAACTCATAGAGCAAGAACTGACTCCCGAGCGCTTCCTCCGCCACACCAACAATGGCGGCAACATGCTTTACGTGGTCGACGCGCACTGCGCGCCCAACACCATGCGCGAAATCGGCCGCCTGCGCGAAGTGGCTTTCCGCACCGCCGGCGGCGGCACAGGCAAAGCCTGCGACATAGACAGCTTCGACACCATGGACCCGCCGTGCCGGCAACTGCTGGTATGGGACCCCGACAGCCGGCAGATACTCGGCGGCTACCGATTCATTTTCGGCAACGACATACACATCCTGCCCGACGGCACTCCCCGAATAGCCACCAGCCACATGTTCCGCTTCTCCGACAAGTTCATACGTGAATACCTGCCGCACACGCTTGAGCTCGGACGCAGTTTCGTGCGACTGGAGTATCAGACCACGCGCGCAGGCTCGAAAGCCATATATGTGCTCGACAATCTGTGGGACGGCCTCGGCTCACTGACAGTGCTGTATCCTGAAATACGATACATGTTCGGAAAAATGACGATGTATCCCAACTACACCGCCGAATGTCGCGACATGATACTGTATTTTCTCAACAAGCATTTTCCCGATCCCGAAAAGCTCGTAACCCCGATATCGCCCCTGCCTGTCACCTACGACAGGGCAGAGATGGAAAAGCTGTTCACCGGCCCCGATTTCAAAGCCGACTACAAGATACTGAAGGCCGAGGTCAGACGCCGCGGCGACAACATACCGCCACTTGTCAACGCCTACATGAGCCTGTCGCCCACAATGCACATACTCGGCACCGCTGTCAACGACGAATTCGGCGATGTGGAGGAAACCGGCATCTTCATGGCCATAGACGAGATACGCGAGGAGAAAAAAGAACGCCACATAGCCACATTTCTTAAACAGAACAGTCTATGATACCGAAAGTGATACATTACTGCTGGCTGAGCAGCGGCCCCATGCCCGCCAACCTGCAGGCCTACGTGGACGGATGGCACAGACTGCTGCCCGACTACGAAATAAAACTTTGGGACTACAACGCCTTTCCGCGAGGCAAATCGGCATGGGTGGACGCGGCGTTCGACAACCGTAAATTCGCTTTCGCGGCCGACTACATAAGAGCATATGCGCTATACCACGAAGGCGGCATATACCTCGACAGCGACGTCGAGCTGCTGAAAACATTCGACCCGCTGCTGCAGCTGCCCTACTTCATGTGTCGCGAAACCGGGTCGGAATGTGTCGAGGCGGCGGTGATGGGCGCCGAAGCCGGACACCCCCTGTTCGAAGCCCTGCTCAGGCGCTATGACTCCAGACAGTTTGTGCGCGACGACGGCACGCTCGACACTACCACCATGCCCGATGTGATAGGCGAAGAACTCGCCGCCCTGGGCATCGCTCTCCGCGACGTTGACGCACCCGAACATGTGGGCCGCGAACCGGGCACGCTGAGTGTGCTGCCCACCGACTATTTCAGCCCGATAGACAAAGAAAACCTTGAGCTGCGCGCCACCGAACGCACTTACTGCATACACCGCTTCGCCGGCTCGTGGAAATCGCCCTGGCACCGCTTCAAAAAGCGTGTGCAAAGAGCCATAGGCCCGCGGGCCACGCGATGGGTGATAAATGCCAAGCGGTTCATAAAAAGCTGATTCACGACTATACTTTATTTCACAAAATGGACGAATCCAAGAAACGAATACTGGTGATAGCGCCGCATGCCGACGACGAAGTGCTGGGCTGCGGCGGCTACCTGCTGCACCAAAAAGCACTCGGAGCCGAAATAATGCTCGTAATAGGCACTATCGGAGGCACCGACAAGCGTCAGGACCACGACACACGCATGGCCGAATTCGACGCTGTGTGCCGCGCGCTCGACGCAGAAGGCAAAGTGCTGTTTCACAATATGGACGCGCGCATGGACACCATACCGGCGTTCGACATCACGTCGCGGCTCGACTCGATAATCGACACTTTCAGGCCGGAAGAAATATTCATCAACTACCGCAGTCTGCATCAGGACCACATCAAACTCTACGACTGCGCCCTGGCCTCGGTACGTCTTCGCGAAGGATATTCGCCCAGGCTTGTAGCCCTGTATGAATACCCCTTCGCCACCACGCAAGTGGGGCCGATAGGCGGCGGATACATGTACCACGACATCTCCGACTGCATAGACGCCAAAGTGGCGCTGTTTGAGCTGTATGCCACACAGATACGCGCCACCCCCTCGCCCCTCAACCGCGACGGCGTGCTCGCGCTGGCACGCATACGCGGCGTGGAGTGCGGCGTGGATTATGCAGAAAAATTTTACGTTCAAAAAATGATTTTATGAAATATATAGTATTCGAGGCCGGCAGCCGTGCGGGTTTTTCCGCCGAAATATTCTATCGTGCGTGGAAAAAACAGCATCCTGAAAGCGACGCCACCCTCGTCATGGCCGACAGCGACCCCACCTTCCTGCAGATTCCCGCCCCGGAAGGCGTGGAGCGAATGAACGCCGACGCGGCCGCTGCCATGCTCGGAACCGACGGATGCCGCGCTTTTCCCGGCGACGAGCTCACCCGTCAGCGCGACTCGGACGTGCAGCACGCCGTAGCGCCCGACATGATGGCGGCAGTGGAGCCGTGGTTCTACGAAAAAGCCACTGTCAACCGCACTCTCGAAAGACTTGCCGGAGCAGACTCTCCGATTCTTATACCCCGGACGTTCGACCTCGAAGCCGTGTGCGTCAAACCTAACTCACTGTCGGCCGGCTCGCGAAACGTCGAGTTCAAAGACAATGTGTGCGTATCAGAGCTCATTGACATACGCCACGAGTATGTGGTGGATGTGGTCGAGCGCGACGGCAGTTACGACATTTTCGCACGCGAAACGAAACTGCGCTGCGGCTACGACAAACTTGTGCGCCTGCTTCCGGCATCGCATCCGCTTGTGGCAGCTGTGGGCCGCTTCGTCCGCACAGTCAATTCGCGCTGCGACGCGTCGCTGTTCCGCGGAGTGTTCCATCTGCAGATAGCCGAGAACCCCGACGGCAAATTCTATTTCATAGAAGCGTCGAAGCGTATTTCAGGAAGTGCTGTGGTGAATATTTTCAGAGGCTTCAACCCCTTCGACGCCCTCGAAAACACAGCCGCCACCACTTACGAGAATCCTTTCAGCGACGACAGCTGGTACCGTTTCGAGGATTTCGTGGCCGGACTATCCGCCGTTCTCTAAGACCCCGTTCCCCAATATTAGTTAACGCCGGGGTCGCAAAACATATGTATTCTCATTTATCCGCGGCATAAGTTACCTTCGCCTCGGCCAATCGCCGTGCATCTGCGCCCGCTTGTTTCGGTCACAATGCCACCGCATTGCTCCCTCACTGCGCGAACACATCTGCACAACGCTTGACCGCCCAGACCTTAACTAATATTGGGGAGCGGGGTCTAAGCCCCCTTTGCTACTCCGCCTGTTCGGCCGCGCTCTGCGCGGCCTTTGCTGCTTCACGCTTACGCTTGAAAGGACGCAGCCAGTCCAGAAGGCTGTCGAAATCGCGCTTGAACATTATGCCGATGCCTTGCGTTGTGGCAGCCGAACGCAGATAGTAATTCTGGTCATTGTAGCGGTTGTAGGCCTTCAGGCGCCATGTGCCGCGGCGGTTCAATAGGTATTCGATGTCAAAATCGCCTATGAACTGATTGTTGTTTAGCGACTTGTCGCGATAGCCGAAGTTGCCGTTGAACAGCAGGCGGTTGTTGAGCAGGCGGCTCGACAAGGCAACATCCACCTCCACGTCGCTGAAATCGCCTCGATCCGAGCGCAGGTTCGGCGCAATGGTCCAGTTTTCGCTGAGCTTGCCGAGCATATTGCCGAGCTGGCTCGAGATGGTGGACGATGCCACCGAAAACAACTCGTTGCCTTTGGTAGTGCTCATATAATCCGGCGTATAGAACCTGTTGAGAGCCAACAGATATATTATCTGACGGTTCATCATTTCCTCGGTGCTCACTATTGATCTCACCTTGCGGTACACATCGGAGCTCAGAGTCGGAAATCTGAGGTCAAAGCTTATATCGGGCTGGCGCATGTCGCCTCTCACCTTCATCAGCGCATGCACGGGCACATTCGTGCGATTCAGCTCGCGGTCTTGCAAAAATGATTCGTCAAGGTCGCTGAGGTTGGCGTTCACGGCATATACTGCCTCGATATCGAGTTGAGCGGCATAAGGGTCGCCGTGAAAACTGATATTACTGCCCTCGTTTATCGTAAAATCCTTTATAATAATATCCTGAAGCGTGAAATTATAGCTTCCGCGCTCGAGCGTATAGTTGCCGAACATGCGCAGATCATTGTTGGCCGACCCATAGGTGAGCCTCATCGCACCTGCTCCGTAGGCACGTATCTCATCGCCGCCCACAGGGTCCATCACAAGATTGATTCGTGCCGCCGGTGTGATGTCGACCCGGAAATCCATGTTATAGTCGCTCGTCGTTTCTTCAGCCTGCGAGGCCATACGCTGCTGATATTCCAGCACGGCCTCCGGCACGCGCTCAACGGCCACAATAGAGTCCGTAATCACCTCCTGAGGCGTGCGGTCGCGGAACGTCATGAACGAATATTCGTCGGCATCAAGCATGTCGTTGAGCACAAACGTAAAGGTAGAGCCTGCGGCGGTGGCCATGTTCACATCTATATTCACCACTCCGGGCTCGCCGTAGATATGGGCGCCTCCGTTGCCGTAAATGGTGCCGTACCAGTCGGGGCTCTGCTTCGACGAAACGTCGTAGCAAAGAAAATCGCGGGCGTCTTTGACCCGGAAATCAAACGACGGCTCCATGAAGAAATTATGGCGCACCGTGCCGTCAAGACCGGCTGTGTGTCCATTGATATCGCGTATCACCGCTCCGCGCACATCTATGACTCCGGGGCGGATATGCAGACTGTCGGTACAGAAATATTCCGTGCCCGTAAAATCAATTTTCAGAGCCAGCGAATCGGCGAACACATCACCCTCGAGGTCGATGTATTTGAACGTTCCGAACAGACGGGCATGGCCCGAGGCATAGCCGTCCACCGAAGATGCGAAAGCCTTCATAAACGGCTGCATGAAGCCCACGGGCACATGCTGCACGTCGAAATCAAGGTCCAGTTCCTCGCTTCCAGGCGTTATGGTGCCGGCTATGGACGACGGCAGCCCGTCAAGTCCAACGATGGCCGCGTCGAGTACCACAGCCTTGCTGTCGTTGTCCCAGCTGGCGCGCACGTCGGCGCTGCGGCCGAGCAGACAGCGGTTGTAGCCTATGCTGTCCACATGCAGGCTCTCGCTCGTGAGCACCGGCGCCGGCCCCAGCAGCGCGCGTCCCTCGAACGTGCCGGTGGCTGTGCCGCTTATCAGCGCATTGTTTATCTCAAGTGTTTCAAATATCGGCAGCAACGACACCCGCTCTATATCGACTGTGAGCACCGCATCCTCGGAAGCCGTAGCGCAGCCGTCGACCGACACCCGCTGCTCTCCGGCCTCAAGCACGAAATCGTCGACAACAGCAGCTCCGTCGGACCACGACAGATGCGCCGGCAGTATGCGCCACACATCATCGCCGAAGTTAATCGTGCCCGGGCGGAATTCCACATCGGCGGCTATACGGCCGTCGGCTCCCAGGCCAAGCCCGGTGTCGAAACTCAGAGCGCCGTTGAGCGGTATTTTTCGCTCGATGGTCCAGTCAATGTCGGTGGTGGCTATATTGTCGAAGGCATCCACACTCAGCACTGCCGCCATCGGCCCCTTTTTGGTGGGCATGTGAGTTGTGGCATACACAGTGGCGCGCCCTGCAGCCGCATCTGCAGCCGCAAACAACGCAGTGTTGTCTATTATTTTGTCGCCCTGCTGCAGATAAGGAGCGTCAAGGGCCATACGGAAAGTGCCCGCGCGGCAATCCAGCGCTCCGTCTATCTCAATCGGGTGTATTATGCTCACCGGCAGTTTGAAAAACTCGGAAAGAGGCTCGGCATCGGCCACCGCCAGTTCAAAATCGAAAGCATCGCTGCAGTTGTGCTCCCGCGCGGCATTTTCTCCGGCCAAAGCCGGGAACACGCGGTGCGCTATCGCAGCGAAGGCCTCGGACAGGCGCGACGGAGTGAACTGTCCCTCAATTCTGCCGTTCACAAAGTCGGAGTTAAGCTCCACTACAGGGGTGCGCGCCTCAAGGTCGCGCACAATCTCAAGCGCGCGCAGCTCAACGCCTCTGCCGTCGGCGTCGCGGAAATTCACCCCGCTCAGGGCCACCCGGCCCTGAAGGTCGTCGACATTACGCCCGCGCACATCGGCTTCCACAGCCGCGTTGAGCAGAAAGCCGGCGTAGCTGTCGGAGGCCAGGCCGAGCCAGTTGAGGTCAAGGCAGTCCAGGTCGCCCTCCAGGCGCAACGCACGCCCGGCACGTCCATAGCTCACATCGGCGTTGACCGCCACCTGCATGGCACGGTCGTCGACATCAAGCACACCCGACGCATGGCCGCGCTCGAAACGCGCGGAGGCCGATATGCCGCTGCACCGGCGTCCGTTGAACTCCACTGATGCATCGGCCAGCGAAGCAGAACCGATAAATGCACCGCGCGCCACACGTCCGTCGGCCTCAAGCAATGCGCTCACAGCCCCGAACTTGCGCCGGCGTATAAATCCACCCAAAGCGAATCCGTCGAGCTGCGCCGACATTTTCACGGCCGACGTGGCAAACGTGTCGGCCGTAAACACCGATGCGTCTATCTCAAGATTGCCGGCAGCCGTAGCAGCCTGCAGGTCAAGGCGTCCTTCGGAACGCCCGGTGAGGCGCGCACGCGCACGCACATCGGCGTGCCCAAGCAGCGCGAGCCGGTCGAGAAGACCTCCCTTGGAGGGCAATACACGCCGGACGCCGGCGCACAGGCGCGGCACATCGCCGGTAAGGCGCAGCGAGTGCAGGTCGATATATTCGTCGGGCGAATTCACGTGCGCGGCCTCGCCGTGGGCACTGAACACTATGGACTTATCAAGCGACGAAAGCTGAAATTGCGTGAGCCGGGCGGAAGATGTATCGCCGCATGCCGAGATTTTCAGGCCGAATCCCGTGACCGCGTCGGCAAGCGCAGGCAGCAATGGCGCAAAATCCGGGGGATACACCACCGAGGCAAAAGCCGAATCGGTTTCGGCACACCAGGCATGCGTGCGGCGGTCGTAGAAGCCGTCGAGAGCTATAGCCGTGTTTTGCAGGCTCACACGCAAGTCGTCGAGGCTTATGCCTGCCGTATCAGCCTGCACCCTCGCCGACATGCCGCGCAACTCAAGACCGCTTCGCTCTGCAAACGACAGGCGGTCGAGCTCCACATCAAACGCGTCGTTGCTTATCAGCCGCAGGCAGGCATGCAGTTGCACAGCCGAAAACTCTATATGCTGCGCTGAAAAACGGGACGAATCCGCCTCGGGCGCGTCGAGCACATCGTAGCTTATGCGGCCGTCGCGCACCGACAGTGTGGCCACCTTGAAGCGGAAGCGGGCGCCGGAATCAGAGCCGTCGCCCTTAAGGCGCTCAATGACAGGCGCTATATTGAGCGGCGCGCCCTCGCTGTCACGCGTAAGACGCAGCACAGGACGGTCAACGAAAGCATAGTCGAACACAATGCGCCCCGTGCGCAGAAAGTGATACAGTTCAAAACGCGCACCAAGTCGCTCCACACGCAGGCACTCGCTGCCGGCCGCGCTCACACTCACATCGTGCACGTCCACACGGTTGAAAGGATGCACGCGCACCTCGCCCACGCTTACAGGCACTCCGAGCAGCGCCGTCAACTCCGCACGCGCCGCCCCGCAGAGGCGTTCCTGCGCCCACGGCGTGGCCAGCAGAATATATAATGCGACAGGCGTCGACACAAGAAGCGCCGACACCGTCACGACAAAGGCTCGAAGCACACGCAGCGGATTCTTCATAAGACATCGCGAAATTAGCGAAAATTTCGCGAACTGCGCGCACGCGTTCCGTTAAATTTGCTTGTGGGCAAGAATCGATGCGGCGCGTGCGCGCCGCATCGCACATGCCTACGCACGCGGTTTTACTTGCGATAGTCGGCCAGCATGCCCTGCAGACGCCTGCGGGCAAAGAAGATGCGGCTTTTCACCGTGCCGAGCGGCAGGCTCACGCGCTCTGCAATCTCGGCATAGCGGTAGCCCGCGAGATGCATCGAGAATGGCACCCTGTAGTCGTCGCTGAACGAATTTATCGCGGCGTTTATATCGGCCACAGAAAGCGCCCCCTCGGGCGTTTCGAGCCCGGACTCCTGCGACATGTTCAGGAAGAACTCTCCGTCGGAGCCGTCGGTGGTGGTGCCGGAGCGCGCCACGCGCCGATAATTATTTATAAAGAGATTGCGCATTATGGTGAACACCCATCCTTTGAAATTCACATTGTCGCGGTATTTTTCCTCGCTGTCCATGGCCTTCAAGGTGGTGTCCTGAAGCAAGTCGTTGGCATCGTCGCGGTTGCTCGTGAGGCTGTATGCAAAGCTGTAAAGTCGGCTCTGCATCTCAAGCAATTTGTTCATAAATGCATCGTGATGTGCTCCCATAATCATAATTAATTTGGTTAGTACTCACATGCAACAACGCATTTCAAGCCAAAATGCCCTGAAAATTATCCTTTTTTCAGTATTATTAGCCGTAATTTGGATAATAATTTCAGTAATAATGGTATATGCCGATGCCATATTTTTCGTATTTTTGCAGCACTAACCGCATAATCTCCTGACTTGCAATGTTAAGAAAACTCCGTGTGACACTTGCCGTCATAAGTATCACGCTTGTAACCCTTCTGTTTCTCGATTTTTCAGGCACAGCCCACCGCTGGTTCGGCTGGATGGCCAAAATACAGTTTCTGCCCGCATTGCTGGCGCTTAACGCCGGCGTAGTGGTGGCGCTGATAGCAGTCACTCTGATTTTCGGACGCGTGTATTGCTCCGTGATATGCCCTCTCGGCATCATGCAGGACATATTCGCCCGGCTCGGACGCACGCGACGCAAATACCGCTACAGCTATTCGCGCGCGCTCACGTGGCTGCGCCTCACCATGCTGGCCGTCATGGCCATTTCGATTTTGCTCGGCATAGGCGCTGTAGTGGCCCTGCTGGCACCTTACAGCGCCTACGGCCGCATAGCGCAGTCGCTGCTGGCGCCGTTGTGGGCCCTGGGCAACAACCTGCTCGCCGCCATGGCTGAGCGTGCCGACAGCTATGCGTTCTACAGCGTGGACGTGTGGATGCGCAGCGGCATCACGCTCGCCGTGGCCGCCGCCACACTCGCCGTGCTCGCCGTACTGGCCTGGCGCAACGGCCGCACGTATTGCAACACCGTGTGCCCTGTGGGCACCGTGCTGGGATATGTGGCACGGTTCTCATGGCTGAAGCCGGTGATTGACACAACGCGCTGCAATGCGTGCGGATTGTGCGCGCGCAATTGCAAAGCCGCATGCATCGACAGCAAGACGCACACCATAGACTACACACGCTGCGTGACGTGCATGAACTGCATCGACACCTGCCGCCACGGTGCCATAAGCTATGCACGGCGGCGTGCCACAGCCACATCTTCCTCCACCACCCGGGGCAAGGCCACAGACGCACAGCGCCGCTCCTTCATTGTCACAAGCGCCGTAGTGGGCGCTGCGGCCGCGTTGCGCGCGCAGGAGAAAACAGTCGACGGCGGCCTTGCCGTGCTTGCCGACAAGAAGATACCGCACCGCAACACCCCGATAGTGCCCGCCGGAGCGCACGGATGGCGCCACCTCTCCGCCCACTGCACAGCGTGCCAGCTGTGTGTGGCCGCCTGTCCGAACGGAGTGCTGCGCCCGGCCGCTGACCCCGCACGGCTCATGCAGCCCGAGGCATCGTACGAGCGCGGCTACTGCCGCCCGGAGTGTACGCGCTGCTCGCAAGTGTGCCCCACGGGTGCCATACAGCCCGTGACACGCGAAGAGAAGACAGCCGTGCAGGTGGGACATGCCGTGTGGGTGCGCGCCAACTGCGTGCCGCTCACCGACGGCGTAGAGTGCGGCAACTGCGCGCGCCACTGCCCGGCGGGAGCGATACAGATGGTAGCGTCTGACCCCGCCGACGAAAAGTCAGTGAAAATACCCGTTGTCAACGACGCCCGCTGCATAGGATGCGGAGCCTGTGAGAATCTGTGCCCGGCGCGACCGTTCAGCGCCATTTATGTTGAAGGACACGAACGCCACCATAACATTTAGAGCCCCGTTCACCACACCATGAGCAAAAACATAGACCGCCGCGAATTTCTGCGCCGACTCGGCATCGGCGCCGCCGCAGTAGCCGCCACCAGACTGCCCGGATGCACACGCGCCTCCGACACCGCCGGCGCGTACTCCGCCCAAGAACCCATTCCTACCGACAGCATGACCTATCGAACGAATCCACATTCGGGCGACAAAGTGTCGCTGCTCGGCTACGGATGCATGCGCTGGCCCACAATAGCCGGCACAAGCGCACGCGACGGCGAAGACACCATCGACCAGGAGGAGGTGAACCGCCTTGTCGACACCGCCATAGCGCATGGGGTGAACTATTTCGACACGTCGCCGGCCTACTGCAAGGGAAAGTCTGAAGAAGCCACAGGTATCGCCCTCGCAAGGCATCCGCGCGACACGTATTTCATAGCCACCAAACTCTCCAATTTCGCTACGCCGACGTGGAGCCGGGAGGCGTCGGTAGCCATGTACCGCGACTCGCTGCGCAAGCTGCAGACCGACTACATAGACTACATGCTGCTTCACGGCATAGGCATGGGCGGCATGGATGCTCTGAAGGGGCGCTACCTCGACAACGGCGTGCTCGACTTTCTGCTGGCCGAACGAGAGGCCGGGCGCATACGCAACCTCGGTTTTTCGTACCACGGCGACGTGGAGGTGTTCGACTACCTGCTGGCACTGAACGACCGCTATAAATGGGATTTCGTGCAGATACAGCTAAACTACGTGGACTGGCGGCATGCAGCCGACGTGAACCCGCGCAACACCAACGCAGAGTACCTCTACGGCGAACTGGAGCGCCGCGACATACCGGCGGTGATTATGGAGCCCCTGCTCGGCGGACGGCTCGCAAGCGTGCCCGACCACGTTATGGCGCGACTGAAGCAATGCGAGCCGGAGCGCAGCGTGGCGTCGTGGGCTTTCCGCTTCGCCGGCACACACCCGGGAGTAATGACGGTGCTCAGCGGCATGACCTACATGGAGCACCTGCAGGACAATCTGCGCACCTTCTGCCCGCTCAAGCCGCTGAACGAGGACGAGATGCAGTTTCTGTACGACACTGCCGACATGATGATGCAGTACCCAACCATACCGTGCAACGACTGCAAGTACTGCATGCCGTGTCCGTACGGGCTCGACATCCCCGCCACGCTGCTGCACTACAACAAATGCGTCAACGAAGGCAACATACCGTCGGGGCTTCAGGACGCCGACTATGCGCGCGCCCGACGCGCTTACCTCGTGGGCTACGACCGCGCGGTGCCGCGCGAGCGTCAGGCCTCGCACTGCATAGGCTGCGGACAGTGCGCACCGCACTGCCCGCAGCAAATCGACATTCCCGGCGAGCTGCACCGCATCGACCGCTTCATAGAATCGCTGCGGCAGTCGGAGAGCGTCTGACTCCCGCGTCGCCCGCCGCTCAGGCGAGTATATCTTCTACGCGCCGCATGTCCTCCGGGGTAAGCGGCGGAGCCGAAGCGGCCCTCAGATTGTCGGCAAGCTGAGCGGTGGAGCTCGCCCCCACTATCACGGATGTTATGCGGACATCGGTCAGCAGCCATGATATGGCCAGCTGCGCCATGCTCTGCCCGCGCTCCGCAGCTATGTCGGCAAGCCGCCTCACGCGCCCCAGAAGCTCGTCGGACAGACGCTCCTGCGGAAGCGTGCGCCGCTGCGCGGCACGGCTGTCGGCGGGTATGCCATGCAGATAGCGGTCGGTGAGCACTCCCTGCGCAAGCGGAGAAAACGCTATAAAGCCTGCTCCGGCGTCGGCAGCCCCCTGCAACTCGCCTCCGGCCATGCGATCGCGGTCGAGCATATTGGCACGCCCCTGATAGAGCAGACACGGCACATCGCGCGCTGCCAGATAGGCGTAAGCGCGTGCGGCCTCGGCGGCGGGCCAGTTGGAAATGCCCGCATAGAGAGCCTTGCCCGAGCGCACTGCGTCGACAAGCGCCTGCAGGGTTTCCCCGATAGGTGTGTCAGGGTCGAAGCGGTGGCTGTAGAACACATCCACGTAGTCGAGGTGCATGCGGCGCAGACTTTCCTCAAGCGAGGTAAGCAGATACTTGCGCGAACCGCCCACACCATACGGTCCCGGCCACATATCGTAGCCGGCCTTTGTGGATATAAACATTTCGTGGCGATACGGACGCATGTCGGAGTGCATGATGCGGCCGAAGGTTTCTTCCGCCGAGCCATACGAAGGCCCGTAGTTATTGGCCAGGTCGAAATGCGTCACGCCGTGGTCGAAAGCATAGCGCACCATCTCGCGGCTGCGCTCCAGCGGCGCGGTGTCGCCGAAATTCTGCCACAGTCCGAGGCTGACAGCCGGCAGCAGGATTCCGCTGCGTCCACAGCGGCGATAAGGCATAGAGCCTGCGGCATAGCGGTCGGCGGCCGCGGCATATACTTCATTAATCATAAAACAGGGTTCATCAGGGTTTGTCTGCGAAATTAACCATATTCCGGCGGGGCGGAGTGCGCGATGTCCTAAATTAAGTTAAAGTTTCAGTGAACACAACGAAAAATAGCTAAAATTAACACTCGGCGGTAGACGGTTTCTTGTTATAGTAGTAATTTTGTATGCAAATAACCGCGCATATAACAAAACAAACATACATATACACATTATGGGAGAATCCGTCAACATCCGCGAGCTCAATGCTCTGGTAGCCTCCAAGGCCGATTTCATCAATCTTGTGACCCATGGCATGGACAAGACCATCGTGGGACAGAAGCACCTCGTGGAGAGCCTTCTCATAGCCCTGCTGAGCAACGGCCATGTGCTGCTCGAAGGCGTGCCGGGACTGGCCAAGACCCTCGCCATCAAGACCCTCGCACAGCTCATTGACGCACGCTACAGCCGCATACAGTTTACTCCCGACCTGCTGCCCGCCGATGTCGTGGGCACTATGGTCTACAGCGTAAAGAGCGAACAGTTTCAGGTGAAAAAAGGCCCGATATTCGCCAACTTCGTGCTTGCCGACGAAATCAACCGCGCGCCCGCCAAAGTGCAGAGCGCGCTTCTCGAAGCCATGCAGGAGCGTCAGGTGACCATCGGCGACAACACCTTTGCTCTCGACCAGCCCTTCATGGTGATGGCCACGCAGAACCCCATAGAGCAAGAAGGCACCTACCCCCTGCCCGAGGCACAGGTGGACCGCTTCCTGCTCAAGGTGGTGATAGGCTATCCCACCAAGGACGAAGAAAAAATCATCATCCGGCAGAACATCACCGGCGAACGCCCCCACATCGAGCCCCTGCTCAAGCCTGAAGAAGTGACGGCTGCACAGAAAGTGGTGGAACAGATATACGTGGACGAAAAAATCGAGCGCTATATCGTCGACCTCGTGTTCGCCACACGCTTCCCGGCCGACTACGGGCTGAACGACCTGACCGGCATCATCGCTTTCGGCGCCTCGCCCCGTGCATCGATTTCCCTGGCCAAGGCGGCGCGTGCCTACGCGTTCCTCCACCAGCGCGGCTACGTGATTCCCGAGGACGTCATCGCTGTCAGCCACGACGTGTTGCGCCACCGTATCGGCGTCACCTACGAGGCCGAAGCCAACAATATCACCACCGACGAGATCATCACCGAGATTCTCGACAAAGTGCAAGTGCCCTAACCCACTATTGACGCAAGCTCCGAAACATGGACGCAAAAGATTTGCTCAAAAAAGTTCGCAAGATTGAAATAAAGACCCGCGGACTGTCGCAGAACATCTTCGCCGGCGAGTACCACTCGGCATTCAAAGGCCGCGGCATGATGTTTTCGGAAGTGCGCGAGTACCAGTACGGCGACGACATCCGCGACATAGACTGGAACGTGACAGCCCGTCACAACCACCCGTACATAAAGGTGTACGAGGAAGAGCGAGAGCTCACCGTCATGCTGCTCGTCGACGTGTCGGGCAGCCGCTATTTCGGCGCTGTGGGCGAGGAAAAGCGCGAAATGATAGCCGAAATCGCCGCCACCATAGCGTTTTCGGCATCGCAGAACAACGACAAGATAGGCGCGCTGTTCTTCTCAGACCGCATAGAGAAGTTCATACCTCCGCAGAAGGGCCGAAAGCACATATTGCTCATCATACGCGAGCTGCTCGATTTCAAGCCCGAAAGCAGAGGCACCGACATAGGCGCGGCGCTGCGTTATTTCGCCGACGCCATGAAAAAACGCTGCACCACGTTCCTGATATCCGATTTCATTGACGAGCACGACTATTCGAAACCGCTGGCCGTGGCGCGCAACCGCCACGACGTTATAGCCCTGCAGGTGTACGACAAGCGCGACACGCAGATGCCCGACGTGGGACTCATGCGTGTGCTCGACCTCGAAACAGGGGCGTCGCGATGGATTGACACATCCAGTTCGAAAGTGCGCAAGGCCTACGGCCGATGGTGGTACGACCGCCAGCAGCATATGGCAGAAACGCTGCGCAGCCGACGGGTGGATTTCGCAAGCGTGGCCACCGACGAAGACTACGTGCGCTCTCTGATGGGACTCTTCAAAAACCGCGGCACACGCTGACGCTGATACATTAATATAATATGAAGTTAGCACACATCATAATAACGGTCGCCCTGGCCTTCGCTTCGGCCCTCGCCACACAGGCTCAGGGAGTGAAAGTGACAGCCGAACTTGACTCGGCCGTGATGACACAGGGCTATCGCACCGCTCTGCGCGTGCGTGTGCTCGGTCCGGCCGACGCCACGCCTGTGCAATGGCCCGAAAAAGGCGGCCAACTGGGCGGAGTGGACGTGTCCGATATAAGCAGCCAGGCGTCCGACCTTGGAAACGGCCGGCGCGAAACCGTCTATACGTTGACCCTGCAGCCGTTTGACCCCGACACCGTCACCCTACCCCCGCTGCGCGTGGCAAGCGGCACCGACACTGCCGAGAGCCGCCCGCTCGTGCTTAAAGTGCTGCCCGTCGAGCTTGATTCACTCACAGAAATCCATCCGATGGAGGGCCCTGTGGCCTACCCCGCACGGTGGTACGACTGGGTTCCGCAATGGGCCAGCGACTATTGGCCCTGGATACTGCTCGGCCTGGGTCTGATTGCGGCAGCTGTGGCCGGATGGCTCTACTGGCGCCGCGGAGGCACGGTGGTAGTGCGCCGCAAGCGTGTGGTACCGCCTTACGAACTGGCAATGCGCCGCCTCGGACAGCTGCGCGAACGCCGCCTCACCGAAAATGGCCGCGAAAAAGAATATTACACGGAGCTGACCGACATTCTGCGCCAGTATCTCGACGGACGGTTCGGCATCAACGCCATGGAAATGCCGTCGACTGAAATCATGCGCACGCTGCGCCACAACGAAGCCACGCGCATGAGCGCCGAGCGCATGCAAGACGTGCTTGAGGTGGCCGACTTCGTCAAATTCGCCAAAATGCGACCGCTGCCCGACGATAACGTCAAGGCCTACAACTCCGCCCTGACGTTCGTTGAAGACACCAAGCCGGCTCCAGAACCGGCGGAAGCGGAAAAAGAAACCCCTAAAAACAGCTGACCGCAATGCAATTAGCCCATCCACAATATCTCTGGCTGTTTTTGCTGTTCGTGCCCATGACCGTGTGGTACGTGATGAAACAGCGCAATTCGCGGCCCTACATGGCAATATCTTCCACGCACGCGTTCGCCAAGATGCCTGTGTCGTGGAAGCAATGGGTGCGACATCTGCTGTTTGTGCTGCGCATGGCCGCCATAGGCTGCCTGATAATCGTGCTCGCACGCCCGCAGCTGAAGGACAACTGGCGCACCACACGCACCGAAGGCACCGACATCATGATAGCGATGGACATATCCACGAGCATGCTGGCGCGCGATTTCAACCCCGACCGCCTCGAAGCGGCCAAGAACGTGGCAGCCAAATTCGTCAGCGCACGCGAAAACGACAATATCGGCGTCGTGATTTTCGCCGGCGAAAGCCTTACGGGTGTGCCCATGACCGTAGACCGCGCGCAGCTGCTGAGCTACATCAACTCCATCAACATGAACATGCTTGAGGACGGCACCGCCATAGGCGACGGCATAGCCACTGCCCTCAACCGCCTTAAGGAAGGAAAAGCCAAGAGCAAAAGCATCATACTGCTCACCGACGGCAGCAACAACACCGGCGTGGTGACACCGCTCGACGCCACTCGCGTGGCGCAGGAGCTGGGAGTGAAAATCTACACTATCGGCATCGGCACCAATGGCGAGGCTCCGTCGCCCATGCTCAACGAATTCGGCCGCATGGTGTTCGCTCCGCAGAAAGTGGTGATCGACGAGGCCACGCTGCGCACTGTGGCCGAGAGCACAGGCGGAAAATATTTCCGCGCCACCGGCAACCGCGTGCTGCAGGAAGTGTTCGACGAGATAGACGCCCTTGAAAAAACCCAGATGGACGTGCGCCATTTCTCCCACACCGAGGACAACTACATGCTGTGGGCATGGCTTGCCTTCGCTCTGTTTGCCATCGAACTGCTGCTGCGCTACACCGTGGTGCGCACCATGCCATAACACCATCCACCCGTACAAAACGCATTACCATATATGTTTGACTTTGCGAATCCACATCTGCTATACCTGCTCGCCACCTGCGTGGCTGTGGCTGTGCTGTTTGCCCTGGCGCGCGCATCGCGACGCCGCAAACTGCGCCGATTCGGACGCCAGGAGGTGATAGCCTCACTGATGCCCGAGGCATCGCGCTACAAGGCGGCCATCAAGATAGTGCTCGAAATCATAGCGCTGGCAGCCATAGTCATCGTGCTCGCACGCCCGCGGGCCGGACAGAAAGAACAGGAAGCGCGCGTGGACGGCATAGAAGTAATGATAGCATTCGACGTCAGCAACTCTATGCTCGCTTCGGCCAGCGACGACCCCGCAGGCATCTCGCGCCTCGACCGCTCGCGCCTGGTGCTCGAGAAGCTGATAGACCGGCTGCACAACGACAAAGTGGGCCTTGTGATATTTGCCGGCGACGCCAAGACACAGCTGCCGCTCACCACCGATTTCTATTCCGCCAAAATGTACCTCAACGAGCTGCATCCAGGCATGATGGCCAACCAGGGCACCGATATCTCCGGGGCCATAAACATGGCTATGAACGGATTTTCTCCCGACGAAAACACCCAAAAAGCCATCATACTGATTACCGACAGCGAGGACCACGAGGGCGAAGCCATCGACGCCGTGCGCCTCGCCAGAGAAAACGGAATCCAGGTGAACATAGTGGGCGTAGGCTCCGCCAAAGGCGCCCCCATACCGATGCCCGGACACAAAGGCGAATACATGCGCGACATGCAGGGCAACGTAGTCACCACATCCATCAACGAGGAACTCGGACGCCAGCTTGCCGAAGCCGGTGGAGGCATCTACGTAAACGCCGCATCCGGCTCGGCGCTTGAAGATCTGGACGAAAGACTCAACACGCTTGAGAAATCGGAATTCAACCGCGTCAGCTATAGCGCCGGCGCCGAACAGTTCCCCACGTTTGCATGGATAGCACTGATCATGCTCGTAATAGACCTGCTCGTGCTCGAGCGCAAAATCGGATGGCTCGACCAAATCAATTTCTTCACTAAAAAGGAGAAAAAATGAAACAGACAGTTCTTATCGCCATATCCCTGTTCGCAGCCTCGGCCTTCTCGGCCTCGGCGCAGGCCACCGCCTCCGCGACCACAAAAGCGGAGCGCAACGCCGTGCGGCAGGGCAACGAATTCTTCTACGACGGGAATTATGCCAAAGCGCTCGAAAACTACGAGGTGGCGCTGCAGCTGAACCCCGCCTCGCAAATAGCCGCATACAACAAAGCGCTCGCCCTTATCAATATGGCCGGCGAAGACACCAAAGGCAGCGAAAACGACCCTCGGGCACAGGCCATACAGATGCTGCAGCAGGTGGCGCAGACGTGCGAACGCACCGACAGCGCTCTTGCGGAAAAAGCGTTCTACAACCTCGGCAACCTTGCCTATAACGACCAGGACTATGCCCAAAGCATCGAACGCTACAAACAGGCACTGCGCATAAACCCCGACAACAACAATACACGCCAGAACCTGCGTCTTGCACAGTTGAAGCAGCAGGAACAGCAAAACCAGGATCAGAACCAAGACCAGGACAAACAGCAGCAACAACAGCAACAGCAACAACAGCAGCAGGAACAACAACAGCAAGAGCAGGAGCAGCAGCAACAGCAGCAACAACAGCAGCCAATGACGCAGAGCGCGGAACAGATACTGCAGGCCATGCAGAACAAAGAAAACGCCACGCGACGCAAGCAGAAAGAGCCCGCTCAACCCGGACGCCCATCCACAGACAAACCCTGGTAATATCATCACAGACATGACAAAATCCCGCATGCGCACAGCACTACTGATTGCTTTTACGGCACTTTGCGCCATAGTGGCATCGGCTCAGGCATCATTCAAGGTGATACCGCCCGGCAACGTAGTGGAAGGACGCAAATTCAGCCTCACATTCCGCCTGACCAACGGCGACGCCAACGCTCCGAAAGCGCCTGAACTCGAGGGCTGCACACTGCTGTACGGCCCGTCGGTATCGACCATGCAGAGCACCGAGATAATCAACGGACGCATGAGTTCGACCTCGAGCGTGGACTACTCCTTCATATATTCGGCCGACAAAGCAGGCACAGTCCATGTGCCGGCCGTGAGCGTAAGTGCCAACGGCCAGAGCATAAGCAGCAAAGCCGTATCGTTCAAGATTTTGCCTCCCGACCGCACGCGTCCCGGAACCGCTCCGCAACAAAACGGCGGCAACACCGCGCGCGCCGACGAACCGGCCGAAGCATCACAGCGCATATCGCCCGACGACCTGCTCATCCGCATCACGTTCAACAAAAGCCATGTGTACGAACAGGAAGCCGTAATCGCGACCATCAAGGTGTACACCACCAACGATATCACGCAGATAATGCCCAAGAAACAGCCGGTGTTCGAGGGTTTCCTCTCCGAGGAGCTGCCGGTGTCGCTGGAGCCCGAAACCGAGCACTACAACGGACGCAACTACACCACGGCCGTGCTGAAACGCTGCCTGCTTTATCCGCAGAAATCAGGACGCCTGACTGTAAACTCCGGGCAATACGACGTGGTGGTGCGCACGTATGAAACAGTCAACATGGGCTACTTCATGACCCGCCGCCCCGTGCAGCAGACCGTAACGACCAACAGCAACCAGGCCCAGCTCACCGTGGAGGCCTTGCCCGAACCGCGCCCCGAAGGCTTCGACGGCGCCGTAGGCACATTCACCGTGAGCACCGACCTGAACCCCGAGGTGCTGCGCACCAACGAGGCCGCCACGTACTCCTACATCATAAAGGGTACCGGCAACATCAAATACCTTACCGCACCCGAAATACAGTTTCCAGCCGGCATAGACCGCTATACGCCGAAGACCGACATATCCGCAGCCGTGAGCGGCGCCGATATGAGCGGAACCTACCGCGTGGACTACACCATAGTGCCGCAGGAGCCCGGCAAGACCACCATACCGGGACGTCCGTTCGTATATTTCAATCCGAGTGAGAAGAAATACGTGACGCTCGACACCCGCAGTTACACGGTCGATGTGGTGCGAGGCGCGTCCACATCCGTGCTCGGAAGCGAGCAACGCGCCATCAGCAACACCATCACCGACATACGCCACATACACACGTCGCCGGCCACACTGGCCGCGCCCGGACGTCAGGTGTTCGGCCATGCGCTCTACTGGGCGGCATACGCGCTGGTGGTGCTGCTGCTTGTAGGGGCAGTGCTCGCCTACCGCCGGACTCTGCGTCTGCGCGCCGATGTGGGCGGACGCCGCCTGGCACGCGCCAGCCGTGTGGCCCTCAAACGCCTGCGCGCAGCACGCGGCTACATGCAGAGCGGCCAAAACGACGAGTTCTACCAGGAGCTGGCACGCGCCATGTGGGGATATGTGAGCGACAAGCTCGGCATCGCCCCGTCGCAACTGCTGCGCGACAACATCGCATCGCGCCTGCAGGAATATGGAGCCGGCGAGGCCGACACGCAGGAGGTGCTCGGCGTGCTCGACGAGTGCGAGCAGGCACGGTTCACACCCGACCACTCCGCGGCCGAGGTTTCAGCTCTGTATGAACGCGCCGCCGCCGCCATCAAAAATCTCGAAGGTGTAAAACGCAAGAAATGAAAAAGACCATCACACTGCTCACAGCCTTGGCCATAGGCACGGCAGCCGCCGGCGCCGTGTCGCTCGCCTCGCGCGCCGACTCCGCCTACATGGCCGAACAATATACCGACGCTGTGGCGCTCTACACTCGCTCGATAGCCGAGGAAGCACCCACCGCCGACACATACTACAACCTGGGCAACGCCTACTGGCGCGATGGCGATGCCGGACATGCCATCATTAACTACGAGCGCGCCCTGCGCCTCGACCCGTCGCATGCCGACGCACGCACCAATCTTGAATTCGTACGCACCAAGATTCAGGACTTGCCCGAGGACGACAGCTCGTTTCTAGGCAATCTGCACGAAAGCATCACGGCCTGGATGAGCACCGACGGCTGGGCATGGCTGGCACTCGCGCTGTTTGTGGCTGTGGCCGGCATGGCGGCCCTCTACATCTTTGCCGGCTCGGTGGCGCTGCGCAAGACGGGTTTCTTCGGCGGTATCGCACTCACGTGCCTGTTTGTCTACGCAGTCACGATAGCCGCGCAGACTGCCTCAGCCCCGCGGCGCAGCAACGAGGCAGTAGTGACTGTGCCCACCGCACTGCTGAGTTCCACACCCAAAGCATCGCAAAACGCCACCGACAAGGTGGTGGCCATCCACGAAGGCACCAAAGTGCAGGTAGTGGACAGCGTCATGGCACCATCCGCCGAAGGTTCGGAAAAGTGGTACGACGTGAAAATCAACAACAGCACCCGGGCATGGCTTCGCGCGCGCGAGGTGGAAAAAATCTGAGCGCCGCTCAGCGCCGACGTGTTTTTAAACATAATAAATTTTCGCGCCTTATTGTTGGCATTTTCAAAATAAGATAGTAACTTTACCAACATCAAAATAACGCAATAACCACCTAAACTCTTCGAACTATGCCTAAGACTATAACCTTCAACGAACTGCGCCGCCTCAAGGACAGTTTGCCCGACGGCTCGATGCATCAGATCGCCGACAAACTCAATACCACCGTGCAGACTGTTCGCAACTATTTCGGCGGCGTTAACTATGACTTCGGCAAAAACTGCGGCGTGCATATCGAGCCGGGTCCCGATGGCGGTATCGTGGTACTCGACGACCCCACTATCTACGACATGGCTGTCGCTATCCTCAAAGAGCAGGAAAACGCATAAACCGGCGTGACGTGCGCATAAAAGCACCACACGCATAAACCAAGTATCAAGAGAGAGTGACCGCCAGCACTGTGCCGGCGCTCGCTCTCTCGCACTATCCAACTACACGCCCGCCCCACAATGAGATACATCACCGTCGCCATCCACACATTCGACCGGGCCCTGGCCTTGCGCTCGCTTCTGGAAAGCGAGGGCATAGAAGTCATGCTCCAGAACGTCAACCTGACCGACCCGACGGTGGCGTCGGGCGTAAGAGTGCGCATAAAGGAAGACGACCTGCCGCTGGCGCTGCGTGTGATAGAAAACGCCGACATGTTTCGCTCGGCCGACAGCACACGCTGCGAGGAAACGCACAGCATACTCGTGCCCACGGATTTCTCGGACTACAGCATGAGCGCCGCTCTCGTGGCCGGCCGACTGGCTGCGTGCCACTCGGCGTCGCTGCGCCTGCTGCACGCTTTCATAGACCCTTATGTGGCCGCCAACATGCAGCTGTCGGACAATCTCACCTATGAGATAGCCGACGGCGACACACGCGAGCGCCTTGAAGGCGCGGCCAAAATGTCGATGCAGAAATTTGCGTCGGACATGTGCGCAGCCTTCCGGGGGCAAGGCATGCCGGCCGTCAGCTATTCGGTGCGCATAGCCGAGGGCGTGCCCGAGGACGCCATCGTGGAGGACGGAAAGGTGAACCCGCCGCTGCTGGCAGTGATGGGCACGCGCGGCAGCACACGCAAAGAGCGCGAAATGATAGGCAGCGTGAGCGCCGAGGTGCTCGACGCCGGCCGCTTCTGCGTGCTCACCATACCCGAGCCCATACGTCCCGACGATTTCGCGGAGCTGCGCCGCGTGCTGTTTCTCGGCACGCTCGAGCAGACCGACATGCTCGCGCTCGACACTTTCGCAAGGCTCATGAGCCCGCGCGGCGGCCTTGAAATACTGCTGATGAGCGTGCCATCGCGAAAACGCCTGATTCGCTCGGCGGGGCGACGGCCGGCAGAGTCGATGCTCTCCTACTGCCGCGAGCACTACCCCGACTGGAGCTTCGACGCACGCGAGGCCGACTCGCCCGACCCCGTGGCGGGAGTGCTCTCCATGCATGCCGAGCGTCCGTTCGACCTCATTGTGGTGCCCAACAGGCGCAAAGGCATGTTCAGCCGCGTGTTCAATCCCGGGCCCGCCAACACCATGCTGTTTCGGGCCGATATACCTATGCTCGTGATTCCTGTATAATATGCAGTACTACAGCACATCGGAAAAATCACCTGACGCAACCCTCTCCCAAGCCATAGTGCACTGCGTGGCTCCCGACGGAGGCCTCTATATGCCCCGTACCTGGCCCGTGGTGCCAAAAGCCTTTTTCAACAATATCGACCAGCTCTCGCTGCTCGATATAGCCTATGTGGTGGCCAACCAGCTGCTTGGCGACGACGTAGACGGAGCCGTGCTGAAAACCATCGTGGCCGACAGCATGAACTTCCGCATACCGCTCGTGCGTCTGTCAGACAATATTTTCGCGCTGGAACTGTTCCACGGCCCCACTCTGTCGTTTAAAGACGTGGGCACGCGCTTTCTTGCCAGACTCTACCGCCACCTTGCTTCCAGCTCGTCGGGCCGCCACATAAACGTGCTCGTAGCCACCACCGGCAACAGCGGCAGCGCCATAGCAAGCGCGTTCAAGGGCCTGGAGGGTGTGGACGTGTTCATACTCTATCCGCGAGGACGGCTCAGCCGCATGCAGGAGGCGCAGTTCGCCACGATAGGCGAAAACACCCACCCCATTGAGGTGCGCGGATCAATCGACGACTGCAACCGGCTCGTCGACACAGCTTTGCTTGACTCTGAGCTCAACGCCATGTTTCATCTCACAAGCGCCAACTCGCTGAACCTCGGAAGAGTGCTGCCGCAGATAGTCTATTTCTTCGAGGCCTGCGCCCGGCTTAAGGCTGCTGGCATAGAACCCTCCGAAACCGATTTCGCCATGCCGTGCGGCAACCTGAGCAATGTGACCGCCGCCGCTATGGCACGCCGTATGGGTGCCCCCATAGGCTCGATAATTGGCGCCTGCACCCCGGGGATATTCGCCGACATGGCCGGCGACGGTGTGTCCGGGCCTCCCCTCGGCCCGACCGGCAGCTCGCCGGCCAACATGCCCCGGCTATTGGCCTTGTACGGCGGCGACGCAGACGCCTTGCGGCGCGAAGTGCACGCAGAGGTATTTACTACGCAGGCGCAGGAGGACGCCGTCCGAGAGGTATATTCCGCACTCGGCTATGTGGCCGAGCCCCGCTCGGCATCGGCAGTATCGGCATTGCTGCGCCGCAGCCGGCCCGGACGCCACGGCGTGGCCCTCATAAACACCCATCCGGCCAAGGCTCTCGACCGCATGACGGCCATCACCGGGCGCGCCATCGAACTGCCGCTGCAGTTCACCCGGTTCATGGCACGCACCGTCGTAAAAGACAAGATTGACCCTACTCTCCCCGCTCTAAGAAAAATACTGTTACGTCACAATCAACAATAATTTATCATGGCAAACAAACGCGAATTAAAGAAGAAAATCCACAATATCTGCGGCGCTATGGCCGGCGAACTGCTCTGCGCCGCCGACTATATCCCCGGCTTCGACCCCGAACGCGTAGGCGAACTCGTGGCACGCATTGCGCGCCTGCAGGTAAACTCGCTGTCGCACTGCAATTTCAGCTTTGAAAAAACTCCGGCCGATTTTGAAACACCGCGCGCCTACCACACCGCACTCCGCGCCTACAACCGCGCTGCCTTCGCGCGCCTCAACTCCGATATCGACACCGAGGTGGCGGCCATCATCAAAGAAATGAACTCGATGCTGCCGCAAAGCGTGCGCGACATAGTCAAGAACAGCTGCGCCGGAAAATGAACATTTACGCCCGCATCCTGAAACTGTTCGGATGGCAGGTGAGCGTGAGTGTGCCCGACATTCCGCGATGCATCATATGCGTCGCGCCGCATACCAGCAACGTCGACTTTCTGCTCGGCGAGCTGGCCATACGCAGCGTGGGAAGAAGCGCCGGATTTCTAATGAAAAAAAGCTGGTTCTTCTGGCCGCTCGGTCCCATATTCCGTGCGATAGGCGGTGTGCCCGTAGACCGGCGCCCGGGAGCGCCGTCGCTGGTCGACGCGCTCGTACGGCGCTATAAGAGCAGCGACAACCTGCGGCTCGCCATCGCCCCCGAGGGCACCCGCAAACGCACCACACGCTGGCACTCCGGCTTTCTGCGCATCAGTTATGCGGCCGATGTGCCTATAATGCTCGCGGTAATAGACTTCGGCACACGCCGTATATTCATACACGACATGCTCACCACCACCGGCGACATAGATGCCGACATGAGCGCCGTAAAGTCATACTACAAGCCATACACCGGCAAGTATCCCAACAAATTCACCACGGACGATGACGACGACAGCACACAGCCCTCGTGAGCTCACAGTGGCTGTGTGCCCTGTCGACATCGCCTTCGGCAATGTCGAGGCCAACATCGCCGCTGCCCGCCACGCGATACTGGACGCCCCCGTTAAGGCCGACATATACGTGCTTCCCGAGCTATTCTCCACCGGCTACAGCAACAGCCCCGAAGCCATGTACGCGCTTGCCTCGCCCGACGACGGCGCGGCGGCAGCGGCCGTGGCGGAAATAGCCCGCCTTACTGACGCAGCCGTATGCGGCAGTTTTGCGGCAAAAGACAGCGACGGCCGGTGCTACAACAGAGCTTTCTTCACCGAACCGTCGGGGCACACCACCACCTACGACAAGCGCCACCTGTTTTCAATGAGCAGCGAGGCGCAGGTGTTCGGGCAAGGGCACTCCCGCCCTCCGACTGTGATGTTCAGGGGTTGGCGTGTGGCCATGTGCGTATGCTACGACCTCCGCTTTCCGGCATGGATGCGCAACACCGCAGCCGCGGACACCGGCGCACTCGACTATGCCTACGACATCATGCTCATGCCCGCCAACTGGCCTTCGGCCCGTGCCTATGCCCTCGAGCATCTGCTCATAGCGCGCGCTATTGAAAACCAGGCACCGATAGTGTGCGGCAACCGCAGCGGCGAAGACCCCTACGGCCGATACGACGGATGCAGCTATGCCTTCGACTGGATGGGACGGCCCGCGTTTGCACCCGGCACCACGTGCGCCACTTTCAGCCTCGACAGCCTGCTACGCGACCGCAGCCGCTTCGCCGCGGTGCGCGACGCCGACAGTTTCACGTTCGACAATATGTAGCGCCCCACCCTCGCAACAGCATCCGAGCGCGACACCACTGAAAAAAATGCGCACATAACGCACCAAACGCTTGCGTGATACGATTATTTTTCGTACCTTTGCAGTCGCATTAAGCGAAAAACATATTTATTAACCACCAAAACTCTGAAAGAATGCACTTAAATTCTGAAGAAAAAGTGAAGATCTTCGAGGAATACGGTAAGGGTAAGACTGACACTGGCTCTCCTGAAGCCCAGATTGCATTATTCTCGGTTCGTATTCGTCATTTAACTGAACACCTTAAGTTAAATCACAAAGATCATACTACTGAACGTGCTCTGAAGATGCTGGTAGGTAAGCGTCGTCGTCTTCTCGACTACCTGATGCGCAAAGACATCAACCGCTACCGTGCCATTATCGCCAAGAAAGAGCTCGGTATCCGCAAGTAAGCCCCGGGCTTCACTTACAGAACCACCCAAACAGGAAGGCTGTCGAAGGCTAATCGCCACGACAGCCTTCTTGCATTTCAGAACAAATGCGCCACGGCACGCGTTTCTCTTATGTGCGTACGCGCGCGGTGCGCTTAAACCTTTCCGCGCCACGGCGCTCTAATATAAAACACAAGCGTAAAACCAAGTTCAACAGATATATGAAAACCATACACATCTATCTCGCCGCAGCGGCACTTCTCGCCCTCGGAGCGTGCACCACAAGCCAAAACGCCACCCGAGTGAGCGGAGCCGCCGGCACTGCTTCAACAACCGACAAAACCTCCACACCCCAGGCCGGAAAGACACACAAGAACCCCACGGCCGCGAAACCCGCAAAACCGTCGAAAAATCAGGCTGCTGCTGTGACCGGCGAACAGCTGGCCGGCGAGTGGACCATTGTGGACGTGAACGGAACCGCTGTGGGCGAACGCGAAGAAATGCCATACCTGAATTTCGACAACGGACGCCTGTACGGCAACAACGGCTGCAACATCCTCAACGGCAGCTACACTCTGGCCGGGAGCACCATCACTTTCTCAAAAGTGGCAAGCACCATGCGTTTTTGCCCTGACGCAGATTTCGAGCACGCCATAAACGTGGCTATCGGCGACGGCACTCCGCGCACGGTGGCAATCGAAAAAATCGGACACGAATCTTATCTCTACCTTATGGAGAGCAACGGACACAAACTGCTGACTGCACGCCGCCACAACATGGGATTCCTCAACGGACAGTGGCAGGTGACCTCCATCGACGGCCAGGCCATTGACGACGAAGAGTGCAACATCTTCTTCGACATAGCTGAAGGCAAAGTGCACGGCAACACCGGATGCAACTATTTCAACGGCGACATCTACATCAGCCCCGAACGCACAAACGCCATCAAGCTCAGCAACATGGGCGTGACCCGCATGGCATGCCCCAAAACAGCACAGGAAACCGCCATGCTCGTAGCGCTCGAACAGACCGCATCCGCCATACAGGGCGGCACCGACACTGCCATGCTCCTCGACGAAAGCGGAGCGCAGCTCATGACTCTGAAACGCTCCACACAGCAAAACTCACAGGAATGAAGCTCAGGCACACAATACTTTGCGCGGCAATGGCGGCCACTGCCGCGCTATGCGGCAGCACCGAGGCCCGGGCTGAAGACAAATCGCTTGAAACTATCGTAGCCGAAGCCAACGCCGTGTGCCCGGTGAAAGTAGACCAGGGCTCGAGCCTCGACGCCGTAAAGCTGACAGCCGACGCCGTGGAAATCCATCTCGCCATGGGCATCCCCGCCGCTCAGTTTCCCATGATAGAGCAAAACATGACCATGATGCGCCCCACCATGCTCAAGATGCTGTCCGGCAACACCGACATGCGGGAAATCTTCCGTATGGCCTCACAGGCCAATCTCGGATTGCGCATTGTGATATTGTGCAGCGACGACCGCAACACCAATTTCGCCCTCGCATACTCCGCTCAGGAGCTGGCCGACGCCATCAAATAAGCACACCACACTCTCCCGACAAAAAACGTCCGCCCTGCCGAACGAGCAGAGCGGACGTTTTGTTTATCGGGAGTATTCTGTCAGCCTCAGAAAAGGTAGGCCGCAGTAATGGTCCAGCAGCGGGTGCGGCCGTTGATCTGGCCGTTGTCGGTGATTCCTACGTAATCAAACGCCTTGGTCATGCCGAAGCCATAGGATGCACCCACCTGAAGGTGCTTCAGCAGCTCGACGCCGCCACCGACGTTCCAGGCCACGTCGCAGCTTTTGTTTTTGAACGCGTCTGTGATGGCCCGCTTCGACGCGAGGAACGCAAAGCTCGGACCCGTGAACAGGTAAGGGCGTATGATATTGTTTACCACAGGAATATTGATGCGCCACTTGAGGTTGAGCGGTATCTCGATGTAGTCGAGTCCTTTGCGGTCCACTTCCGTGCCGTTTGCATCATACACGGGCACTGCGCTGTTGCGGTGTGCATACATCACACCAAGATCGGCGCCTATGCCTATCACGGGCACGGTGAATTCTGCCATCACACCGCCGGTGAAGCCCACACGGTTGCTGCTGTCGAAGGTGGATTTGTCGAAATGCAGGGAGCTGGTCTGGATGCCTGCGCGCACACCGAAGCGGAACTGCGCGGAAGCAGTAGAAGCTACGGCCAAAACGAGGGCGAGCACAAGCGCGCCGCGTTTGATAATGTTCATAGTCGAAAGATTTTGAGCGTGTTTGTTAATATCTGCCACAAATTTAAACACTTTTTTTCGCTTTTTTGTCCATCCACTGAAAAAAAACGACTAAATTTGCAGATATGACACCCGAACAACGCCTGCTGCTCGAAGAAAACGTAGTGAAGATGCTGCGCACAGTCTTCGACCCCGAAATACCGGTCGACATCTACAGCCTCGGCCTCATATACAAGATTGACATAGACGACGATGCCAATCTCACGATTGACATGACACTTACCGCTCCGAACTGCCCTGCGGCCGATTTTATAATCGAGGACGCGCGCATCAAGCTCGAAAGCATCGACGGCATCAAGTCGGTGGTGATAAATCTCGTGTTCGAGCCGGAGTGGAACAAAGACATGATGAGCGAGGAAGCCAAACTCGAGCTCGGATTTCTCTGACATTACAGCCGTGGGCCGCGACACCGTATTTTTTGCCAGCGACATGCACCTGGGCGCCTGCTATATGCCCGACCGCCGCGCCCACGAGGCGCGCGTGGCGGCCTTCCTGCGCGCGGCCGGCGAGCGCGCCTCCGACCTCATACTCGCAGGCGACATCCTTGACTACTGGTATGAGTACAAAACGGTGGTGCCGCGCGGCTATGTGCGCTTTTTCGGCGAGCTGGCCGCACTGGCCGATTCGGGAGTGCGTGTGACCTGGCTGCTCGGCAACCACGACATATGGCTCTTCGACTACCTGCGCGACGAAATCGGCATCGAGGTGGCCGACGGACCGATAGTGCGCGACTATGGCGGCAAACGTTTTTTCATAAGCCACGGCGACGGCCTCGGCCGCACCGACATCAGTTTCAGAATCATGCGCAGCGCTTTTCGCAACCGTTTCTGCCAGAAGCTGTATGCGGCCATACACCCGCGCTGGACGGTGCCGTTTGCCCATAAATGGAGTTCGGGAAGCCGCGGCTATGCCCCGGATGCTCCCGCGCGGTGGGAAGGACGCATGCAGAGCGACGTGCGCCGTTGGGCCGAGGAATACGCCTCTGCACACCCCGACATAGACTATATAGTGCTCGGCCACCATCACGTGGTGGTCGACGAGCCCGCAGGACCCGATTGCAGGCTTATAGTGCTGGGCGACTGGATTCACAACGATAGCTACGCCACGTTCGACGGCCATAGCGTAGAGTTGCACAGATTTCGGCAGTAATCGCAGCCTGAAATGCACATTTTTTTACACTTCAGGGCTCGTCGCGCGCCTGAAAACGCCACTTGTACGCATACGTAACATGCTGTGCCGCAACTATATACACCGCCAAAACAGAACAGCGAGCAGCGTTAAATGCTGTAAAAACATGTCGCATAACATATAAAAAAATTTGTACGACTCCACAAAAAGGACGAACTTTGCATCACGAACCTAAAACAATCTTTTTTACCTTAGAAATTGTACCTATTGGAAACCCTATTCCGGCGGACTCTGAGAAGAATCTGCCGGAATTGCTTTTTAAGACCCCGTTGACAAATATTGGGGGGCAGGGTCTTAGCGCCTGCGCAGCTGCCAAAACGCCACTGCCGAGGCAGCCGCCACGTTCAGCGAATCCACACCATGCGCCATAGGTATGCGCACCACATAGTCGGCGTCAGCTATCACATCATGCGACAGCCCGTCGCCCTCGGTGCCCATTACTATCGCAAGCCTGGGTTCGGCCATCAGTGCGGCATCGTCGAGAGGTACAGAGTCGTCGGACAGCGCCATTGCGGCCGTGCGGAAGCCGATTTCGCGCAACGACGCCACAGGCGCGTCGAGCCACGCCCAGGGCACGAGAAACACCGACCCCATGGACACACGCACGGCACGACGGTTGAGCGGGTCGCACGACGTGCGCGTCAGCAGCACGGCGTCTATGCCCAATGCCGCCGCCGACCTGAATATAGCTCCGATGTTGGTGGTGTCCACTACGCCGTCGACCACGACCACGCGTCCGGCTCCCGCGCACACATCCGCCACGGAGCGTTCGGCAGGACGGCGCATGGCGCACAGCACGCCGCGCGTGAGCGTATAGCCGGTGAGGCCTGCCAGCAGCTCCCGCGAGCCGGTGTACACAGGCATATCGGCCGGACAGCGGGCCACAATGTCGGCCGCGTCGCCGCCTATGTGACGCCGCTCGCACAGCAGCGCCAAAGGCTCGTAGCCGGCATCGAGCGCCACGCGTATCACCTTGGGACTCTCTACTATGAACACTCCCTTTTCAGGCTCAAGGCGGTTGCGCAACTGCGCTTCCGTAAGGCGGGCGAACACGCCGAGGCGCTCATCGGCCAGATCATTTATTTCTATAATATTCATCGGTGCATGGAGATAATATGCGCAAATTTACGGGTTTTTTCTTACATTTGCAGCATGAAACGGATTCTCATAGCTATAACGGCAGCCGCGGCGGTATGCATACCGGCCGCCGACGCATGCACGTCAATGATTGTGGCCGCGCGCGCGTCGGCCACAGGACGCCCGCTGCTATGGAAGCACCGCGACAGCTCCGGCGACATGAACTTTGTGGAGCGCACGCTGCCCACCGATTCCACATATGGCTTCTGCGCACTGTACAACGGCGGCGACAGCCTGCTGCTCGACGCGTGGATCGGCGTCAACGACGCCGGATTCGCCATAATGAACACCGCCAGCTACAACCTTGCCCCCGACACAGCCACCGTGCGCGATATGGAAGGGCGCGTGATGGCCATTGCGCTGAAGCGCTGCTCGTCCGTGGAGCAGTTCGACTCCCTGCTCCGCTCGCTGCCCCGTCCCATGGGCGTGCAGGCCAATTTCGGAGCCATCGACAGCGACGGCGGCGCGGCATATTTCGAAACTGACGACAACTCTTTTGTACGCTACGATGTGGACGACACCCCGGAAGGAGTGCTCTTGCGCACCAATTTCAGCGTTTCAGGCGCCGAAGGCGAAGGCATGGGCTACATACGCTATGCCAACGCGCAGCACCTTGCAGGCGCAGCCATACGGGCTGCACGCGTGTCGCCCCAGCTGCTCACCGACACCCTGTCGCGCTCGTTCTACCACTCGCTGCTCGACCGCGACTGCGCGGCCGACACGGCACTACGCTGGATTGTGGACCAGGATTTCATACCGCGCCACTCGTCCGTGGCGTCGGTAGTGATAGAGGGAGCCGTCAGGGGCGCCGGGAACGGTCCTGTGATGTGGACCATAGCAGGCTACCCGCCCGTGGGCCACGTGGTGGCCGCGCGCCCCGACAGCGTGCCCGACGCGCTGCGGCCGCTGCAGCCGGGCTTCACCTGTGCTGAGGCGGTGGAAAACGCCGCGCGCATGCGCCTCGCGTTTCCCATAGACCGCGGCAGCGGACAGCGCTACATCGACATGCAGGCGCTGCGCCCCATCATGGACGAACAGCGTGCCATAAGTTTAAGCAACTACAACTCAAAACCATAACATTCATGCAAATCCAACGCATCCAGACTCTGCTGCTGCTTGCAGCCGTAATAATCATAGGCATCTTCTGCCTCACTCCGTTCGCTCAGACCACCGGCGCCGACGGCAGCGTGAGCGACGTGTTCGTAAAGGACGCGCCCGTGCTGCTCATAGTCAACGCGTGCATCGGCGTGCTGCTGTTTCTCAACATATTCCTTTACAAGAACCTGCGTCGCCAGATGACCGTCACCCTCGTGTCGCTGCTGCTGCTTGCCGGCTCGGCTGTGGGCTGCGGCTTCGTGGCCACCGTGGGCATGCCCGGCGCCAACCTCATATGGACCGGCGGAGTGGTGCTGCTGCTTATAGCCATGCTGTTTGCGCTCGGCGCATACCGCTACATGCGCCGCGACAAGCGCAAGCTCGCGAGCTACGACCGCCTGCGCTGAACAAAACAAGCGCCTGTGGGGTTTTATCATAAAGATAATATTCACACATCCCCACATACGCTTATTGTCATGAAACGTTTCAAACTGATTCTGGCCGCCGCAGCCATCGCGGCTTCCGCACTGCCGGCCAGCCCATGCTCGCGCGTCGTATATCTGGCCGCCGACTCCTCGGAGGTAATCGTAGGCCGCACACTCGACTGGCGCACGCCTATCGCCACCAACCTTTACGTATATCCGGCCGGCATGTCGAAGCAGAGCATGCCTAAAGGCCCCATGCTGCGCTGGACATCGAAATACGGCTCCGTGCTCGCCGTGGGCTACGACGGCGGTGTCACCGAAGGTATGAACGCCTGCGGCCTCGTGATGAACGGCCTGTTCTGCAAGACCAGCGAGTACCGCACCGAAAGCAACTCGCCGGCGGGCACCCCCGTGATGAGCCTCTCAGTGATGATAAGCTACTTTCTCGACAATTTCGCCACCGTGGAAGAGGTGTACGACTGGTTCGGCAAGCACGACCTGGCCATCTCCGGCCAGACCTTCGACGGCGGCACCGTGTCGCTGCTCCACTGGGCTCTGACCGACCGCAGCGGCGACACCATGGTGATAGAATACGACCACGGCAAAGTGAATCTCTATCGCGGCCGCGACCTGCAGGTGATGACCAACGACCCCACCCTGCCGCAGATGCAGGCCATCGACGCCTACTGGAAAGGCGTGGGCGGCGAGCACATGCTGCCGGGCACGGTGCGCTCGGCCGACCGCTTCGTGCGCGCGTCGTTCTTCATACACCACATCCCCGACAACCTCAAGGGCGATGTAGCGGTGTCGGCCCTGGCCACCGTGATGGACAACGTGAGCGTGCCCTACGGCTACACCATACAGGGAGAGCCCAATGTGTCGATGACGCAATGGCGCAGCATGGCCGACCTGCAGCGGCTCCGTTATTATTTAAGATTCGCCGACACACTCGGCAATTTCTGGGTCGACCTGAGCAGCCTGTCGCTGACTCCGGGCTCGCCGGTGCTGAAACTCGACACATCGCGCAACCGCGCGTTCTATGGCTGCGCCAACGACCGTCTGCGCGCCTCCGAGCCGTTCACACCCATGTGGTGAGCGCCACCCACTCCATAGCCCCGGCGTGCCGCGCAAGCGGTGCGCCGATGCTTTTCAGAGCCTGCTCCTACTCGCCGGCGTGATACTCCACCAGTCCCGGCATGGAGCTGCGCACGGCCTTGGCTATGCTCACTCCGAAATCCGTGGCAGCACGCTCGAGTATCTCCCTGTACATCACGCACGTGGAGCCCACAAAGCAGAGCGGCAGCTTGCGGAAATCGTAGGCCGCCACATTGCGGGTGAAGAAGCGCATGAAGGCCGCATATATGAGCTGATACACATACGGATTGTCGATATGCTCCGACAGAAAGCGCGAGTAGCGGGCCAGCGCACGCGAAGGCATCGACGAACTGAACAGCTCGTCGATAAGCGAGTTGGGCGTAACGGCAAAGTGCTCGAAAAAAGCCGCCGAAAGGTCGGACGGCGCGATATCCTTTATGGCGTCGGCTATGAACATTTTTCCAAGATAGGCGTTCGAGCCTTCGTCGCCGAGTATGAATCCGAGGGCACGCACGTTGCGCACAATCTCGCGGCCGTCGTACTGACACGAGTTAGAGCCCGTGCCGAGGATGCAAGCAATGCCCGGCTCGCGCACGAGCAGCCCGCGGGCGGCGCCGAGCATATCGCTCTCCACCGTGACAGGAGTCTTGAACTGCGCAATGAGCGACGAGCTCATCACCTTGTTTTTTTCCGAGGTTCCGCATCCCGCGCCATAAAAATACACATGCTCCCAGCGGCGGCGGAAGAAGCTGTCGGGTAGCTCCAGACGGATACAGTGGGATATTTCGCGACGCGTCTGAAAGTACGGATTCATACCGGAAGTAAACGCCCGCTCGACGACCTCGCGGCCGTCGACCAATACCCATTCCGTGCGCGTAGTGCTGCTGTCGGCAATAATCTTCATGATACAATAAGTGCTGTTTCTTGACTTTCATACAAAAGTACGCCAAATCCCGCTATCCACCAAATCTTTGTCAAAAAACTATCCGCTGTCGGCGGTTGCGCGCGCGCGTCGGCTCAAGCGAATTCCATCTGGTGCTCCACCAGGCTGTAGTAGCGGCCGCCGCCGCACAGCAGCTGCGCATGCGTGCCCTGCTCCTCTATGCGCCCGCTGTCCATCACTATGATGTTGTCGGCGTTTTTGACGGAGCTCAGTCTGTGCGCCACTATCACTACCGTGCGGTTTCGGAATTCAGCCATTATGTTTTCTATTACCCTGCGTTCGGTAATGGCATCGAGCGACGACGTGGCCTCGTCGAGCACTATAATTTCCGGGCAGCGGTATATGGCCCGCGCAATGAGCAGACGCTGCTTCTGCCCTCCGCTTATTTCCATGCCGATTTTCCCTACCGGGGTGCTGAAGCCCATGGGCAGGCTGTCAATGAACTCATCGATACAGGCTATTTCGGCAGCCCTGCGCGCACGACCGAGGTCCGGCTCGGCGTCGGACAGCGCGATATTGGTGAGTATATCTCCAGAAAACAGGTTGCCGTTTTGCATCACCACCGCCATTTTCGAGAGCCACGATTCCTCGCATATGCTGTCGAGCCTGACGCCCTCCACCAGCACCTCACCCGACGTGGGGTTGAAAAAGCCGAGAAGAATCTTCAGCACCGTCGACTTCCCGCATCCGCTGGGCCCCACGATAGCGGTGGTGCGTCCGCGGGGTATCGTCAGGTCAATGCCGTGGAGCACAAACGGCGTGCCGGCTCCCGGGTAGCGGAAACGCACGTCGCGGAACTCCACCGAGTCGAACTGCGGCGCGGGCAGCACGCGTCCGTCGGCAAGGTCGGCGTTCATCACCTCCTCAATGCGGTCGTACGACATGCTCACGTCCTGGAACATATTGACCGAGTTTATCAGGTTGGCAAACGGTGCGGAAAGCCGCCCGACAATGTAGCTGAGTGTCATCATCAGGCCTATGGACATTTCGCCCCTGACCACAAGGGTGGCACAAATGCCCGTGATGGCAATATCGCGGAAGCGCACGAAAAACACATTGCCGCCATTCTGATACATCTTGAGCATAGCCTTGCGGAGCGACAGGTCGTTGATTCTCGACTGCACCTTGTCCCATGTGGACAGACGCTGATGCTGCGCGCAGTTGGCCTTTATCTCGTCGATGCCGTTGACGAGTTCGTACAGATTGTTGCGGTTTTCCGACAATTTCGAAAAATACGCATAGTCCACCTCGCGGCGTCTGCGCATGAACAGCGCCGTCCACACCACGCTCAGCAGCGTGCACACTATGAATATCAGAAACACCGTGCGGCTGAAATAAATCAATATGCCGGAAAACAGCACGACATTTATCACCGTGAACACCAGCGTGTCGGGCAGCGACACCATGAAGTTCTGTATGCGGTTGTGGTCGTCGACTTTCTGGATAAGGTCGGAGCTTACCTTGGTCGCGAAAAAGCTCATAGGCAGGCAAATGATCTTCTTGAGATAATCGTTTATCATGCGTATGCTCATGCGCAGGCCTATCTTCGTGAGCAGATACTCCACCACACAGTTGGACAGGTAGTTTCCAAAGAAGATAAACAGCTGCGAGAAAACCAGCAGCCATATGAGCTGAATGTCGCCGCTGTGTATGCCCTCGTCTATGGTGCGTTGAAACACGAACGGCAACGCCACGTCGGCTCCCATGGCCAGCAGCATGAACGCGCACACCGCCGCAAACGGCCCGGAGTGTTCGCGCACTATGCGGGCGGCAAGATGCGGCAGGCGGCGCTCGTCGGGCGGCATGTCCTTCTGACGGCTCTCGAACGTTTCGTCGGGCTCCGCCAGCACTGCTATGCCTTTTCCGTCGTTGGCCACGAAATACTCGCTGAAATCGTCGGTACGGTATTTCATTTTGCCTTCGGAGGGGTCGACCACACTAAACACTCCCTTGTCGACATCCGCCTTATACAGCACCACAAAATGCTGCCTGTTCCAATACAATATGGCCGGCAAAGGCATGGTGCGCAGGTCGTCTACGCCCACCCGCACCGCCATGCTGTGCATGCCCAGCCCGCCGAGAGCCGCGACGATGTCGCGCACCGAGATTCCGAGGCGGCCGGTTTCCACATGATGCCTCAGGTAGCTCATGGGCACACACAGGCCGTGATAGCGGCATACGATGCGTATGCATGCCATGCCGCAATCGGAGCGTTCGGTCTGCTGATACGAGAATATGCGCCTGAATTTCACTGTGGCGGCTGATGAATCAGAAACTGCTGTAGCGTCCCGACATTTTGTCGCTGCCTTTTCCCTCCGCGGCATTCACCTGATACTTGCCGAAAGTGTAGCTGACGGACAGGGAGAAGCCCACGCCATTGTACAGCGAGCGGTTGTCGTAGCTGTAATCGGGCGAATTGTAATGGTACACGTTGCTGAAATTAAGTATGTTGCTCACATTAAGCGACACGTACCATCCCGAGTTGAAGCCCTTTCTCAGGCTTACGTCGAGCAGATTTTTCCATTTGCTCTGGCGGCCCAGGGCTTGCCACGGCGACATGGCAATATAGAACATTTCCGCTCCGAAATTGTGTTTTTTGGAGATAGCAAAGTGATTGATAAAACTCAGCCCCCAAGTCCAATGACTATAGCCCATATCGGCGCCGTCCAGTGTTGCTTCCTCATATCTATAGCTTCCATTCGTTGAGGCTCTCACGGTCCAGATTCCGACCGTTTTGGCATAGGACAGCGATGGTACAAAACTATGTACTCGTCCGAAATTGTCCCAGCCCGTAACGGTGATGCCCCCGCGGCCGAAAGTATAGTCGCCCAGACTTTCGGATTCGTAAGTATAGTGGGCCGACAGCACAAATCCGTTCAAGAAAGAATAATACAGCGTAACGTCCCAAGGGTAATCCGGCCTCAGGTCGGGGTTGCCGGCAGTGCATGTGGTGGACGAGGTCCAGCGCACAAACGGGTTCAGAGTGCTGTAGAACGGGCGAACAATCCGGCGCTGGAATTCCAGCGACAGGTTCTGCGAGTGCGGCAGGTCAAAGTTGAGGCTGAGCGAGGGAAACCAATCGGTGTAAGTGCGCGAGAACGACTCCGATGCATCCGGCGACACTCCCTTGATCCGTGAATTTTCGACGCGTATGCCCACCTCTGCGGAAAACACATCGCTCCATTTCGATTTCCACTGCACAAAAGCGCTTTGCACCGTTTCATCGTAGGTAAAATCGTCTTTCTGTCCTGCAAAATCGCTTTTATTGTCCATGTAGGCGGTCACAAAGTCGTAGCCAGCATCCAGCCGGTGGGCGTTGCTCAATATCCATTTGTATTTAGGTGTGAAGCTGAATCCGTGGCCGCTGACAGCCGTGTTCTGCCACGTGTGGCTGCCGTCGCTGCTGTAGTCGGTGTTGGTAACCGTCTTCCGCAGGGAATAGTCGGCCGTCACATCCAGAGTGCTGCCGAGCTCGTCGGTGCGCAAGGTATAATAAAGCACCGCGCCTATCTCCGGGCGCACCCACGGAGTGCGCGTGTTCACATGCATCGCCGACAGCTCCGCCGTAGCGGCAGGAGTGGAAGTCACGGTATGCACTTCGGAGTGTTCGCCCACCGATACGCCGAATACATTTAATGAGGCGCCCAGTGTGCTGCTCGGCGTAAACGCGTACTCGGCCACGGCACTGCCGCCCAGCACGTCGATGGCTGAATAGGCTGTGGTGGTGTTGCTCACCGATTTCTCTTCGGGCACCGCATAGCGATAGTCCGACTCGGTTTTGCTACGGTTGCCCCAGCGCTGATAAGCGATGGATCCCGAAGCCGAAAATTTTCCGCGCTTGTAGCCGAGCCACACGCTTGACCTCGCTCTGACAAAGCGGTCGTCATAGCCTGTGGAGGCAGAGGCGCTGCCCAGCAGGCCGTCGTCGGGCTTTTCTATTACAATGTTCACAATGCCGGATGCGTCGCCTGCGCGCTGAGTGCTGCCCGGATTGGTCACTATTTCTATGCGTTTGATTTCCTGAGCCGGAATGGAGCGGAGATATTCGGCAAGGGCTGCCTGCGGCATTTTCGGGTCGCGGCCGTTGATGTATATCTTTGCTGTGCCTTTTGATATGATAGAGGCCACACCGTCCTGGAAGTGCACCATGGGTGTGAAGCGCAGTATCTCGTAAACGTTGGGCAGCTCCCGGCGCAGGCTGCCGGGGTCGTAGATAAAGCGTCCGGTCGCGCGCTGCAGCGTCTGTCCCTGCACCACAAGCTCTTGCAGCTCGGTGGCCGACACCGCCAGACGCACCGAATCCGGCACCTCGGAAGCGCCGATGCGCACCGACACATAGCCCGGATAAGAGATATCGACCATGCGCCACGCAAGGCTGTCGGCCGGAAACACCACCTGACCCTCTGCCGTGGCTATGGCCGCGTCGATGATGGTTGAGTCGCTGCGGCTGAGCAGTGTGGCCACTGCTCCCGCCGCGGGCTCGCCGTCGGCATCATATACCCCGAAGCGCAATGCGCTTTGCTGCCCGAAGGCCACAGCCCCCGGCGCAAGCGCCAGACCGACTGTCAAAATGATAGCTTTCACCATAGAATTCACTATTAATGCAACGTTCACGAACTATATTTCACTGCAAATTTACAGCGACAGACACAAGAACGCAACAATATGCCGACAAAGTTATCAACAAATTGTCACGTTCTTGGTCTGACAGGTATCGGCAAGCATCATAACTGCGTAAGCCTTAATCATATATAATTATATCACTTTTCGCGGCACAGAGCTCTGCCATCTCAGTCTACATGTACAAATACACGTGCACTATTGGCACGGCCTCGTTAAGCTGTTGTTGAGCTGAATTTTATTTGTACACTTGTAATTACTACCCTCGCTGCATGCTTCACCATAGTTTGTGCATCCCCTATTTTCCGAGCCGCATGCCGCTGCAGTATGATTAATGCATGTCTGGGTGTTGTCGCCTCCCAGTAATGCCAAATCGGCGCCAAGAACAAGCGCCTGCTGGTCGGCGGGCATTGCAGGGTCAACAAGTGTGCTGACGAACTGCTCAATCTTTGTTAGTTTCATTTGTTTTGGTTTAGATATTTGTCCGTACTCTTTTATGGATTTTCCGGCTGCTCCATATGCAAGCATCATGCGGGTATATGCATCTGTTCGAAGCGCCGGACCACCCGTTCCGTGCGTTCCCGGTCTGAGAAGCCGACAAGGCAATCGTCCGAACCGGCCATTTCCACCGCGCGCTGCCGGCATCCGCCGCCACAAATCGGAGCTATGCGGCACTGCCTGCATGCGGCACTTTTATACTTTGCGGCCATCCTGCGCTCGAGAGCGTTGTTTTCCCACACTATTCTGCCGTCCGATGCAAGGAATCCCGCACGGTCGGCGCTCTTAAAATCACGCGCCGTGCAGAAAAAGGCATCGCCGTTGTAATTTATCAATATCGAATTGCGCTTGTCGCCATAGCACGAATCCAGCACAGAATTGCGTATGTACGGCGTGCTGCACATGAATCCTTCGCTGCGAAACAGTCTGTACAGCCTGTCCACGTCGTCCTGCACGCGTTCTTCGTCCGCCGCACATCCATTGTCCTGCCATACTCGCTGCAGATCAATTGTGATATTGCGTTTCTCACTGCCGAATTCACGTAGTTCATCGGCAATGGAGCCCACCGTGGCGATGCTGTCGGCAGTGTAATTGATTCGCAATATGATATGCTTGCCATAAGATGCAGCTCTGCGTGCATTTGAGAGAATCGCATCGTAACTGCCTTTGCCACCGGCCTGAAAACGCACTTTATCGTGTTGCTCTCTGGCACCGTCGAGTGTAATCTGAAAACTGGCGTCGACGTCGCCTATGCTTTCAAGAATTTGCTCCGAAAGCAGATAGGCATTAGTAGTGAAATGCAGCCATAGGTGCACACCCCTGCCGGCACAGGCTTTCACGGCGTGTCTTATCACCGGCAAAGCAGTTTCGGAATAGTACAGCAGAGGCTCGCCACCGAAAAAAGACAGATTAAACGATTCCAAGCCTTCTGTTTCGTCGAGCTTCAGAGATATCAGCCTGCACAGCGCCTCAATGGTTGCGGCGTCCATTTTTGAACCCGGCAAGTGCTCTTCGTAGCAATACCAACAACGAAAATTGCAGTTAAGCGTAGGATTCACATGCAGTTCAAAACATGCAGAGTCGTTGTCGACGCGCTCTATGCGCTCTTCAAGCATGCGCTGTTCGTCGACATCATCGGGCACATACGCACCAATCTCTTCAAGGCGGGCGCGAACCAATTCTGAACAGTTGTGTATTTGGTGGCCGTCGATTGAGATTGCCTCCGAACCGCACACCACATATTTGTCGGAAAACGCATTGTAGACAATGGTAAACCCATTGTCAAGCTGTATGCACGTATTGAAAATGCTCTGCTTCATGGTGCTCTTTTGTCAGTAATCCATAATTTCGGCCACGTATTCGCTGCCGCTTTCTGTATAAATCTCAATGGTCGCCGCTTCAACAGCGCCAATATATATAAGTGCGGGGGCATCTGTAGAGAAAACGTGCTCAGTGCAGCCTCCATGGCAAAGGTCTGTGACGGAAAGCACCGCCTCGCCTTCGCTATATTTGAATTCAAGATACAGAGTTCCGTCCTCATAAACACACGTGATGCGCTGACGCGACGGCATCTTCGGTAAATCAGGGCGCCCTCCTCTCAATTTCAACGTGATTATAGTTGACGTATCTCGTACATCCATCGCTTGGCTGATTGGTGCTGCATAAAGTGTCATTATAATAGACAGCAAGCAGACTATTTTACTCTGAATTTTCATCACGTTAGTTTTTTGCAAAATTAAGCGTCACATAATATGTATCCAAATTTAGAACGATATTTATTTTGTGCACTCAAAGACTTATAGTATTAATTATAAGCGCATTACAACGTGCACAAAATAAATATTTTGTGCACTATATAATACTCTGAAAATACGAACATTAGGCATTAGACGCCAAACGCGCTGAATATCTGCTCGTTACGTATATTTTGATATAAATTGCATATTGTCGGATAGTTTTTCGTATCTTTGTAGTAAGTTTATGCTTTAGTATTATGAAACATTTAATAGTATTTGCCATTTCTCTGTTGGTATTATTACCTGCATGCAAAAATCATTACGACACCCGACTTCTCCATGCTGAGAATATCATGGAAGAACATCCTGATTCGGCCCTTTCAATAATTGAAACAATCGACGACGCCGACTTTGCGCTTAAGTCAGACCGCGCACTATATTTCTTGTTATACACACAGGCCCGGCACAAGAATAATTATATAGACACTACTGCATCCATGCTTCTTGAGTCTATGGACCATTTTAAAACGGATAACGACCAGGAGCGGCTGATGAAGTCTTTGTATTATTACGCGACACTCCTATTCTATAAACAAGAGTATGATAAGGCGATTATTCCTGCCACACAAAGTTTTGAAATAGCGGAAAGCAAGGACAATACAATCTGGAAAGCACGGATAGCGATGTTATTGGGCGATTTATTCAGAAATTGCCATTTATTTAAAGATGCCTTAAAGTATTGGACAATTGCTGCAAAAGGTTTTAAGGATGCAGGAATAGAACTTAATCATAAATATATATTGTGCGATATAGCCGTTGAGCACCTTCATTTGAAAGACCGTAAATCGTTCGCAACTCTTATTGATAGCGTTATTTCTACCGTTAGCCCCGCTGATTCGGGCTTATTATACTATTGCACAGCTCCAAGGTTTGTAGACCATGTTGAGTATAAAGAATACAGTGATGCCCTACGGTATCATGCACTCATGAAAGAATTCAACAAAAAATATCCACTGACCTACAATATTGTATGCAGTGCCGAGTTAGATGCACATTTAGGAAATTATAACGAGGCATTTTCGCAAATGAAGGATGCCGAATCTTATGCTACTGATGTTATTGACAGTGTCAACATATACAATGCTTATTCATTTATTTACGAACTGCTTAAAGACTACCCCAAAGTTGCGCGATACAACAGGCTTGTAATTAAAGGGCAGAACAAAGAACTTGAAAAACAATTGAATCAGTCGATAGTGGTGGAGCAGCGCAACTACTACGACAAAATAGCCGCGCAGGAGAAGGAGCGGGCCATGTGGCTGCGCATATGGCTCACGGCCGGCATGGTGGCGGCGGCACTGGCCATAGCGGGCGGCACGTACTACCACCGCATGCGCATGCGCCTGAAGGACATGCGCATAGAGGCTCAGATGGGCGAGATTCTGCTGCTGCAGAGCGATGTGTGCGCCGGACAGGAGCAGAACGCCGATATGCACGACCGACTGAAGCTGATATACCGAAGGCAATGGGCCACGCTCAACATGCTCAACAAGCAGCTGCGCGGCCTCGAAGACTCCGACAGCAGCCGCCGCAGGGTGCTGAGGCAAATAGAGTCGGAACTCGAGCGCATGGCGCAGCCGGAGCAACTGGAGCAGCTGGTGAAGGAGATAGACTCGACATTCGGCGGCATCATAGCTGCGGCGCAGAGCGACGGCGCGATACGTGACGACGATTTCACACTGGCGGCGCTGCTGCTGGCGCGCATGGACACCGGCACCATATGCCGCCTCACCGGCATGAAGCAAAACACCATGTACAGCCGCCGGCGCCGCCTCAAGGAGCGCCTCGAGGCGTGCGGCTCGCAGGTAGCGGCAGACATTCTGCGCCAGGCGGCGCTTTAGCCTCCCCGATTAAATGACCAGAGTGATGGTACGCTTGGGATTTTCATATCTTTGCAGTAAGTTTATGCTTTAGTATTATGAAACATTTAATAGTATTTGCCAGTTCTCTGTTGGTATTATTATCTGCATGCAAAAATCATTACGACCCGCAGTTACTGGAAGCGGAACGGATTATTGAGGAATACCCGGACTCGGCATTGGCCATAGTAAACGGTGTTGAGCAAGAGCACAAGAGCTCGCCACTATATGGATTGCTGTATGTGCAAGCCCGGACCAAAACGCACCATATAGAATTGTCGGACTCTCTGATAGAGCGCTCGGTGCAAGCATTTCGCAGAAACGGCGATAAGGAAAGGCTTATGAAGGCGCTTTTCTACAAAGGCGTCGTGGAAACAAACTGCAAGCGGTACGACGATGCCATAATTCCTTTAATGGAGGCCTATTCAATGGCAGAATCGAAGCAGGACTATTATTGGATGGCAAAATCTACTGAAGCTATATCCGATATAATGTTCTTTTCCTATATGCTGAAAGAAGCCTTGGATTACACCCGCAAAACGGTCGAGTATTACAAAAAAGCCGGAAAAGAGCGGAACCATCGCTTCGCGCTCTGCGAGCTCGCAATAACCTATGGCAATATAGAAGGGTGCGACAAAGGCGACGCATTATTCGACAGCGTAATCCATCTCGCATCGCAGCCGCCGCAGGACTCCATGTTGCTTTATTATGCCACCACCGCGTATTTTTCCTATCTTGTAAAGCACGATAAATACGCCGAAGCACAGACTATGATTCCGCAGATGATCGGCTACATGAACCCGGAATATACGCAAGAGGTGGCTTATATGGCCACTGTTGAAACATGGGCCGGAGATTATGAAAACGCTGCCGCGCATCTCGAATTTGCCGACAAGTATGCCACGACTATCGAAGAAAAAGCCGCTATATACAACGCCTACTCCTATCTTTACTCACAGCAGCAAAACTACAAGGAAGCCCTCGCATACAAGGCCAAACTGATAGAGCAGCAAAACGAGCTGCTCGAGCAGAAATTGAATCAGTCGATAGTGGTGGAGCAGCGCAACTACTACGACAAAATAGCCGCGCAGGAGAAGGAGCGGGCCATGTGGCTGCGCATATGGCTCACGGCCGGCATGGTGGCGGCGGCACTGGCCATAGCGGGCGGCACGTACTACCACCGCATGCGCATGCGCCTGAAGGACATGCGCATAGAGGCTCAGATGGGCGAGATTCTGCTGCTGCAGAGCGATGTGTGCGCCGGACAGGAGCAGAACGCCGATATGCACGACCGACTGAAGCTGATATACCGAAGGCAATGGGCCACGCTCAACATGCTCAACAAGCAGCTGCGCGGCCTCGAAGACTCCGACAGCAGCCGCCGCAGGGTGCTGAGGCAAATAGAGTCGGAACTCGAGCGCATGGCGCAGCCGGAGCAACTGGAGCAGCTGGTGAAGGAGATAGACTCGACATTCGGCGGCATCATAGCTGCGGCGCAGAGCGACGGCGCGATACGTGACGACGATTTCACACTGGCGGCGCTGCTGCTGGCGCGCATGGACACCGGCACCATATGCCGCCTCACCGGCATGAAGCAAAACACCATGTACAGCCGCCGGCGCCGCCTCAAGGAGCGCCTCGAGGCGTGCGGCACGCAGGTGGCGGCAGACATTCTGCGCCAGGCGGCGCTTTAGCCTCCCGATTAAATGTTCAGCTGATTGGCCAAAGTGATGGTGCGCGTGGGGCTCACGTGTTCAAGGCTGTTGAGTACGGCCAGCACGTCGATGCCTTCGCGCAGCAGCACCACGAGGTTGAGATTGGTGACGCGGCGCTCGTAGTCGTAGGTGAGATAGAAGCTCTTGAGCTGTGCGCCCCCGCAGCGCAGGGCCATGCGGTAAGGCTCTATGTCGGCCACTATCGTGGTGGCCTCGATGCGTATGATGCGTGAGTCGGCTCCCATAGAGGTGACATGCTCTATGCGCTCCACCTGCACGAGCACGAGCAGAATCAGCAGCGTGGCCACGATGCTGATGGTGTAGAGCCCTACGCCCACGCACATGCCGATGGCGGCCACCATCCATATGCCGGCCGCCGTGGTGAGGCCGCGCACGGAGCCTTTCATCTGTATGATGGCGCCGGCGCCCAGGAAGCCCACGCCGCTGATCACCTGGGCGGCTATGCGGCCGGGATCGCCGTTCTTGAGGCCGAGGTATTCCTGCGGCACGTAGATGCTGAGGAGCATGGCCAGTGTGGCCCCCATGCTAATGAGCGAAAACGTGCGCACGCCGGCCGGCTGGCCCTTGCGCTTGCGCTGTATGCCCACGCAGCTGCCCAGCAGCATGCTGAGGCACAAGCGCACGATGGCGCCGAAGGTGGTGACGTCGTCGCTGAACACGTCGGCTATCAGGGAGAGAAGGAAATCGGCCATGGGCTGTCAGTTGAGGGTGAAACTGCGGCGCACGAGGCGATAGTTGTCGGCAAAGAGTTCCACGGTGTATTCGCCGGGAGCCAGAGCGGTGTCCACGTCCCAGTAGATGGTGACTCCGCCGATTTCCTCGCCCGCATATTCGATGGTGCGCTTGGCCGTGCAGGGCACCGATGCGCCTTCGAAGGCAAACGAGCCGCCGCTGCCGAGCAACTGCCCTGTGGGAGAAATGATGCGCATGTAGATGGTCTTCTCGCCCACGGGCGTGGAATTGTTCTGCGGTATGGTGAAACTTGCCATGAGCTGCACTGCCTTGGCCACTTTTTTCTCCCGCTTGCCTTTCTTGTTGAGAGGCGTGAGCGAGAGCCCCGTGACGTTGAGCTTCTCGGCGAGGGTCATGCGCTCGCTGAGCTCCTCGTTGCGCCGCGAGGTTTCGGCCACCTGCGAGTTGAGGCGCTGGTTCTGCGAGCGCATCTCCTCGTTTTCGCTGCGCAGGGCGGCGTTTTCCTTGTTCAGTCGGTCTATTTCCTCCACATAGTGACGCAGCAGCGCGCGGAGTGTTTCAATCTCGCTGCGCAGCTTGGCTATCTCGGCGGAGCTTTTGCGGCGCTCGCTCTTGAGCTCGTTCTGCAGCTGCTCGACCTGCAGGCGGGCTGTTTCGTATTTCTCGGCGAGCTCGCGCTTCACGGAGTCGTCCTGTATGAGCTGACGCGAGGACTCGAACTGCGCGAACTCGCGGTTGAGGTCGTCGTAGTCCTGCTCGAGGCGCATCTGCTCCATGTCGAGCTGCTGCTGCTCGATCATGGCCTGCGCCTCCTCGAGAGCGCTGTTGCGCGATGTGGCGTCGTACACCATCCAACCGCCCACGCCGAGGGCTATCACAGCCAGGGCTATGACGGCTATGAGCACAGCGTTGTTTTTTTTGTCGCGCGGACGCCGCACGCGCACTTCGTCTATTTCGAATCCGTCGTTGTCGTGATTTATTTCGTTCATTGCCGGAATTTATGGTTGATTTAACAGATTGCAAAATTACTGCTTTTTGTTTAAAATGCACAGAAATCGGGCAAAAATATGCGTGGCGACGGGCGGCGCCGGGTGGCTGAAAGCCGCCCGACACCGCCCGCGGCAATGGCAGGCGACGTTCAGTCGAGTTTGTGTATCACGAGCCCCGAGCGCAGTTTGGGCTCGAACCATGTGGTCTTGGGGGGCATTATGTTGCCGGTGTCGGCGATGCGCATCAGCTGCTCCATCGACACCGGAAACAGGGCGAAGGCCACGGCCATCTCGCCGCTGTCGACACGCCGCTTGAGCTCTTCGAGCCCGCGGATGCCGCCCACGAAATCGATGCGCTTGTCGGAGCGCAGGTCGGTGATGCCGAGTATGTCGCGGAGTATGAGGTCGCTGCTCACGGTCACATCGAGCGAGCCTATGGGGTCGGAATCGTCGTAGGTGCCGGGGCGCGCCGTCAGCGAGTACCATCGGTCCTCGAGATACATCGAGAAATTGTGCAGGCACTCGGGGCGGTAGGGCACCGTGCCCTTGTCGTGCACCTCGAACTTGTATTGCAGCTTTTCGAGGAATTCCTCGGGCGAGAGGCCGTTGAGGTCCTTGACCACGCGGTTGTAGTCTATAATCTTCAGATGCGAGGCGGGGAAGGCCACGGCGAGGAAATAGTTGTATTCCTCGTCGCCGCGGTGGGCGGGATTGAGGCGGGCCTTTTCGTTGCCCACAAGTGCGGCGGCGGCTGTGCGGTGGTGGCCGTCGGCTATGTACAGTTCGGGAATCTTGTCGAACGCATCTGTGATGGCTGCTATCGTGGCATCGTCGTCTATCACCCAGAAGGTGTGTCCGAAGCCGTCGGGAGCCACGAAATCGTACTCGGGCTCTCCGGCCGTCACGCGGGCTATGATTTCCTCGAGCGCGGGATTGTCGGGGAAAGCGAAAAACACGGGCTCGATGTTGGCGTTCTGTATGCGCACGTGCTTCATGCGGTCTTCCTCCTTGTCGCGACGCGTGAGCTCATGCTTCTTGATGCGCCCCTCCATATAGTCGCCCACGTTGGCCGCCACCACTATTCCGTACTGCGTGCGTCCGTCCATGGTCTGGGCGTATATGTAGTAGTGCTCTCGGTCGTCCTGCACGAGCCATCCTTCGCGCTGGAAGGCGTCGAAATTCTCCACGGCGCGCTCATACACCTCCGGGGCGTGCTCGTCCTGCCCGGGCTCGAAATCTATTTCGGGCTTGATGATATGGTAGAGCGACTTGGGGTTGCCTTCGGCTTCGGCGCGCGCTTCCTCGCTGTTGAGCACATCGTAGGGGCGGGAGGCCACCTGTTCCACTAAATTCCTGGGAGGGCGGACGCCCTTGAAAGGTTTGACTTTTGCCATGATATAAATTTTGGTTTAAGGTAGTAACAATCTTTAGGCGCTTATGGCGCTGCGCATGGGCAAAAATACTAAAAATATCAAGTTTTTTATGTACTTTTGTAAATAATTTTTCTGTTATGGACAATTTACCCCGGGACCCGGCCATGCTGCTGAGCTACGTGAACATGAAGCTGCGCGACGAGTACGCGTCGCTCGACGCCATGTGCGACGACCTTTCGCTCGACCGCAAGGAGCTGGAGCAGTGCCTTGCCGATGCCGGATTCGAATATTCCACCGAACACAACCGCTTCTGGTAAATGACTGAATTCCAACCTCCATACCTCGAGAGCCTGAACGAGGCCCAGCGCGAGGCCGTGGTCTACTCCGACGGCCCGCAGCTGGTGATAGCCGGCGCAGGATCGGGCAAGACGCGTGTGATTACGTGCAAGATAGCCCATCTGCTCGCGCAGGGGGGGGAGCCATGGCGCATCATGGCCCTGACTTTCACCAACAAGGCCGCGCGGGAGATGCGGGAGCGCATAGGCGCCCTCGCGGGCGAGGATGTGGCACGCAAGCTGTGGATGGGCACCTTCCACAGCATCTTCGCACGCATCCTGCGCAACCACGCCGAACTGCTCGGCTATAAAAGCAGCTACACTATCTACGACACGGCCGACTCACGCGCGCTCATAAAAAGCATCGTGAGGGCCATGGACCTCGACGAGAAGCTGTACAAGCCGGCCGTGGTGGCCTCCGACATATCGACTGCCAAAAACGCGCTCATATCGCCCGAAGCGTATGCCCTCGACCGCGAGCTGACCGAGGCCGACCGACGCGCGCGACGCCCGCGCACGGCCGAAATATACCGCGCCTACCGCGACCGCTGCCAGGCTGCCGACGCCATGGACTTCGACGACCTGCTCTACTACACCAATGTGCTGCTGCGCGACAACCCCGACGTGCTGCGCCACTATCAGGAGTTTTTCAGCTACGTGCTCGTCGACGAGTACCAGGACACCAACTTCGCCCAGCACCTCATTGTGTCGCAGCTCACGCAGCGCTCGCAGCGCCTGTGCGTGGTGGGCGACGACTCGCAGAGCATATACAGCTTCCGCGGCGCCAACATACGCAACATACTGAATCTGCGCAACGCCTACCCGACGCTGCAGGTATTCAAACTCGAGCAGAACTACCGCTCCACGGGCAACATACTCGGGGCGGCCAACACCCTTATAGCCAAAAACCGCGAGGGCATACCCAAAGAGGTGTTCACCACCGGCGGCGAGGGAAACCGCATCGAGGTGGTGCGCGCGTACAGCGACTACGAGGAAGGCTTTCTCGTGGCCAACCGTCTGAGCCAGGTGCGCATGAACTCCGGCGACAGCTACGAGGAGTTCGCCATACTCTACCGCACCAACGCGCAGAGCCGCATACTCGAGGAAGCGCTGCGCAAGCGCAACATCCCCTACCGCATATACGGCGGCCTGGCCTTCTACCAGCGCAAGGAGATCAAGGACGCCGTGGCATACCTGCGTCTGAGCGTCAATCCCGACGACGACGAAGCCCTGCGACGCATCATCAACACCCCCGCGCGAGGCATAGGCGAAACCACGCTGAAAAAAGTCACCGCGGCCGCTATGCGCGACGGCGTGAGCCTGTGGCAGGTGCTGTCCGACGCCGAGGCGCATCCGCTCGAGGTGAACCGCGGCACACGCGCCAAGCTCGACCGCTTCCACGACCTTATATTTGATTTCGTCGAGAGCGCCGCAACCATGTCCGCCGACCGGCTGGCCGAACACATAATCACGCGCACACAGCTGATATCAAACCTGATGCACGACAAAACGCCGGAAAGCATATCGCAGATAGAAAACCTCGGCGAGCTGCTCAACGGCGTGCGCCAGTTCGTGGCCGACAAGCAGGAGGAGGGAGCCGAACGCGCCGACATGGCCTCGTTCCTGTCGGAAGTGTCGCTGGCCACCGACCAGGACGGCAAAGACCCCGACGACGGCGTCCACGAGCGCGTCACACTCATGACCATACATGCCGCCAAAGGCCTCGAGTTCGGCAACGTGTTCATTGTGGGCGTGGAAGAAGAACTGCTGCCATCGGCCATGAGCTACGACTCGCCGATGGGTGTCGAGGAAGAGCGGCGCCTGATGTACGTGGCCCTGACGCGCGCCAAACGCTTCTGCATGATCAGCTATGCTGGCTCGCGCTTTATCAACGGACAGACCAAGATCTGCCAGCCTTCGCGCTTTCTGCGCGACATCGACCCGCGCTTCCTGCGCATGACCTCCGGCACCACCATAGCCGGCCCCTCGCGGCCTGCCGAAAGTTTCCGCTCGAGCTTTCACTCGCCCGCGGTGCAGATGCCGGCGAGGCCACGCACGGCCGTAGCGCCGCCGCAGCGCGCTGCGGCGCCCGCACCTGCCGCCGCTCCCGGCGAATACACCCTGCATTCCTCGTCTGAAATGGCACCCGGCATGGCCATAGAGCACTCCCGGTTCGGGCGCGGCACCGTGCTCGAAGTAGACACCTCGGAACTCGACCACCGCATCAGCGTGCAGTTCGACGAGGTGGAAAAGCGAGTGCTGCTTCTTAAATTCGCACGATTCAAAATACTGAAATGACGATGACACGCAACGACATCCCCACACCCGTCTATCTCGTGCGCGAGAGCGCGCTGCGACGTAATCTCGACCTCATATCCGACGTGGCGCGCCGCGCCGGCGTGAAAATAATCATGGCGTTCAAGGCCAACGCGCTGTGGCGCACGTTCGACATCTTCCGCGAGTATGGCGTGGCATGCACGGCCAGCTCGCTCAACGAACTCGAGCTCGGGCTTGAATTCCTGACCGACGCCGTGCACTCATACACCCCGGCCTACACGCCCGCCACCATCGGACGCTTCCTCGAGGGTAGCTCGCACATCACATTCAACTCGCTGCGGCAGTGGCAGCAGTTCCGTGCCGATGTGGCCGCACACAACGCCGCGCACCCCGCACGCCGCGTGTCGCCGGGTCTGCGGGTCAACCCGCGCTGCTCCGTGGTGGAAACCGACCTCTACAACCCCGCGCTCCCGGGCTCGCGCTTCGGCGAACACGCCGAGGCCCTGGCCGACGGCATGCCCGAAGGGCTCGAGGGCCTGCATTTCCACGCCTTGTGCGAAGGGTCGGCCGACGACTTGGGCCGTGTGCTCGAGGCTTTCGAAAACCAGTTCGGCCACCTGCTGCGCAGCGGGAAAGTGCGATGGGTCAACATGGGCGGCGGCCATCTCATGACCCGCGAGGGCTACGACGTCGAGGCGCTCGTGGGCCTGCTGCTCGGCTTCCGCAGCCGCTATCCGGGCATCGAGGTGATACTCGAACCCGGAAGCGCGTTCACGTGGCGCACCGGCGACCTGCTCTCGTCCGTTGTCGACGTGATGGAGAACGACGGCGTGCGCACAGCCATCATCGACGCCTCTTTCGCATGCCATATGCCCGACACACTCGAGATGCCGTACAAGCCGGCCATCACCGAGGCCACCGAACCGGCCGACGGGCTGCCGTCCTACAGGCTCGGAGGCAACTCCTGCCTGAGCGGCGACTATATCGGCGACTGGACGTTCGCACAGCCGCTGAAAGCCGGCGACAGGCTCACGCTCGAGGATATGAACCACTACACCACCGTCAAGACAACCATGTTCAACGGCCTGCAGCATCCCGACATAGCCATCGAACGCATCGACGGCTCCATAGAACTGCTGCGGCGATTCACCTATGCCGACTACCGCTCGCGAATGTCCTGAAACCAACCCGATACCATGCCTGAATTCTCCATTATAATCCCGGTGTACAACCGGCCGGACGAGGTGGCCGACCTGCTCGACAGCCTCGAAGCGCAGACCGTGCGAAACTTTGAAGTAGTGCTCGTGGAGGACGGTTCAACCGTCCCGTGCCGGCAGCAGGCCGAAGCTGCCGCAGCGCGCGGCCTTGATGTGAAATATTTCGCCAAGGACAACGAAGGGCGCTCCATAGCCCGCAACTACGGCATGGAGCGCGCCGCCGGACGGTATTTCGTGTTCTTCGACTCCGACTGCGTGATTCCACCCACGTATTTCGCCACTCTCGCGCAGCAGCTCGAGCTCAGGCCGCTCGACTGCTTCGGCGGCCCCGACGCGGCGCACGAGTCGTTCACCGACACGCAGAAGGCCATAAATTTCGCCATGACATCGTTTCTCACCACCGGCGGCATACGCGGCGGCAAGGTGCAGCTCGAAAAGTTTGTGCCGCGCACGTTCAACATGGGCTTCAGCACGGAGGTGTACCGGCGTGTGGGCGGCTTCCGCGAGATGTTTTCCGAGGACATAGACATGAGCACCCGCATCCGCCAGGCCGGATTCGGCATAGGACTGCTGCGCGAGGTGCCCGTATGGCACAAGCGCCGCGGCAACCTGCGCAAGTTTTTCCGCCAGGTATATGTGTTCGGCATGAGCCGCATCACTCTCCATCTGCTCTACCCCGGCTCGCTGAAAGCCGTGCACACGTTCCCGGCTCTGTTTGTGCTCGGATGCGTGGCGCTGGTGCTGCTCGGCATCTTCTGTTCGCCGTGGTGGCTTCTGCCGCTCGGCGTGTGGCTCGCTGCCATATTTGCGGCTGCGCTCGTGCAGAGCGGCAGCCCGGCCGTGGCCCTGAAGGCCGTGCCGGCGTCGTGCATACAGCTGTGGGGCTACGGGCTGGGCTTCCTGCGGGCTTTCTTCACAAAAATCCTGCTTCGGCGCGGGCGCGACATCGACGAGGAGATACGCTTGAGAAAAGGCAAATGAACACCGACAGCCACACACCCTACGAGGCACCGCCGGGCGCGCCCCTCATCCGCGAGCTCGACCCTGAGATGCGTCCGCGCGAAAAAGCGCTGCGCCACGGCATCGACTCCCTGTCCGACGCCGAGCTGATGGCCATAATCTTCGCCACAGGACTGAAAGGCAAAAGCGTGATAGAACTGAGCCGCGACATCCTGCACGACAACCGCGGGCACCTCTCGCGCGTGGTGCGTATGTCGCCCAAAGAGATGTGTGCGCGCTACAAAGGCATAGGCGAGGCCAAGGCCCTCACCCTGCTCGCGGCCCTGAAGCTCGGCGAGCGCACCGTGGCCGACGCCATGCGCGACGATAATCCGGCCATGACCTCGCCGCAGGTGGCCTACGACTATATGGCCCACCGCCTCGTGGCCCTGCCGCACGAGGAGTTCTGGGTAGTGTACCTAAACCGAGCGCTGAAAGTGATTTCCGAACGACGCGTCGGACAAGGCGGCGTGTCCGGCACGGCTGTTGACGTGCGGCTCGTGGTGAAAGGCGCCATCGAGGAGCTCGCTTCGGCCATGCTCATATTCCACAACCACCCGTCCGGCAACCTCAACCCCAGCCCGCAGGACGAAAGCATCACCCGCAAGATACGCGACGCTGCCGCTCTGTTCGACATACGGCTCAACGACCATATAATAGTCACACCGGGAGCGTTCTATTCGTTTCACGACCACGGAAGAATCTGACTCATCACACATTTTAACATTTATGTGCCGCATTTCGACACTCTCGCGGGCGTAAATTTGCTGTGTAAACCAACTCAAGCATCTCTTACGCTATGATTTTCGAATTCTCCACCAAAGCACTCCACACGCTGCGCCGCCTCCCGCGCAAAGAGCGCCGCACCATGGCCTGGGCACTCAGCGGCCACATCGCCGAAAAGCACCTCAACCCGCTCCAGCTTATGACCCTCGGCATACTGCGCCTTTATCAGCGTCAGGCCGCCGACGCCGTCTGACCGCGCGCGGCTTTACTTTTGCCACGCAGGAGAGTCTAACATTAAACATCACGTTATGAACCGATACATAGCCTTACTCCTTCTGCTGGCTGTTTACGCCGCATCGTTCTCCGCCGACGCGCGCCGCCCTTGCTATCTGGTGGGCGATTTCGAAGTGTTTTTCGACGGCACACCCGTAGAGGGCGCGTCGGCCTCGACCTTCAGCGTTCTTGACGGCGGCTACGCAAAAGACGCGTGGCAAGTGTATTTCCTCGGCGAAAAACTCGCCGGCGCTTCGGCCTCTACCTTCAAAACCCTGCGCGACGGCTACGCCGCGGACTCCTGGCAAGTGTATTTCAGAGGCGAGCCGGTGAAAGACGCCTCGGCCGATTCCTTTTCGGTAATGCGCCACGGCTACGCCAAAGACCGATGGAACGTGTATTACCTCGGCACGAAAATAGATGGAGCCTCGCCCGACAGTTTCCGCGTGCTGCGCGACGGCTATGCCAAAGACCGATGGAACACCTACCATTGCGGCCGCCGGCTGTAGGCAGGCTCGTATTAAGTATCAGGCACGCCTGAAACGTATATGAGGGAAAACCGCTTTGTTCCATGAAACGATTTTCCTTCTGCCTGATATTTGCCCTGAGCGTGCTCGGAAGCGCCGCCCAGTCGGTATATCCCGGACAGCACCGGGGCAAACTCGCCATCTACACATCCGTAGAAACCGAAGCCGAAAGCTTCGACCTATGCGACGTAAGACTGCTTCCCGGACGCGTGCGCGACAACCTCGAGCGCGACTCGGCCTGGATGGTGTCGATTCCCGTGGGGCGCATGCTGCACAGCTTCCGCAACAATGCAGGAGTGTTTGCCGGGCTGGAAGGCGGCTACGAGAGCGTAGTCAAACCCGGAGGCTGGGAATCGCTCGACTGCGACCTGCGCGGCCACACCACCGGCCACCTGCTCTCGGCCTACGGGCTGATGTATGCCGCCACAGGTGCCGAGGTGTTCAGGCTGAAAGGCGACAGCCTCACGGCCGGGCTGGCCGAGGTGCAGGAGGCACTCGGCGCCGACGGCTATCTGAGCGCATTTCCGCAGGAACTTATCAACCGCAATATGCGCGGGCAGTCGGTGTGGGCCCCGTGGTACACTCTGCACAAACTGATGTCGGGGCTTATTGACCAATACCTTTATGCCGGAAATACCGAAGCGCTGCGCATAGCCACCCGCATGGGCGAGTGGGCCTATGGCAAACTTGCCGGACAGGACGAAGCCACACGGCGGCTTATGCTGCGCAATGAGTTCGGCGGCATGAACGAAGCCTTCTACAATCTTTATGCCGTCACGGCCGACAGCCGCTTCCGCAGCATGGCCGAATATTTCTACCACAATGCCGTAATCGACCCGCTGAAAGACGGCGACGCCGATTTCGGCACCAAGCACACCAACACGTTCATACCAAAAGTAATAGGCGAGGTGCGCAACTACGAACTCACCGGCAACACCGAAAGCCGGGCCGTGGCCGAACTGTTCTGGGACGAGATGACCCACAGGCACACTTTCGCCACAGGCTCATGCAGCCAGAAAGAGCATTATTTCGAGCCCGAAAGGATGTCGCATTATCTCAACGGCTACACCGGCGAAACGTGCTGCACATACAACATGCTGAAACTGTCGCGCCACATCTTCTGCCTCAGAGCGTCGGCCGAAACCGCCGACTACTACGAGCGCGCGCTCTTCAACCATATTCTTGCACAGCAGGACCCGGAGTCGGGCATGGTGTGCTATTTCCTTCCGCTGCAGAGCGGAGCGCACAAAGTCTACAGCACGCCCGACCAATCCTTCTGGTGCTGCGTGGGCAGCGGATTTGAGAGCCATGCCAAGTATGCCGAGAGCATCTACTACCGCAGCGGCGACAGGCTCTTTGTCAATCTGTTCATACCCTCGCAACTCACCTGGAAGGAAAAGGGCCTTGTAATGACGCAGCACACCGACTTTCCCGAATCAGAAACCACTCGCCTCACCATCGACGAGGCTCCCACAGCGGCCATAACGCTGTCGCTGCGCTATCCCGGATGGAGCGGCCTGCCTGTGGTCAGGGTCAACGGGCGCAAGGTAAAAGTGTCGGGGGCACCGTCGTCCTACATCGACATAAAAAGGCGCTGGCGCAAAGGCGACACCGTGGAGGTCACCTACCCCATGAGCATCAAACTTGAAACCACGCCCGACAACCCCGCGCGTGGCGCGCTGGTCTACGGCCCTGTGGTGCTGGCGGGCAATCTCGGCACCGAAGGCATGCAGGCTCCGGCGCCGTTCTCCGACCCAGCCGTAAGAAACGATTATTATACTTACGACTACCACATACCGGCCGGACTGCCCACACACCTCGCGCTCGACAAAGCCAATCTGGGCGCATGCATAGAGCGCACCGGCCGCGGCCTGAAATTCCGCACGCGCTCCGGCGTGGATGTGCTGCCGCTGTACGACGCGCACCGCATGCGCTACGTCGTGTATTGGGACATAGACTATCGCGGCGACTGAACGCGCGCTGCCGTCAGGAGCGCGTCTGCCCCGAGCCGGTGATCAGATACTTGTAAGTGGTGATTTCGGGAAGCGCCATGGGGCCGCGTGCGTGCAGCTTCTGCGTGCTTATGCCTATCTCCGCGCCGAAGCCGAACTGGCCGCCGTCGGTAAACGCCGTGGAAACATTGGCGTAGACACACGCCGCGTCCACATCGCGCTGAAACCTCGCGATAGCGTCGCGGTTCTCGGCCACTATGCACTCGCTGTGGTGCGAACCGTTGCGGGCTATAAAGTCCAGGGCCTCGTCTATGCCGTCCACGGTCACAAGGGTCATCTTATAGTCCAGCCACTCGCGTCCGTAATCGTCCTCTGTGGCATGATGCAGATATGGATATGCCCCGTCGAGGGCGGCATAGGCATCGTCGTCGGCATAGATATGCACCTGATGCTCGGGCAGCGGATAGCACACGGCCGGAAGCGCCTGCAGGCATCCGCGGTCCACGAGCAGACAGTCGAGGGCATTGCACACGCTCACACGCCGCGTCTTGGCGTTGAGCACAATGTCGCGCGCGGTGGCAATGTCGCCTGACGCATGGAAATAGGTATGGCACACACCTGCGCCCGTTTCTATCACCGGCACACGGCTTTGCTCGCGCACATAATCTATGAGCGCGCGGCTTCCGCGCGGGATAATAAGGTCCACATAGTCGCGCGCACCGAGCAGTTCGGCAGTGGCCTCGCGTCCGTCGGGCAGAAGGCCGGCGGCGTCGGGCGTGATGCCGGTGCGCTCGAGAGCCCCGCGTATGATGCCGATGGCCACCTTGTTGGTTTCGGCGGCCTCGTGCCCGCCTTTGAGCAGCACGGCGTTTCCGGCCTTGAAACAAAGGGCGAACACATCAAACGTCACGTTGGGCCGCGCCTCGTAAATAACGCCTATCACGCCGAAAGGCACACTCACCTTGCTGATGGTCATGCCGTTGGGGCGCGTCCACTGGGCAAGCACACGCCCCAGCGGCGAGGGCAGCTCCGCCACGGCGCGCACGCCGGCGGCGATATCGGCTATACGCTCAGGCGAAAGCGCCAGGCGGTCGCGCTTGGGATTGTCGGGAGCCATACGCTCCATGTCTGCCGCATTTGCGGCAAGCAGCCCGGATGTGTTGGCCTCTATATCGTCGGCCAAAGCCATCAGGGTGGCGTTCACGGTGTCGGTGTCAAGTGCCTGCAGGCTTACTGCCGCGGCACGAGCGTTTTTATAAGTATCGTTCATAGGTGATTGTTACTGCTATTTATCACGGAAAAGATCCGTTTCGTCTACATAAAGATAATCGGCATGAATCAGCGGCCGCTGCCCGGAAACACCGAGCGCGGCGCGTGCTTCGGCGGCATCGTAGGCGCAACGCCCCCATGCCACTGTGGAGCCGTCCGGCGCAAGCACACGCACTATATCGTCGCGCTCGAAATCGCCGTCTATATCCGTCGCCCCCACGGCCAGCAGCGAAGCTCCGCCGGCCCGCAGCGCCTCCGCGGCTCCGTGGTTCACACGCACGGCGCCTTTGGCAAAGCTGTCGCTGTGCGCTATCCACTTGCGCAGGCTGCTGGGGCGTGTCTGCGCCGGGCGAAACAGCGTGTGGGGCACCGCTTCGGCGTCGGAGGGCAGCAGCAGCGACGTGAGCACACCGTCGCGCTTGCCGTTGGCTATCACCACGGCCACGCCTTCGGCCGCGACCTTACGGGCTATGCGGTATTTGGTGGTCATGCCTCCGCGGCCCAGCGACGAACGCGACGTGCTGATGCATGCCGACACGTCGGCATCCTGCTCCACCACCGAAATCAGTTCCGAAGCCGGGTCTGAAGGGTCGCCGGTATAGATGCCGTCGATATTGCTGAGTATTATCAGGGCGTCGGAATCGGTCATGGTGGCCATCAGCCCCGAGAGTTCGTCGTTGTCGGTAAACATCAGTTCAGTGACGCTCACGGTGTCGTTTTCATTGACCACGGGCACCACGCCGTTGCGCAGCATCACCTCGACACAGCGCTGCTGGTTGAGGTAGTGCCGGCGGGTAGATAGGTTTTCCTTGGTGGCGAGCACCTGTCCGCACACAAGCCGGTGGTCGCGGAACAGCTCGAAATATCTGTTTATGAGCTTTGCCTGCCCAACGGCACTGAACAACTGACGCGCAGAAACGTCGTCGAGTCCTGACGCATCCACAATGTCGCGCAGCTCGCCGCGCCCCGACGCCACAGCGCCTGAGGACACAAGCACCACTTCGATGCCTGCCTCGCGCAGCCCGGCTATCTGGTCGACGATAGCGCTCATGCGGGTAAAGTCCAGCATGCCGTCGCGGCGCGTGAGCACATTGCTGCCTATTTTGATAGTAACTCTTTTGCAGTCGGTCATATCAATCAAGAGTCAACTTGAATTCCTTTACAAAATTTCTGAAATCCTCGGAGTCCTCAGCCATATGGGCCAGCAGCTCCGAGCGGTTCCATATCTCGGGCGAAGGCTCGCCTTCGTCCACACGTATCTCAAGCGAGAAGCCATCGTTCTGCAGCGACGAGCGCATATGGTCGAGCACGCGCTGCAACGATTCTTCCAGAAGCTCCTTCTGCGCCGTGCTGCCTACGGTCATGAGCCATCGGTCGGCGTCGATATGTGTCGGGCGCACCGTTTCCATGGTGGCGCACAGTATTTTTTCCGAAGGATTGCGGACTATGAACGCAGCCCAGGCCTCTTCTACGGCCTTTGGTGTGTACTGCTGCGCGCGCACCGGCCCCGACGCCACACTCTCGGCTTTCGCCTTCACATTTCCGCGCAGACTGAGCCCCGGCACATTGAGCCTCGGCTTGGCTCCCGGCCTGGCCGGCGGTTCGGGCGGAGGAGGCACGGGAGCACGGCCCGCAGCGGCTGCCGCTGCCGGAGCCTGCGCCGGCCTTGGCGCGGCTTGCGGAGGCGAAGCGGGTGCCGCAGGCTGCGGCTGCGGCTGCGGCTGCGTTACCGGGGCGGGAGCAGCCGGCTCCCCGGCGGGTGCGAGCGGTTTCAGCTGCCCCTCGCCACTGCTCGCAGTGGCTTTATCGGGCGAGGGGCTGAATCGTTGGCACAGCTTTATGAGCATCAGCTCCACAAGCAGCTGCTTGTTGGCTGCCTGACGGTAGTTAAGGTCGGTGCTGTTGCACAGGTCGAGAGCGCTGTAAAAGAACTGCGGGGTGCACTTTGCCGCCACCGCGGCCATTTCGTCGCGCACGGCATCGTCGGCCTCCAGCAGAACGCGCGTCTTCGGGTCGGCAGCCACCATAAGGTCGCGCAGATATTGCGCAAGGCCGTTGACAAAAAAGAGCGAGTCGAAGCCTTTGTCGCGCACCTCTTTGTATATCAGCAGGGACGAGGCCACGTCGGCAGCGGCGAAAGCGTCGATCAGACGCGAATAATACGCGTGGTCGAGCACGTTCAGGTTCTCGATGGTGCTCTTGTAGGTGATATTGCCCCGCGACGACGCCGCCACCTGGTCGAATATCGACAACGCATCGCGCATGGCGCCGTCGGCCTTGCGGGCTATCACGCCCAGTGCCGCCGTTTCAGCCTGTATGCCCTCGGCCGCGGCCACCGACGACAGGTGGGCCACGATGTCGGACACCGAAATGCGGTTGAAATCGAATATCTGACAGCGCGAGAGTATGGTGGGTATTATTTTATGCTTCTCCGTGGTGGCGAGGATAAACACCGCGTGTGCGGGCGGTTCCTCCAGCGTCTTGAGGAACGCGTTGAACGCCTGCGACGACAGCATATGCACCTCGTCGACGATAAACACGCGGTAGCGGCCGTCGACAGGAGGCACCTGCACCTGGTCTATCAGGTCGCGCACATCGTCCACGCTGTTGTTGCTGGCAGCGTCGAGCTCCGAGATATTGAACGAGCGGTTCTGGTTGAACTCGCGGCACGACGGGCACTCATTGCACGCCTCGCCGTCGGGGGTGCGGTTCGTGCAGTTGATGGTCTTGGCAAAAATACGCGCACACGACGTCTTGCCCACACCACGCGACCCGCAGAACAGGTAGGCGTGAGCCAGCCTGTCGGTAGCGATAGCGTTTTTCAGCGTGGCGGTCAGCGCCTGCTGTCCCACCACACTCGCAAACGTCGACGGACGATATTTACGTGCCGATACTATATAGTTTTCCATATCAATGCAAAGGTAACAATTATTTTTGGACTTTTCAAATCCGAAAAAAATGCGTATTTTTGTGGTGTGTTAGGCGCCGCCCCCGCTTAGGGGGCACGCGGCGCCGCATGCCCCTAACCCGCCCGCCGCCACGGGCTTTCACGCAGAAATACCAATGAACGCACACTCCATGTTTGCCATCGCACTCGCTGCGGTTTCTCTTTCAGTATCGGCAGCGCCTCCGTCGCTGAGCCCCGAAAAAACTCTCTGGTACGAATCGCCGGCCGCCATATGGGAGGAAACGGTGCCGGTGGGCAACGGACGCCTCGGCATGATGCCTTACGGCAACCCGCACAACGAGCATATCGTGCTCAACGAAATCAGCATGTGGAGCGGCTCGCGGGCATGCTACGACAATCCCGCGGCAGCCGAAAGCCTGCCCGAGATACAGCAGCTGCTGCTCGAAGGCCGAAACCGCGAGGCTCAGGAGCTGATGTACACCACGTTTGTCCCCACCATGACCACCGACGGCGGTACCTACGGCACATATCAGATGCTGGCCGACCTGAATATCGCGTTCAGCTATCCCGGAGCTGCGACCGCCGAAAACTACTGCCGCTGGCTTGACCTCTCGGAGGCCTGCGCCTACACGGCCTATAGAATGAACGGCACCGATTACGTGCAGGAGTGCTATGTGCCGCGCGAAGGCAACGTGATGGTCTACCGCGTGGCGTCGTCGGGCCCCGGAAGCGTGAATTTCACAGCCACGCTATCCCGCCCCGAGCGGGCCACCGTGCGGGCATGCGGCCACGACAGGCTGGAACTCTACGGCACGCTCGACAGTGGCATGGAGGGCGTGGAAGGCATGAAATATTCGATGGTGGCAGGCCTTTGCGCGGTCGGAGCCGGGGCCCGCACCGCATCCACGGATTCCACACTTGCCGTGACCGGCGCCGACGAAGCCTACATAATAATCGGAGCCGCCACCGATTACCTGTTCGGAGCCATGTATGCCACCGCTGCCTCCAACGCTGTGACAGATGCCATGGCCCGCGCCGATTTTGAAGCCGCCAAAGCCGAAGGCATAACGCTGCACCGCGAGCTGTTCGACCGCGCCGGCGTACAGCTGCCCCGCGGCGCCGCAGCCGCCCTGCCCACCGACAGGCGCATACGCGAGTTCGCATCGGCCGACGACCCTTCGCTGGCAGCCCTGTACTACAACTACGGACGCTATCTGCTCATATGCAGCACTCTGCCCGGATGCCTGCCTCCCAACCTGCAGGGGCTATGGGCCAACGGCATTTATACCCCCTGGAACGGCGACTATCACACCAACATAAACGTGCAGATGAACCACTGGCCCGTGGAGCCCGGCAATCTCAGCGAGCTGCACGGCCCGCTGATTGACCTTGTGCGGCGGTCGGTGGCGCAAGGCGAGCACACCGCCAAGGTGTTCTACGGGCCCAAAGCCCGCGGCTGGGTGATGCACATGATGACAAATCCCTGGGGATATACCGACCCCGGACAGCACCCCTCGTGGGGCGCCACCAACACAGGCGGCGCCTGGCTCTGCGCTCATCTGTGGGAGCACTTCCTCTACACGGCCGACCGCCAGTATCTTTCGGAGATATACCCCATACTGAAAGGCGCGGCAGAGTTCTTCCGCTCCACAATGATACGCGAGCCGAAACACGGATGGCTCGTGACGGCGCCTACGTCGTCGCCGGAGAATTCGTTCTACATCGGCACCGACCGCACCCCCATAAGCGTGTGCATGGGCCCGGCCATGGACTCTCAGATAGTGCGCGAACTATTCAGCAACACCGCCGAAGCAGCGTCGCTGCTCGGCATAGACACACAGTTTGCCGACTCGCTGCGCGTCGAGGCGTCGCAACTGCCCCCGCATCTCATTGGAAAAGACGGCCGCCTCATGGAATGGCTCGAGGAATATGAAGAAACCGACCCGCACCACCGCCACGTAAGCCACCTGTACGCGCTGCATCCCGGCAATCAGATTTCTGCAGTCCTTACTCCCGAACTTGCCGACGCGTGCCGCCGCACACTTGAAACACGCGGCGACGGCGGCACCGGGTGGAGCCGTGCGTGGAAAGTGAATTTCTGGGCCCGGCTCGGCGACGGCAACAGAGCCTACAAGTTGTTCCGCGCGCTGCTCACGCCCGCGTTTGCGGACGCGCACGCCCAGCACGGCCCGGGCACTTTCCCCAACCTGTTTTGCTCGCACCCGCCGTTTCAGATGGACGGCAACTGGGGCGGAGCCGCCGGCATAGGAGAGATGCTGCTGCAGAGTCAGGACGGATTCGTGCACCTGCTGCCGGCGCTCCCCGATGCGTGGGCGGAAGGCCGACTGCATGGCTTCAAGGTGCGTGGCGGCGCCACGATAGACCTTGCGTGGAGCGACGGGCGTCCGAATGAGCTGACCATACACGGTGGGCCGGACGAAAAGCTTCGCATCCGCGTGCCCGAAGGAGCCCGCCGCTACAGTGTCGACGGAAAAAGCGCCCGAAAAGCCACGGAATATATAGAGCTCGATGTGCCTGCCGGCACAACACGCGTTCTGCAATTTTTTTACCGATAATAAAACGATTTGTTCATATGGAAATAAAAAACGGAAAAAAAGTAATCCTTACAGACAAGACCCTCTGCTTAATAGTCGGCATCCAGGGATTGCTCTGCGGCATATACTGGATAGTGCGGGCTCTTGCTTACGACGATATGCACCTGCCGGAGCTGCTGCTGTCGGTATTCTCTTCCATGGCTCTGATTCTGTACAGCCTGAAGCGCTGACTCTCTGACAGGGGAACAGGCTCTAAATATTTTTAACCATCTGAAAGCGGCGTAAGCGGCGTAATTTTCGTAATTTTGCGCTCCAAAACCGCAAAGAATGTCCGACAACTGCATAACCATACGCCACGCCCGCGTCAACAATCTCAAAAATGTAGACGTAGAGCTGCCGCGAAACAAATTCATCGTAATCACCGGCCTGAGCGGCTCGGGAAAATCGTCGCTCGCTTTCGATACGCTTTATGCCGAGGGGCGCAGGCGCTATGTCGAGAGCCTGTCGGCCTACGCGCGCCAGTTTCTTGGCAAAATCACGAAGCCCGAGTGCGATTTCATACGCGGACTGCCCCCGGCAATAGCCATAGAGCAGAAAGTGAGCACGCGCAACCCGCGCAGCACCGTGGGCACCACCACCGAAATCTACGACTACCTGCGCATGCTTTTCGCCCGCGTGGGCCGCACGTATTCGCCGGTCAGCGGATGTCGGGTGACGAAACACACCGTGGACGACATCGTGGCCGCGGCGGCGTCCTATCCTGCCGGCACGCGCATAGCCATAGCCGCGCCCATTGTGCTGCCGGAGGGGCGCACTCTCGGACAGCAGCTCGAGGTGTACCGCAAGGAAGGCTTCTCGCGCCTTGTGGTGAATGATTCCGAATTCGAGTCAATCGACGATTTCGTAGAGCGTACAGGCGGCGAGCCGACTAAAAAACAGTCCGCGCCGATGCTGCTCATCGACCGCCTCGCTACTGCTCCCGACGGCGACGAGGTGTCGCGCCTGGCCGAGAGTGCCGAAACTGCATTTTTCGAAGGCCGCGACCGCGCCGTACTGCTCGCGTGGCCGGCCGGAGGCGCGGTGGAGCGTCACGAGTTCTCGAAGCGTTTCGAGGCCGACGGCATCACCTTCCCCGAACCGTCTGACGCGATGTTCAATTTCAACAATCCGTACGGCGCATGCCCTACGTGCGAGGGTTTCGGCATGACACTCGGCATAGACGAGCGCCTCGTGGTGCCAAATCCCGCGCGCTCGGTGTTCGACGACGCCGTGGCCTGCTGGCGCGGCGAAACCATGGGAGAGTGGAAGCGCAATTTCATACGCGGGCACCACGGGTTCCCGATTCACCGCCCGTATGCCGACCTCTCCGACGACGAGCGAGCCACGCTGTGGCGCAGCATCAACGAGTTTTTCGCGTGGATAGAATCGCGCCGGCAGAAGGTGCAGTACAGGGTGCTGCTCGCCCGCTACCGCGGCAAAACGCTCTGCCCCGAGTGCGCAGGCTCCCGATTGCGCAAGGAGGCATCGTACGTAAAGGTTGGCGGCGCCAACATAACCGAACTGGTGCGCATGCCCATCGACAAACTGGCTGCGTGGTTCGACGCCCTGCAGCTCGAGGCTGCCGACGCAAAAATAGCCGAACGTCTGCTGGTGGAAATCAAGAGCCGCCTCGCGTTTCTGCAGGAGGTGGGACTCGGATACCTTACGCTCGACCGCCTCAGCAGCAGCCTCAGCGGCGGCGAGAGCCAGCGCATCAACCTGGCCACGTCGCTCGGAAGCAGCCTTGTGGGGTCGCTCTACATACTCGACGAGCCGTCGATTGGCCTCCATCCGCGCGACACCGACCGCCTCATAGGCGTGCTGCGCAAGCTGCAAGGGCTGGGCAACACCGTGGCCGTGGTGGAACACGACGAAGAAATAATGCGCGCGGCCGACTATCTAATCGACGTAGGCCCTGAAGCCGGACGCCTCGGCGGACGCATAGTCTACGCCGGTCCGGCCGACAAAATCGCAGGCACGCCCGACAGCTATACGGCCGGCTATCTGGACGGCTCGCTGCACATCCCGGTGCCGAAGTCGCGCCGGCGCTCGGCTTCGTACATCGAGGTGCTCGGCGCGCGCGAACACAATCTGAAAAACATCGACGTACGCTTCCCGCTGGGAGTGATGACCGTGGTGAGCGGCGTGAGCGGTTCGGGGAAATCCACCCTCGTGCGCGATGTGCTGTACCGGGCCCTCGCGCGCAGGCTCGGACTGGCAGGCGATGCCCCGGGAGCGTTCATGGACCTCGCAGGCGACATAAACGCCATCGAGAATATCGAATTCGTGGACCAAAACCCCATAGGACGCAGCACACGCTCCAATCCGGCCACATATCTGAAAGCATACGACGAAATACGCGCTCTGTTTGCCGACCAGCAGGAATCACGCCAGATGGGCTTCACGCCCGCCACCTTTTCGTTCAACACCGAGGGCGGACGCTGCGAGGAGTGCAAAGGCGAGGGCGTGATAACCATAGAGATGCAGTTTCTGGCCGATGTGACTATAGTGTGCGACGAGTGCCACGGCAAGCGCTTCAAGCGCGACGTGCTCGACGTGCAGTACCGCGGAGTCAACATAGCCGACGTGCTCGACATGACGGTGGACCGCGCTATAGAATTCTTCGGCGAAGACAGCTCGACCACAGCCCGGCGCATAGTGCGGCGCCTGCAGCCGCTGCACGACGTGGGCCTTGGCTACATAAAGCTCGGACAGTCGTCGAGCACTCTCAGCGGCGGCGAAAACCAGCGCGTCAAGCTGGCCTATTTCATGTCGCAGGAAAGCAAGGCCAAGACCATGTTTATATTCGACGAGCCCACCACGGGGCTGCATTTCCACGACATACACGTGCTCATGGCCTCGTTTGAGCGGCTGCTGGCCCAGGGCCACACGCTTGTGATAATAGAACACAACCCCGACGTGATCAAATGCGCCGACCATGTGATAGACATCGGCCCCGAAGGCGGCACCGCCGGAGGCACTATCGTGGCCCAGGGCACCCCTGAGGAAATTGCGGCATGCCCGGCGTCGTACACCGGGCGCTATCTCCGCGACAAGCTCTGACGCGCGTCAGAAGCGGAAGCTCACATAGCCACGCAGCGAAAAAGGCGTGCCGGGGGTAAAACAGATATCGGTATGTGGTTCTGTTTCGCCGGGCAGCAGAGTTTCGGTGGCAAACTGCGCCTCGCGCCATTTCGAGTCGAAGAGGTTGTCGATGGCTGCGCCCACCGTCATGCGCCGGTAGGTGTACGCGGCATTGAAATCCACTATGAAATAGGCACGTGCGGCTATGCTGTAGTCCTCGTTGGCCGGACGCCTCGACAGCCATCGGCCGTTGATGCCGATATTGAAACCCGACTTTTTCCATGTGAGTCCGGCCGTGAGAGTGTGCACAGGCGCCAGAGGTATATAGTCGTCGCCGCGCGGCTCGTCGATGCTGCGTGCGTGGCACCACGTGTAGTCCGACCTGAAGAAGAAATCGCGTGCGAAATTGTAGCGCAGCCCCACGTCGACACCCAGCCGGCGCGAGCGTCCCGAGGGTTCCACTATGGCTTCGTCGCCCACGTACACGAACTCCTGCTCGCTGTGCATATACCAGCCGGTGAGATTAAGCAGCATGCCCGGCAGCGGTTTGTATTTCAGACCCAGGTCCACGGCTGTGACTCCGGGCAGTGTCTGCCGGCCATTTTCCTCCACCACTACCACCCTGGCGTCGTTGCTGTGGAAACCGCGGCCGAATTTAGCCACTATCTCCAGCTCGTCGGACGGCATATACACCGCACTGAATTTAGGCGACAGCTTGGCCTGCGAGCGCGAGCGGCTGTCGAACTCGGCTTCGGCCTCCTCCTTCATGCGGTCGCGATATGCCATCTTAAACCAGTCCACGCGCACACTGGGATATAATATCAGCTTGTCGGCTATCTTCATCTCCATGCCCGCATAGGCAAACAGCGAGCTTTCGTCCACGTCGCCGAACGAGAGAGTGCCCAGGTCGTGGCGTTTCTGCGCGTGATACAGCCCGAGGCCGCGCACGGCATCATAGCGGAAGCCGGCGCCGGCGCTGAGTTGCCACTCGTTGGCCCCTACAGCCACGGGCAGCGTATAGGATGTCTGTGCGCCGCTCAGCAGCCTGCGTTCGTGCTGGTGAATCTCGTCGCCGCGGTCGCGGTCGTTAAGATAGAACGTGAAATTAGAGTATAAATCGAAGGTGTAATACGACGTCCATATCGACGTGTTCAGCGAAGCGCCGTCGGGCATGTGCAGATGGTGCATGGCCTGCACGCTCGTGCGCGACGTGCTGCCGCCCTCGCTCGGGTCGAGCGAGCCGAACCAGCCTATGGTGCCCTGCTCCACGGCGCGCTCCGGGATTTGCCCCGAGGCATTCCATGTGCTGTTGAAATGCGATGCCGTCACACTGAACTTCGACGTGGCGCCCCAGTGTGTGTACTTGGTCATGGCGTTGAAACGCTTGAAATTCTGTCCGGCGTCAAAAAAACCGTCGTCGGTGAGAAAGGATGCCGCTGCATAAAACGACTGCGTGTCGCTGTCGAGAAACGATGCCGACGCACGATAGCGCTGGTAGTTGTGCATGCCCACCTCGATGCCGGCCTCCGTGGGCACACGGTCGCGGGTCTTGAACTCGACGTAGCCGGCTGTGGCCAGGTCGCCTCGCGCCACGTCGTACGGACCTTTGTCGAAATCGACCATATCTATCAGCTCCGGCATCAGAAAATGCAGGTCGGCGTAGCCTTGTCCGTGGGCGTGCGACAGCATGTTTACGGGCATGCCGTCGACGCTTACGCTTATATCCGTGCCGTGGTCGAGGTCGAATCCGCGCAGAAACATCTGCTCGGCCTTGCCGCCGCCGGCATGCTGGGCTATGAACAGCCCCGGCACCACACGCAGCACCTGCTGCGACGACTGCACGGGCGTGGTTTTCAAATCAAGCCTTACGGCCTCGTTGAGATGGCGCAACTTTGCGCCCACGGTGACTTCGTGCAGCTGCACGCGGCCCAGCGAGTCTTTCGATTCCGTGATTTCGTGAGCTCCTGCTTCAGAGCATGCGATAGCAGCTACGAACGCCACGAGTGTCAGTTTTTGCATATACGCGATGAATATTTTTTAACGTTTATACAAAAAACAACAACTCGGAGCGCCGCATTGTTCGGCCGCAGCCACAGGCTGCGATGGCGTCAGCGGAGCAGTGCCCCCTGGCGCAAGATTTCGCGCGCGCGGTCGCGGTCGGCGACGCGCACCATCAGCCTGACTGCTCCTGCGGGCGGAAACACGATGCCCATCACGGAGTTGTCTATCACGGCCGGAATATCCTCCGCGAGCAGCACGTCGCGGGCTATCGAGGCTCGCGTGAGTTCCTGGAACTGCGCGCAAAGCACTATATCGTCAGGCGTTTGTTTCATTGTGTCTGAACTTTTTTATGATTGACAATGCGTCGGCTGCGGCTGTTTCGGGAGCGAGTCTTATCAAATCTGCGTCGCGCGACAGCCACGTAAGCTGCTTTTTGGCATATACGCGCGTATTTTTGGCAATGCGGGCCACAGCCGTGTCCAGGTCCATAAGCCCGTCGAAGAAGGCAAACAGCTCCTTGTAGCCCACCGTATTGAGCGAATTCAGATGCCGCAGATGCCGGACAGCGCGCGCCTCCTCGAGCAGCCCTGCCTGCATCATGCTCTCCACGCGGGCGTTGATACGTCCGAAAAGGCGCTCGCGCGGCATATCGATACAGAATTTAAGCACGTCGAACGGCCGCTCTTTCTTCTGCCCGGTGCGCAGCGACGACACCGGCACTCCGGCCTGCAGCGTTATCTCCACGGCATGAATCACGCGCTTGGGGTTCCGCCGGTCCACAATCCTGTGCATTTCGGGGTCAATGATTTCGAGCCATGCGAGCAGAGCGTCCAGCCCCTGCTGCTCGTAAAAGTCACGCACACGCGCACGCGTGGCGTCTGTAATCGACGGCATGTCGTCGATGCCGCCGGTCAGGGCATCGACATACATCATAGAGCCGCCGCACACCACAGCCACCTGCCGGCGCGCGAACAGGCCGTCAAGAACACGCAGCGCGTCGGCCTCAAAGGCCGCCGCGCTGTATGGCTCGTCGAGCCCGAGAAAGCCGACGAGATGGTGCGGCACGCGCGCGCGCTCCTCGACCGAGGGCGCGGCGGTGCCTATGGGAATGTCGCGGAACACCTGGCGCGAGTCAGCCGAAACGATGTCGCAGCCAAGGGCCTCGGCCAGGCTTATCGACAGAGCGGTCTTGCCTGACGCCGTAGGCCCTGTGACGACTACGAGCAGCGGCTTTCCGCTCATTTGCTTTCGCCGACGATGCGGGCTATCTCCACTATCACCTCCATGGCTTTCTGCATTGAAGGTATGGGCACGAACTCGTAGCGTCCGTGGAAATTAAGACCGCCTGCGAAGATATTGGGGCACGGGAGGCCCTTGAACGAGAGCTGCGCACCGTCGGTGCCGCCACGTATGGGCTGCACCTTGGGGGTGACGCCGGCGCGGCGCATGGCTTCCTCGGCTGTGTCAATGATGTGCATCAGCGGTTCCACCTTCTCGCGCATGTTGTAGTACTGGTCTTTGATTTCGATGGAGCAGCATCCGGGGAACTCGTTGTTTATCTTGCGCACGAGGTGCTCAAGCTCTTTTTTTCGGCGCTCGAAACGGTCGCGGTCGTGGTCGCGTATGATGTACGTGAGCACGGTTTCCTCTACCGTACCCTGCACGGAAATCAGGTGGTAGAAGCCTTCGTAGCCTTCGGTGTGCTCGGGAGTTTCCCAGCGCGGCAGCATTATGATAAACTGGTTGGCTATGCGCTGCGAGTTTATCATCTTGTGCTTGGCGTAGCCGGGATGCACGTTGCGGCCGCGGAAAGTCACGCGGGCGGAGGCTGCGTTGAAATTCTCGAACTCGAGTTCGCCTATCTCTCCGCCGTCCATGGTATATGCCCAGTCGGCACCAAAGCGCTCCACATCGAATTTATGGGCGCCGAGGCCGATTTCCTCGTCGGGGTTGAAGGCTATGCGTATCGGGCCGTGTTTGATTTCGGGATGCTGCATCAGATATTCCACTGCACTCACTATCTCCGCTATGCCGGCTTTGTCGTCGGCACCGAGGAGTGTGGTGCCGTCGGTGACTATGAGGTCCTGACCCTTATAGTGAAGCAGCTCGGGAAATTCTTCAGGCGACAGCACGATACCCATCTCGGCATTGAGTGTGACAGGAGTGCCGTCGTAGTCGCGCACGATGCGCGGATTCACGTTTCGGCCGCTCATGTCAGGCGACGTGTCGAGGTGGGCTATGAAGCCCACGGTGGGCACTTCACGGTCGGTGATATTGGACGGGAGCGTGGCCATCAGGTAGCCGTTGTCGTCAAGAGTGATGTCGGCGAGGCCCATTTCTTCGAGCCTGTCGCGCAGGTATCGGGCAAACACCATCTGCCCGGGGGTGGAGGGAGTCATGTTTGTGAGTTCGTCGCTCTGCGTGTCGAACTTCACATATTCGAGAAATCTGTCTACCAAATTCATCTTCGGACGTGTTTTTCAAAAATTAGTCTGCGAGTATTTCCTTCCAGGGGAGCGTGGCTTTAAGCTCGGAGTCGCCCGACGGAGTGGTGAGTATGAAGCGATAGCCGTCGATGCCGAGGCTGCGATTCATTTCCACTACGGCCGGCGCGAGCGGACCGTATGCGGCATACATGGGCTTAAGCATTTTCAGATAACGTGCCTTCAGATTAGCCACGTTAAGGCCGGAATATGCTTTCGGGCTGTCGTAGACCACCGTATAAGTGGCGAAGCTCGACGCAAGGGCAAAGTCCACTTTCTGCACCGAGCCGCCCTGTGCGAAGCGGAAGCTGCGGCCGGCAAGAATCTCAAGCACCTGCGAGCGCACCTCGGGGAGCTGAAGCTGAGAACGCTGGGTCTTGTAGAGAGTGCGCAGCGTGGCGGCCGGCATGTCGTAGCATTTCGATGTGCCGTACACGTCGGTGAGGCATATGCGCATGGGTTCCTTCGTATGGGCGAGCGTGTTGACCACCTCGTCGAGGTCTTTTCCGGCGCGTGCCTTTATCTCGTCGCTCAGGAAATACTCTACCATCGCCTGCGAGTAGTCCGACACATGCATCAGCGAGTCGGCCAGCGCGAGGCGGATTGTGAACGCAGAGTCGGCATACTGTGCCGATGCCTGGGCGAAAAGCTGCGGAGCAGCGGCTGCTTCAGACTTTAGTTCGGCATCCACACGCTGTGCCTGTGCCTGCAGCTTTTCGGCACTGTCGTCGCTGCCGCAGGCAGCCATAGCCACCGCGAGCACTCCTGCTGCAAAACTTAAGAAATGTTTCTTCATAGTCATAGGAATATTCTCCGTTTGTTATCTGCTGCAAATTTAACAAAAATCCCTTAACATTGTCTTGCTGCGGAGCTACTTTTTAGACTCACACGTTTTATTTTAATTAGAGATATGTGACACAAGACGGGTCCCATTTGTCCATCGGAGGCCTCGGGGAAGCGCTGTGGCCCACGGGTATCACATTGAACGGCACAAACAGCGGGCTCATGTCGACGAGTTTGCGCACTGCCTCCACACGCTCAGCATATGGGTACACGCTCGTCCACACCGCGCCCAGCCCCATGGCATGGGCGGCGAGGAGTATGTTTTCGGACGCGGCCGAGAGGTCCTGCACCCATATGGTAGAATTTTCGCCTTCGAGGAAGCGGCGCGAATCGCCGCACACTACTATGGCCGCAGGTGCATATTTGGCCATGTGGCAGTAGGGCAGCGACGTGCCGAAGCCGTCGAGCAGCACCCTGTCGCGCACCACGACAAAATGCCACGGGCGCTTGTTGACGGCCGTAGGCGCCGCCATGGCTGCGCGCAGCAGTGTTTCTATCTGACTGTCGGTGACGGGGATTTCGGGATTAAAGCGGCGGTTGCTCGCACGTGTAAGGATGTTGGTGATAGCGTCGTTGTTTTCCATAACAAATTTGTTTTATTATAGAAACGTCGCTCGCGCACCATGGTTCACCGCCCTACTCCGTTTCGGCGGCGGCAAGCTGTTCCGGCTGGCCGTCGCCCTCGGGCGAAGCAGCGGCGGGTTCTTGAGCGGCAGTGCCTTCCTGGCCGTCGGCATCCGAGGCGTCAACGGCAGCCGGGAGAGAATCATCTGAAGCCGGCAGCGCTTCCTGCTCCTGCTCCTGCGATTCGGGCTGCGGTGCCGGCTCGGCCGTTATGGACTGCACCGCGGGCGCAGCCGGTTTCGGCGGCATCGGGCCCACTTTCACAGGTGCTTCGGGAGCCGGGCGCGGCGCTGCAGCCATGCGCAGCTCCATGGATTCGGGCACTACGAATATATCGGCCCTGTCGCGTGGACGCATATCGTCGAACCACTCGAACTTGGGCAGGTAGAAAAGGCTCTTTTTCGCTAAGAAAAGCGGAGTGACGGTGCCGGAGGTTTCCGGCCACAAGTGCACGCGTTCCATCTGACGCTGCTTGAAATCGGCGGCAAGAAAACTGCTTTCGGCGTTCACAATCTTGTTGATTGTGGAGTCTTGCTCTTCGGGATACATTATAATCTCCACGTTGCCGTTTATATCGAGATGCTTAAGCTCGCCTTCCTCAAACAGCGCTATCATCTCTTTTCCGCTCATCTGGTTGAAATGGTCGCCCTCTATGTGTTCGGCCGAAAAACCGTTCTGAGGAAGATGGGCGCGGTCGACGGTGGAATCGTTGAGATGCAGCAGCACCACGTCGCCGAATATCTGTCTGTTGTCGCTCCACAGCACCGGCGCCACATACATGCGGAGCATCGAGTCGCGCTGGGTGAAGCGAATGGAATCCGCAACCCCTTGCAGGTCGGTGCGCCAGAATCGCACCCGCGGATACACCACGGCCACATGGCTCGTATCGGCCACGGTATGCGCCGGCGTGCCCGTCACGGTGTCCTCAGCCACCTCCGTGAGCATGATGTCGCGGAAGCTCTCTATATAGCGTCCGTGCATATACAGCGTGTCGCCCTGGTTGTATTGCAGCAGCTCGGCGTGGCCGGTTATGAAAGCGCTGTCGGCTATCTGGTTGTAGAATCCATAATCGCCGAGTATTACCGACGAGTTGGCTGTGTCCGTCAGCTCCACGCTTCCGAATCCCTCGCCATAACCCGCCTCGCGGTCGTAGAATATGGTATCGGCTGTGAGGGTCTGCCCGCCTTGCTCTCCGACCACTGAAGAGCGGTCGTACAGGCGTCCGATATTGGTTTCGGTGTTGTACGTGCCCTGCCGCGTGTATATCACGGCATCGGCGTTGACCACCCTGCTCGGCGAGTACAGTTCGGCCACATGGGTGGCGGTGTTGTAGTAGAGTGTGTCGGTGTATATGTCGAGCGTATCGGCTTCGGAGCGCGAGTTCAGGTGCACGCGTCCGTAGAAGTTGGCTTCCTTGGTCGAGGGCATGTACTCACCCTCGATGCTGCGCAGGCGGTTGTGTGCGTCGGTGAGCACTCCTCCGGTGGCATAGTAGCCGATGTCGGCCCGCATGTCGTAGGTGAATTCGGGCGTTTCGAGCATAACGTCGCGGTTGATCAGCCTGACGTTCTTGCCTGCGTCGGAATACAGATACGCAACCTCCGTCGCGCCGTCGTAGTTCAGTTCGTCGGCATAGACAAACAGCGTGTCGCCCTGCTCCATGCTGACATTGCCGAACGCGTCCATCGACTCCGTGTCGGGATAAAAGTGGGCGCTGTCGCACCTCATGTACATGGGTCCTTTGGTGAAGAGCACACTGCCCTGCACCACCATATACTCGTCGTTTTGCGACTTGCGCAGAACGTCGGCATGCTCGAGAAACACGCGGTTGCCGGCCGAGCGGTCGGCTCCGGGCACCTGCGGCTTGATTTCGGGCAGCGGCGCCGCCTGCGGCCTTTGGGTGGCTGCCGGCACGGCAAAGCCCACAACGGCCGTAATCGCGACAGCCGCAAGCGGTCCGATGTGCAGGTGATTCTTCATCAGTCGGCCCGTAAGGCGCTTATTTTGTTTTAATCCAGCCTTTGTGTCGGAAATCGCATCCGCGCCATCCGTCCTCTATGCGCACATACGTGTCGGCGATTTTTTTCTCCAGCCATTTGTCGAGTATCTCCTGACGCGAAGATTCCTCGTACATATTCTTGAGCAACTGGTAGTCGTCGCCGAGGTTGGCCTGGTGGGCGTCGATACGTTTTGTCAGCTTGACGAGCGCCACAATCTCGCGGTCGCGTTTGGGGTCCTTCATCACAAAGGGCTTGCTTATCTCACCCGGCTCCATCGCAGCTACGACACGTGCCACCTCCTGCGGCAGCTCCGACATCTGAAACTGTGTGGTGCCGGTCTGCTGGTTCATCATTATGCCGTTGCTGTAGCGTGTGTCCTTGTCCTGCGAAATGTAGCGCGCCGCGGTTTCGAAATCGATTTCTTTTTTGTCGACTATATCGGCGCGCACGCTGTCGAGGCGGGCTATGGCTTTGGTGAGGTCTTCGTCGCTCACTTTGGGTCGCAGCAGTATGTGGCGGCAGTTAATGCGGTCGCCTCGTTTCTCAATAAGCTGGATAATGTGGAAGCCGAACTCCGTTTCCACTATTTTCGACACCTTCTTGGGGTCGTTGAGGTTGAAGGCCACTGCCGCGAATTCGGGCACAAGTGTGCCGCGGCCCACGAAACCAAGCTCGCCGCCGCGCACTCCTTCGGGCGCCTCGCTATAGAGAATAGCGAGAGTGGAGAAATCGCTCTCGCCGCGATTCACACGGTCGGTGTAGTCGCGCAGGCGCGCTTTCACATTTTCTATCTCCTCACGCGGCACGGGAGGGTTGATGGTGATCAGCTGCACCTCGACCTGCAGGGGCACAAACGGTATGCTGTCCTGAGGCAGACGGTTGAAATAGCGGCGCACATCGGAAGGAGTCACCTTGACATTTTTCGTGAGGCTCTGCTTCACCTGCTGCACGCGATAGCGGTTGGCCATATTGGTGGCATAATAATCCCTGATTTCCGAGAAGGGCTTGCGGAAATACTGCTCCACCTTTTCGCGTGAGCCGAGATTCGATATCAGAAAGTTCATCTGTGCGTCGGCCTGCTGCTGCACCATGCTTTCCTGCACCTCAATGGTATCGATGTCGGCCTGGTGAAGATACAGACGCTCTATGGCCAGCTCTTCGGGAATATAGCAGTAGGGGTCGCCGGGTATGGCCATGCGGTCCTGCTGCATTTCCTGATATGCGCGTTCGATTTCAGATTTATAGATGGGATCGTCGCCAATGACCCACGCCACTTCCTCGGCGATGTTGTTTTGTGCGGCGGCATAGATGGCAGCTCCGCCAAAAAGGCATAATGCTATGTGTTTCAGCTTCATATGTTGCTTAAAAGCGCACACGGCGCGCGTTTCGTTGATATATCGCTGCAAATATACGCAAATTTCCGCACCCGCGCTTGCTTTTTAGCTTTTTTAAGCCTATGGAGAGCGTGGAGTGTAGCCGCGTCAGATAGCTGCCGCGATGGCCGCCAGCTCTTTGAGTTTGCGCCATTGGTCGGCATACACAAGGCCGCGGCTCAGGAAATTGGTCAGTCGGAAGCCGCAGGCCGGGCTCAGAGCCAGGCACGACACGGGCACATGGGCCGACGCGGCATTTACGGCGTCTGTAATCAGCTCCGCATCCTCGTGGCCCGGGCTATGGGCAGCGACAAGACCGAGCACCACATGCCGGCCGCGCGGCACCGAGGCGAGCACACCGAGCGCTTCGGGAGCATCGGCAAAGAACGGCAAAAAATACTTGTCCACCGACAGGCGCGGCAATATTTCGGGAAGAGAAGAGCTCCAGTCCGGGACCACGTTTTCGCCGGCGGAGATGTAGACCGACAGCTCCATGCCGGCGGGTCGGCCGCTCGCCGACTCGTTTATCAGCGCCGTCACCTCCTCGGCCAGACGGCCGGGGTCGACACCACCGAGCAGCATATGCTTGACGTGCACAGGGTCAGTAAGACGCGCGCAGGCGGTGTCGTCAAACTGTATGTGGCGGCATCCCAGGCTATGGAAACGCTCTATGGTGCGGCGGTAGGCCGCGGCTATATCGCGCGCCACAGCGGCTCCGCCACCCGGATATGTATCCACCTCGGCCGCATGCTCAAGCAGTTCGAGATACAAATCGCCGGGAGAGGGTATGCACTGGCGACATTCGGCCTTGGCGCCCACACACTCCTGCAGAAACTCAAAATCGTTGAAAAAAGGATGCTCCGAGTTGTAGCTTATTCTGCCACTGATTTTCACCACATCGGTGAACACCTCGAAAGGCTGATAGACACGGCCGCCGTCGATATGCTCCACACTTACGCCGCCAAGTCCCGAATAGAAATCCTTGTCCCATGCGTCGCGGCGCAACTCGCCGGAAGTGACAATATCAAGTCCGGCTTCCAGCTGACGCGCCACAATATCGCGCACCGCGCTGTCCTCGGCAAGACGATAGGCATTACGGCTCATGCGGCCGGCGTTCACATCACTTTTTGCATTGATAAGCTCGAGAGGCGGCAGAAAGCTGCCCACAGTTTCGTATCTCATAATAAGTCGGTGTGTTTATGGCATGCTGAAAAAGATTGTCCGCCCAAAGATAACAAAATTTTCAAACATAACACCACGATTGCAAAAAAGATGTGCGCAGCTGCTCCCGGGGGCTACAGACCGACGACGGCCACGCCCCGTCGGAGAGGGGCGCAGCCGTCGCTGTCATGTCCGGCGCACGGTGTGCGTCAGTTGTCGAAATTCAGGAAATTGCCTTCAATAGTGTAGACCACCTCGTCGGGATTTTCGAGCAGCAATCCTACCTCGTAGCCGCGACGGTCGAGAGAAATTTCTTCCACATAGCCGTTCAGCCCGTTGTCGGCCAAATGGCGGTAGGCCTTATGCGGCAGAAGGGCTTTTACCACGGCATCGGGCAGCACTGTTCCGCCCGGGGCCTCGATGGTGGTCACCTTGCCTTTGCCGTTGAACTCAAGTTCAACGCCGTTGAGCAGGCGCACATCGTACTCCGTGCGCAGAAAATTTTTCTGCACGGAAGCTATCGTGCGGCCGGGATAGAATTTGTTGATAAAGTCTTTGGCTGCCTGCGGCAGGGCAGAATCATTGACCGAACCGGCCACCACTATGCCGGGATTCCCGCTGGGAGCCACCTGTGCTCTTGCTGCGACTGCCGGCGCAAGCGCCAGCACCGCCATTATAGCTAATTTGACTATTTTCATATCTTTATCACTGTTTGGTTTATCTTAAAACGCGCCCGGGCCGGATTTGTTGAAGAAATTGATTAATTTTGCATCATGGAAACATCCTTTAACCCCATGCAGAGCATCAAGCGCCGTTTTTTTGCCATGCGCAACGGCGTGGTGGCCGACACACTGCGTCGCGCCGGCAGCCCGTTTCATGTGATATTCGGCCTTAACCTGCCGCAGATAGTGGAGATAGCCCGCGAGGTCGACAGTTCCGCGGCCCCGGAGCTCGGCCGCGCACTGTGGGCCAACCGCACCACCCGGGAGAGCATGCTTGCCGCTCCGATGCTGATGGATGCCGCCGCCACTGACCGCGCGAGGGCCGAGGAGATGCTGCGCGAGGCGCCGTGCGCCGAAGTGACAGATGTGCTGTGCCACCGGCTGCTCAGGCATCTGCCTTTCGCAGCGCAGATGGCGGAAGCCCTGAGCGACGACAGCGACGAGGGCGTGCGCTACGGCGCGCTGCGCCTTATGTTCAACCTCGTGGCCGCGCACCCCGAGCAGGCGCTGGCCATGGGGCAGGCCGAACTGAAACGCGACTGCGCTTACACGCGGCAGATAGCAGCCGCACTGGCCGACGAGGCCGAATTCATGCTCACAGAAGCCCGGACACCAGAACTATAAGTATCAGCGCGGGAGCAATCCACCGCAGCACAAAAGCCACGGGGCGCTGCAGCCGGTGGTCGGCCTCGGCATAATTGCTCAGCTCTCCGCGCAGCACCCCGGGACGGCGCCACCCTATGAAAAGGCACAGCAATATGGATGCCACAGGAAGCATGATGTTTGTGGCCAGAGTGTCGAGGAAATCAAAAAACACAAGGCCGCACAGCTTCAGACCCGAGAGTGAGCCGAAACTCAACGCGCTCAGTGCGCTCAGCGCAAACAGCGGCAGCAACACTATCAGACATGCCGCGCGCCGCGAACGCCGGAAGCGGTTCTGAACAAAGCTCACCGACACCTCGGCGATAGATACCGTGCTGGTGAGCGCGGCCACAAGCAGCAGCAGGAAAAACAGTACCGACCACAGTTGCGTGCACGGCATACGTGCAAATACTTCGGGAAGAGTCACAAACACCAGCGCCGTGCCCTCAAGCTCGGCATCGCCGAGGCCGAAGCTCGTGACCGCAGGGAATATAACGACGCCCATCAGTATGGCGGCCATCATGTCGAGCAGCGACACCGTGACGGCTGTGCGCATAAGCCGGGTTTTCTTGGGATAATAGGCCGCGTAGGTAATCAGAATACCCATACCGAGGCTCAACGAAAAAAACGCCTGCCCCAAAGCGCTTATCACCACCGCGGGAGTAATCTTGGAAAAGTCGGGAGCGAAGAAAAAGCGCAGACCGTCGGCAGCGCCCGGCAGCGACATGGACACGCCGCAAAACACAAGCAGCAACACAAAAAGCAGCGGCATCAGCACATTGGACAGGCGCTCTATGCCCTTGCGGACACCGAAAAGGAGCACGCCGAGGTTGAGAAGTATCAGGGCATACGTGTTGAGCAGAGGGCCCGAGCTGCCGCATATATACTCGCGCATGCGGTCGCGGAACACTCCGTCGAGCACAGCTCCCGAGGCATCGGCCGTGCCGGCGTACAGCGCGCCGGAAAGGCTCTGCACGAAATACTCGAGCGTCCAGCCCGCCACCACCATGTAGAAGCTCAGTATCAGATACGACGCCAGCACAGGAAGCGCCCCCGCCAGCCACCACGGCGAACGCGGCGAGAACTTGCGATACGCTCCCACGGCGTCGGTGCCGGCCGAGCGGCCAAGCGAAAACTCGGCAAGCATCACCGGGATGCCGAGCAACAACACGCACAACACGTAAACAACCAGGAAAGCGGCTCCGCCGTTGGCCTGCACCTCGGCAGGAAAACGCCACACGTTGCCAAGGCCTATCGCCGAGCCGACAGTCGCGGCCACGAGCCCTATTTTTGATGCGAATTTGGCTTTCTGCGCCATAGAATTATAATTAAACAATGGAATAGACTGCAAAATTAAAGCCAATTCGCGGATTTTTGCAACAATTTGCTCACATTTCACCCAAATGTGCGAAAAACGCCACGGCACCACTCGCCGCGCAGGCCTCGCGCAGCGTTTTGCTATTAGCGCGCGATTTGCTATCTTTGCGGCACCTTAGATTTGCAGCGGCAAACCGAAACTGAAATAGAAATGATAAA